>DASWHD010000001.1:0-5129 GCA_036393335.1 bacterium
TCACGGTCCAGGAGCTGACCCACGACTCGTTCGCCGGCATCGACATCGCCCTGTTCTCCGCGGGTGCGGCGCGTTCCAAGGAGTTTGCGCCCACGGCGGTGAAGGCCGGGGCGGTGGTGGTGGACAACTCCTCCGCCTTCCGCATGGACCCGGACATCCCGCTCATCGTCCCCGAGGTCAACCGGCGCGCGATCCCCGACCAGCCGGGCATCATCGCCAACCCCAACTGCTCCACTATCCAGATGGTGGTCGCCCTCAAGCCGATCCACGACGTGGCCAAGATCAAGCGCATCGTGGTGGCGACCTACCAGGCGGTCTCCGGGGCCGGGGGCGCGGCGATGGAGGAGCTGATGGAGCAGGTGAAGGGGCTGGGTAAGTTCGACTTCGGCACCCCGAAAGTCTTCCCGCATCAGATCGCCTTCAACCTCATCCCGCACATCGACGTCTTCTTCGACTCCGGCTACACCAAGGAGGAGATGAAGATGGTCAACGAGACGCGCAAGATCATGGGCGACGACTCGATCCGGGTCAGCGCTACCTGCGTGCGGGTGCCGGTATTCCGCGGCCACTCGGAGGCGGTGAACATCGAGACCGAGCGCAAGCTCACGGCCGACCAGGCGCGCGAGCTCCTCGCCTACGCCGAGGGGGTGACGGTCTACGACTACCCCCAGGAACTGATCTATCCCATGCCGCTGGAGGCGACCGGTCACGACGACGTCCTGGTCGGCCGCATCCGCGAGGACCAGAGTATCGAGAACGGCCTCGACATGTGGATCGTCTCCGACAACCTGCGCAAGGGTGCGGCCCTCAACGCCATCCAGATCGCCGAGGAGCTGATCCCCGGCGGCCGCGAGCATGGCAATGCCGCCGCCGAGGCGGCACAGAAGGCGTAGCTCGGCGGCCCGGAAAAGGCTGAGCTTTTTTGTTCTGATCTCGCCATGTCGCAGCACATCCAGCCGGTCAAGGGGACCCATGACATCCTGCCGGAAGAGCAGGGGCCGTGGCAGCGGTTGCGCCGGGTCGTGGAGGACAACCTGCCGCTCTACGGTTATCGCGAGATCGCCACGCCGATGTTCGAGGCCACCGAGCTCTTCGAGCGCAGTGTCGGCGTCGCCACGGACATCGTCGAGAAGGAGATGTACACCTTCGCCGACGCCAAGGGGCGGCGCATCTCCCTGCGCCCGGAAGGCACCGCAGGCGTGGTGCGCGCCCTGGTGAGCAACGGCCGGCTGCGCGAGCACCCCCTGGACAAGCTCTACTACTTCGGCCCGATGTTCCGCCGGGAGCGGCCGCAGAAAGGCCGGTTTCGCCAGTTCCACCAGTTCGGCGTGGAGGCCATCGGCGAGGCGGGCCCGACCCTCGACGTGGAGGTGATCGCCCTGTTGATGCGCCTTCTGGAGGCGGTGGGCGTCACCGACGTCGCCCTGCAGCTCAACAGCGTGGGCTGTCCCGATTGCCGGCCGGGTTACCGAGAGATCTTGGTGGCGGCGCTTCAGGAGCGGGCGGACCGGCTGTGCGGCGACTGCCAGCGGCGCATCGTCACCAACCCCCTGCGGGTCTTCGATTGCAAGGTGCCCACCTGTGGCGCGGCGCTTGCCGGTGTGCCGCTGCTCCTCGACCACCTGTGCGGCGCGTGCGCGGAACACCTGGGGCGGGTCGAGGCGGGGCTGGCGGTGCTGGCCATCGCATACCAGATCAACCCGCGGCTCGTGCGTGGGCTGGACTACTACACCCGTACCGCCTTCGAGGTGGTCTCGGGGGCCCTCGGTGCCCAGGCGGCGGTGGCCGCCGGCGGCCGCTACGACGGCTTGGTGGAGGAGCTGGGCGGGCCGCCGACCCCGGCGATCGGCTTTGCCATCGGCCTCGAGCGGCTCATCGAGCTGATGGCAGCGGAGGAACTCGCGCCGTCCCTCGCCGTGTATGTCGCCGCCCTCGGCGCCGCCGCCCAGGAGCGTGGCCTGCAGCTCGCCGACGCCCTGCGCCGCGCCGGCCTCTCCTGTGAGTTGGACCACGGAAACCGCTCGTTGAAGGCACAGCTCAAGCGCGCCGACCGCCTCGGTGCCCGCAAGGTGGTGATCCTCGGCGATGCGGAGCTGGCCACCGGCGAGGTCGTGGTGCGCGACCTCACCGAGAGCCAGCAACAGACCGTTTCTTTGGCGGATCTCGTCAACACGCTCGCCGGCGCGGCTTGACGGCGGCGGGTCGGATCAGGAGGAGCACGATGACCGGAATCGTCGTCACCGGCGCCGCCGGGAGGATGGGCCAATGCCTGGTCGCGGCGGCGCAGCGCGACCCGGAGATTCGCCTGGTCGGTGCCCTGGAGAAGTCCAGTGACCCGGCCATGGGCCGCGACGCCGGCGAGGTGGCCGGGGTGGGCACGATGGACGTGGTGATCACCGCCACCCTCGAAGAGGTGGCGGACGACTGGCAGGTCCTGGTGGACTTCACCTTTCCCGGGGTGACCCTCAACCTGTTGCCGCTGGTCTCCGCCGCGGGCCGCTCGATGGTCATCGGCTCCACCGGCTTCAAGCCGGAGGAGCTGGACTTCATCCGCACCTTCGCGACCCAGCAACCCCACCTGCTCGCCCCCAACATGAGCCTGGGGGTGAACCTCCTGCTGCGCCTCGCGGCCATGGCCGCCGGCCACCTGGGGAACGGTTTCGACGTGGAGATCCTGGAGGCCCACCACCGGAAGAAGCAAGATGCGCCGTCCGGTACGGCGATCCGTCTCGGGGAGGTCCTGGCCACCACCCTCGGGCGTGACCTGGCGGATGTAGGGCGCTACGAGCGCCACGGGATGATCGGCCCGCGGGCGGAGCGCGAGATCGGCTTCGCCACCCTGCGTGGCGGCGACGTGGTGGGCGAGCACACCGTGTTCTTCTATGGCCACGGCGAGCGGCTGGAGTTGACCCACCGCGCCACCAGCCGCGACACCTTCGCCACCGGCGCGATGGCGGCGGCCAAGTGGATCCGCAGCCGACCACCGGGGTTGTACGACATGCAGGATGTGTTGGGGTTAAGGGAGGGATAGGAGACAGGAGTCAGGGGGTAGGAGGTAGGGGGTGGTGCCGGCCTTGCGGGCCGGCGGATCATCTCTTCGTCGTCGCAGCCAACCCCGGAATCTCTGCTGGCCGCCCGCAGGCGACTATCCATCCCTAACCCCTACCTCCTGTCTCCTAACCCCTCTTTTTCCACCCACCCAGAAACACGGGAACCCCCTCATGAGTCGAATAGACGTTCAGCTTGCCGAGCGGCTCAAGCAGCTCCCGCCCTACCTGTTCGCGGAGCTCGACCGGCTGAAGAAGAAGGTGCAGGCCCGCGGCGTCGACGTAATCTCCCTGGGCATCGGCGATCCGGACCTGCCGACGCCAACCCACATCGTCGAGGCCCTCGCTCGCGCAGCCGCGAATCCGGCGAACCACCAGTACCCGTCGTACGAAGGGTTGCGCGCCTATCGGCAGGCGGTCGCCGACTGGTACCGGCGCCGCAACCCGGCGATCGAGCTGGATCCCGATACCGAGGTGATCGCCCTGATCGGCTCCAAGGAGGGGATCGGCCACCTCCCGTGGGCCTTCGTCAACCCGGGGGACGCGGTGATCTGCCCCACCCCCGGCTACCCGGTCTACGCCGCCGGCACCCTCTTTGCCCACGGCGAGGTGATCGAGCTTTACCTGCACGAGCGCGACCACTTCCTGGTCGACTACTCCAAGATCTCCCAGGGCATCCTGGAGCGTTGCCGGCTGATGTTTCTCAACTATCCCAACAACCCCACCGCCACCTGTGCCACCCGCGCTTTCTTCGAGGAGACGGTAGAGATTGCGCGGGCGTTCAACATCATCGTCTGCCACGACGCCGCCTACTCGGAGATCTACTACGACGGCAACCGTCCCCTCTCCTTCCTCGACATCAAGGGGGCCAAGGAGGTGGGGGTCGAGTGCCACTCCCTGTCCAAGACCTACAACATGACCGGCTGGCGCATCGGCTGGGTGGCGGGCAACGCGGACGTGGTCGCCGGGCTGGGCAAGATCAAGACCAATATCGACTCGGGGGTCTTCCAGGCGGTGCAGGAGGCGGCGATCGCGGCCCTCACCGGCGACCAGAGCTGTGTCGCGGACATGCGCGCGACCTACCAGCGGCGGCGCGACGTGGCCCTGGCCGGACTGCGCAAGATAGGCCTGACGCCGGTGACACCGGAGGCGGCGTTCTACGTCTGGCTGCACACCCCGCAGGGCACCACCTCCGCGGAGTTCGCCGCGCGCGTCCTGGAGGAGGCCGGCGTGGTGATCACCCCCGGCACCGGCTTCGGTCCCGGCGGCGACGGCTACGTGCGCATGACCCTCACGGTCCCCGAGGCGCGACTGGAAGAGGCCATCATCCGCATGGGGAAGGTCATTTAGTTTGTTAGCCGCGTATGGACGCAAATGGACGCGAATACCTCAATCGCCTCGCGGAGCAGGTGGTGGGTGCAACCTATGAAGTTGCCAATACGCTGGGGCCAGGCTTTCTTGAGAAGGTCTATGAACGGGCACCGCTCAAGAAATCGCGTGGCGAGGACTCCAGGTTCAGACCCAAGTACCCATCAGCGTTAGCTACAAGGGAGTCGTCGTTGGTGACTACTGCGCAGACTTGCTTGTTGATGACAGATCGATCGTCGAGCTGAAATGCGTCGACCCTCTCGCGAACGAGCACCTGGCGCAAACGTTGAATTACCTGAAAGCGACGGGACGCAAAATCGCATTGCTCGTGAATTTCCAGCACCCGCGCGTCGAGTGGAAACGCATCGTCAACGACTTCTAATCTATTTGCGTCCATACGCGTCCATTCGCGGCTAACTTGGCGGCAGCCATGCATACGGCCTACATCGGGTTCGGCGGCAACATCGGCGACAAGGTCGGTGCCTGCGACGAGGCGTTGCGGTGGCTTGACGCCACGCCCGGAGTGCGGGTGGCGGCGGTCTCGGACCTCTACCGCTCCGACCCCATGGGGATCCTCGACCAAGACTGGTTCGTGAACGGCGTGGCGCGGCTGGAGACCGATCGGGCGCCGCGGGACCTGCTCGACTGCCTGATCGACATCGAGGCGCGTATGGGCCGGGTGCGCCGGGTCAAGAACGGGCCGCGGATCATCGA
>DASWHD010000002.1:0-5117 GCA_036393335.1 bacterium
CGGGGCTGGCCTGCTCCACCAGGGCCGGGAGAATCAACGGCCACAGGGCGTCGACCCCGGCGGTGAGGCTCTGGGCCACGAGGCCATCGTCGTAGCGGTCGACGATCAGACCCGGCAGTCGGTCCCCCTCCGAGTGCACCCACCGATACGTGTCCCCCAAGCCGAGTGCCTCGCGCAGCTCCCGAGCGGCGACCAGCCGCCGGCCGACGAGGTCGCCATCCACCGCCTTGCGGCCGCGGGTGAAGAGGCGCACCGCGATCAGGGTGCGGGGGTTGGCGGTGCCCACGCCGATCGGCCCGCCGCGGTGGTCCACCACCTGCACCTGGGCGCCGGGCGCCAGCCCCTTCAGGCCGTCCGCGACCTCGTTGGAATAGACCCACGGGTGGCCCAGACGCAGGCGGCGTTCTTCACCCTTGCGCAGGGTCACGACGGGGAGCGAAGAACCACTGCCCCCCCTCCCCCCGGGAGGGGGCTGGGGGGAGGGCGCTGGGGAGAACTCTTCGTTTGGACCCATAATCAGACAGCCTGCTCACTCCCACCGCCCCCACCCCGGCCCTCCCCCGGTGGGGGAGGGGGCGTGTTACTTGGCGGGGGTGATTACCTCCACCCCCCCCATGTACGGCACCAGGGCCGGGGGGATGCGCACCGAGCCGTCGGCCTGCTGGTGGTTTTCCAGCAGGGCGACCATGGTGCGGCCCACCGCCAGGCCGGAGCCGTTGAGGGTGTGGACGAGGCGCGGCTTCTTGTGGTCCGGATGGCGGTAGCGGATGCGTGCGCGGCGCGCCTGGAAGTCGCCGAAGCTGGAGCACGACGAGACCTCCCGATAGCGCTCCTGGGCCGGGACCCACACCTCCAGGTCGTAGGTGCGGGCCGCGGAGAAGCCGAGGTCGCCGGTGCACAGCTCCACCACCCGGTACGGCAGCGCCAATTTCTGAAGGATCGCCTCGGCGTGGGCCGTGAGCTCCTCCAAAGCGGCGGCGGAGGCCTCCGGCTCCTCGAAGCGCACCAGCTCCACCTTGTCGAACTGGTGCTGGCGGATCAGGCCGCGGGTGTCCTTGCCGTGGGAGCCGGCCTCGCGGCGGAAGCACGGGGTGTAGGCGCAGTAGCGGATCGGCAGGCTCCCCTCCGGGAGGATCTCGTCGCGGTGGATGTTGGTCACCGGCACCTCGGCGGTGGGGATCAGGTAGAGGTCGTCGTCGCGGCAGCGAAACAGGTCCTCGGCGAACTTGGGGAGCTGGCCGGTGCCAGTCATCGCGTCGGCGTTCACCAGGAAGGGCGGCACCACCTCGGTGTAGCCGTGGTCGCGGGTGTGAACGTCGAGCATGAAGTCGATCAGGGCCCGCTCCAGGCGCGCGCCGAGGCCGCGCAGCAGGGCGAAGCGGGCGCCGGCGATCTTGGCGGCGGTCGCGAAGTCGAGGATGCCGAGGGCCTCCCCCAGCTCCCAGTGAGCCAGCGGGGTGAAATCGAAAGCGCGTGGGGTGCCCCAGCGCCGGATCTCCAGGTTGGCGGTCTCGTCCTCACCCACGGGGCAGCCGTCGTGGGGCAGGTTGGGCACGGTGAGCCACAGGGCCTCCAGCTCCGCCACCACCCGCGCCACCTGCTCGTCGCGGGCCTTGATCTCCTCTCCCAGGGCCTTCACCCGCGCCTGCTCCCCCGCGGCATCGCCGCCGGCCTTCTTTACCTCGCCGATTCGCTTGGAGGCGGCGTTGCGGTCCGCCTTCTTCTCCTCCACCTCCTGGAGCAGCTCCCGGCGCCGTTGCTCCAACCCGCGCAGGCGGTCCAGTTCGACGGCGGCGCCGCGCGCGGCGAGGGCCGCGGCGAGCCGCTCCGGCTCCTCACGCAGGACCTTGAGATCGAGCATCGCTCCCCCCGAGTCAACGACACGCGGATTGTCCCGGATGGTCCCGGCGACCACAAGGCAGCCGCCCGTACCCGTAATCGTCGGCTCACCTGAGATCGATCGACGCGGGAACCCAGGAAACCAAGAAAAACAGAGTATCTGGGCCTCTCTTCCTGGGTTCCTGGGTTCCCGCGTTGTGCACCCTTCCGTGGATGCGATGGGCCTCGTCTCCCCCCACCGCTCCTTTGGCTTTCGAACTTCCTGCCTTCATCAAAGCGAAATTCCCTTGGGTCACGGAGGATCGCAACCTACGGCGTGTACTCCGCACTCGCTCCGGCCTTGCGGCGGTTCTTCATCTCCAGCTTCCAAAAGTAGCCGGCCAGCGAGTCACCCCAGGAGATCGCCTTGCGCGGCAGGGCCAGGGGGTCGTCCGCCGGGGTGGCCGCGGCGCGCACGCAGGTGACGGCGGTGGCGTAGCCGGCGGCGCGGGCGAGCTCCACCACCTGCGAGTCGTGGCTGCCGTAGGGGTAGCAGAAGTGGCGCACCTCCTCGCCGAGCAGCTCCTCCAGCGCCACCTTGCTGCACTCGATCTCCTCCCGGGCGCGCCCCCGGTCGACCCGCGCGAGCTTGGCGTGGGAGACGCCGTGGGAGCCGAAATCGATGCCCGCGCGGCGCAGCTCCAGGATCCGGTCGCGGCTCATGAGGGGCGGCGTGGCACGGCCATCGGCCGCGAACCAGGTGGCGTCCCGGCCGATGAACCCGGAGAGGAGGTAGACCATGGCGGGGAAGCCGTAGCGCGCCAGGGCCGGGTAGGCGTGCTGGTAGAAGTTCTCGTAGCCGTCGTCGAAGGTGAGCACCACCGCCCGGCTGGGGATGGGACGCGCGCCGCTGAGCGCCTCCCGGGCCTCGTCGAGGCGCAGCACGTGGTAGCCAAAGCGGTGCAGGTAGGCCATCTGGGCGGCGAAGCGCCGGTAGTGGCAGTAGGTGGAGCGGTGCGCCGCCATACGCGGGAAGTCGCCCACCTGGTGGTACATGAGGATCGAGATGCGATTGCCGGCCACGCGCTCACCCCTCCGCGGACAGAAGCTCATCATAGAGATCGAGGTAGCGCCGGACCACGGCGGTGCGGGAGAACTGGCGCGCCAGGTGGTCGCCGCCGCAGCGCACCAGGTCCGCGGCAAGTCGCTCGTCGCGCAACACCTGGAGGATCCCCTGGGCGAGACCCTCCTCGTCCTCGTACTCCACCTGCCACGCGTCTTCGCCGTGGCGGGTGATCTCGCGCGCGCCGCGGAAGCGGCTGGTCACCAGGGGCTTATTGTGGACCCACGCCTCGAGGATGACGTTGCCCAGGGTCTCCAGCTCCAGGGAGGGAAAGGCCACCAGGTCGGAGAGCTGGTAGAACGGGCTCGGGTCGGTGCGCCAGCCGGCCCAGGCGACGCGCGCGGCGATGCCGAGACGGTGCGCCTGGGCCTCCAGGTCCGGCCGCAGGGGTCCGTCTCCCACCAACAGGAGCCAGAGGGGGCGGTCGTAGACCGCGGCCGGCAGGCGCGCGAAGGCGCCGAGGAGGTACCGGTGGCCCTTCACCGGCACGAAGCGCCCGGCGGTGACCACCACCAGCGCCTCCTCCGGGATCGCCAGCTCGCGCCGCAATGCCGCCAGCTCGGCGGCGGCGACCACGCGCGGCGGGTCGATGAAATTCGAAATATGATAGACCCGCGCCGCCGGCATGCCGCCCTGGATCAGGTAGTCGCACACCCCGCGGGTGTTGCCGATCCAGGCGTGGGCATGGCGGTAGCCGGCGAGCTTGTAGTAACCGCCGAGACGCGAGACGTGCACCGGGCCGCGGCCCGGACGGACGTGGGTGAGGCGGGTGGCGCGACCCATGTAGGTCTGGACGATCGCCGGCCGGATCGCCCGCAGGGCGCGGGTGATCGCCCGCCGCGACAGGGGATCCCACACGGTGCGCATGGGCGACCGGTGGACCGGGATCCCAGCCGGCACCTGCGCCACCACGTCGCTGCCGGCGCGCAGCATGGCCTCCACCGATGCACCGCCCGCGTGCAGGGCCTCGATCAGGCGCAGGTAGAAGCGCTCGGCCCCCCCCAGGGTCTTGCTCCCGACGATGTGCAGCGACGTCGGCATGGTCACCCGTCGAAGCGGTAGCCGAACATCTCGATGTCGGGGGCGAAGCGCTCGGCCACCAGGGCGCGGGTGGCGTCGGTGTAATAGCTCTGGTAGCCGGCGCGGTCCTTGGCCTGGCGCCTGTGAGCGAGCTGGGGCGCCGGCACGCCGATGCGCCGGCACACCTGCTGGAAGTCGTCGGCGAGGTTCTCGTAGCGGCCGATGAAGTCCACCAGCACCCGGCCGTGGAGGTCGATCAAGTAGTCGCTCTGCAGCTCGATCGAGGTGTCGATGTGGAACTGGTAGGGTCGCGCCGGGTCGAGCTTGTAGCGCAGGAAGGATTCGAACTCGTCGTGGCCGGCCAGGAGGTGGGGCCGCTCGCGGCGGATGTGGTGGAAGGAGCTGACCTGCAGGTCCCACGGGTTGCGCACGAAGGCGAACTTGAACAGGCCGTCGAAGACCTCCCGCGGCAGCATCTCGTAGGCGCAGATCACCTTGGCGTGGCGCGGGATCTTGGCGCCGATGCGATGGCCGGTGAGGTGGCTGATGCGGCTGCAAACAAACTGCGGCAAGTAGAGCGGGTCGCGCCAGCGGTAGCGCTCCAGGGTGGCGCGCACGCTCGTGCCGCCGGTCTTGGCGATGTGGACGAACAGGAATTTGTACTTGTGCGAGATCAGCATGGTCGGCCCTCAGCCCGCGTTTTTCACTAGGGATCGTAGCGAGACCGCGCAAACGTCCGTAGATCCTGGTCGGCCCGCGGTAGGAGCCGATTTGATCGGCGACCCCATGACGCAGGTCGCCGAAGGGATTCGGCTCCTACCCCGGACGAGGACCCGGCTAGGGGATGCGGGCGGTTGCGCGGGCGCAGCAGATTCATGGTGAGAAATGCGGGTTAGGGCTCGGCGAGGCCGAGCACCGCCAGATAGGCGCGCGTCGCCGCCGCGACAGTGTATTCCGTGACCGCCGCCCGCAAGTCCGCCGCGGGCAGCGGGTCGTCCAGGGTGGCGCGCATGGCCGCGGCGAGGGCCGCGACGTCGCCCACCGGGACCAGCGGCCCGTAGCGCCCGCCGGCGAGGATCTCGCGCGGCCCGGAGGGGCAGTCCGTCGCGACCACCGGCACCCCGAGGGCGAGGGCCTCGGTCAGGGAGTTGGGCGA
>DASWHD010000003.1:0-2035 GCA_036393335.1 bacterium
GGTGGGTTGCTCGGTCACGACGACGGCCGACACCCTCCCCGCCTACGACCACCAGGAACGGTACGTCTTCCGCGAGACCGGCGAGCTGCTGCAGATCCGCCCCACCCTGGCGGACCGGCCGGTGATCAGCCGGCCGGTCACGCCCTTCCACCTGCCGGCGGGGGAGGAGGCGACCCTGTTCGTCAGCTCCCCCGTGTGGCTCCATCTCGCGGTGGCGAAGCCGGCGCGCGACCTGACGGAGATCCCTATCCAGCGGCCCTCGGACACCTGGTTCGGTCCCTCCACCCGCGAGGGTCAGCTGTGCTACGACAGCCGTACCGCGGGGCGACTCCACCTGGAAGAGGTGCCGCAGCGACCGCACCGGGCGGTGACCCGAGTGGTGATCCGCAACGAGGGGAGCGACGCCCTGCGCCTGGAGCGCCTGAGCCTCCCCGCCCCCTACCTCGCCGTGTTCGCGGCCGACGACGGCCTCCTCTGGACCACGCCGGTGACCCTGGTCCGCGCCCAGAGCGGGGAGATGGGGACGGTCAAGATCCACGAGCGCCCGCCCCAGGAGGCGCGCGGCGCCAAGCGCCTCAGCCCGCCCCGGGAGAAGCCGGGCCAAGGGTCGCTGGTGCGCGCGCTGAGCGCCTTGTTCGGATGACCCGATGCATCCCGTGGGCGCAGGTCATGTCGAGATCCATCGGCGTCCCGCGGCGTGGCACCGCTCGGCCAGCGCGGAACGCGAGCCCGCATTTCTCACCCGTCCTCCTGCCGCGCTGCGGCACCGGTGGAGGAGGAACAAGGGGGGTGGGGATTGGGGGATGGGGAGAAGGATGGAAGAACCCAAGAGATCCGCTGGCCGCTCTGCGGCCAACCCTCCCCCCACCCCTCATCCCCATCCCCGGTTATTACCCGGTAACCCTGGGGAGATACGAGCCGTTGCGGGGCCGCAGCAGAGTCATGGTTAGCAATGCGGGCTCGGCCCGGAGGTAAACGTGGAAGGGTGGCTTGCCAAGGTGCTCGACTACATCGAGCTGGACCGCGTCCTGGAGCTCCTGCGGGCCTCCCTGCTGGTGGTCGCCGGGCTGGTGGCGGCGAAGCTGGTGGCGGCCGGCATAGGCCGCGCCATCGGCCGCCATCTCGGGGTGCACCATCAGGCACTACTGCGCCGGGTGACCTACTGGGGGGTGATGGCCCTGTTCCTGATGGCCGCCCTGCACCAGCTCGGCTTCGACCTGGGGGTGCTCCTCGGGGCGGCGGGGATCCTGTCGGTGGCGGTGGGGTTCGCCTCCCAGACCTCGGCCTCCAACCTGATCAGCGGTCTGTTCCTCCTCGCCGAGCGGCCGTTCTCCGTGGGCGACATCATCAAGGTCGGCGACACCACCGGGGAAGTCATTGGCATCGACCTCCTGTCGGTGAAGATCCGCACCTTCGACAACCTCTTCGTGCGCGTCCCCAACGAGAGCCTCATCAAGTCCGAGGTGACCACCCTGACCAAGTTTCCCATCCGCCGCATCGACCTGAAGATCGGCGTCGCCTACAAGGAAAAGATGGCACGGGTGCGCGAGGTCCTCCGGGCGGTGGCGGAGAAGAACCCGCTCTGTCTGGAGGAGCCGCCGCCGCTGTTTATCTTCCTGGGCTACGGCGACTCGGCGCTGGAGGTGCAGTTCTCGGTGTGGGGCAAGCGCGAGAACTACCTGGCGCTGCGCAATGCCATCCTGGAGGAGATCAAGGTGGCCTTCGACGCGGCCGGCATCGAGATCCCCTTCCCCCACCGCTCCCTCTACACCGGCAGTATCACCGACCCCTTCCCGGTGCGGATCGTGGAGGCGACCGGGCCACCGGCGCCGGATGCCGGCGATGCGGGGGACTCCACCCGTTGAGCCACCGGCCCGGTGGCGCGACGATCCCTGCGCCGAAAATCGGGATAAGGAGACCAGAACATGAGACCACAACGCCGCTCGTTACACCTGGTGCAGCGCCGCCGCACCGAGCCCGGGGTTGCCCCCGGCACGGTCTCGGTCGACCCCGAGGCGCGGCCCTCGAAGATCCG
>DASWHD010000004.1:0-2490 GCA_036393335.1 bacterium
CGACCGCGAGCGCGAGGTCATGGCGAGGGTGGTCGCCGGGGAGTCAAGCAAGGTCATCGCCGGTCACCTCGGCATCAGCCCGCGAACCGTCGAGATACACCGGGCCCGAATCATGGAGAAGGTCCACGCCCGCGGCCTGGCGGACTTGGTGCGCATGGCGCAGCTCCTGGAGACCGCCGACGAGTGATGCTCGCGGCTAGCCCGACTACCGACCGCCACTCGCCGTAGAGCATGTAGCAGCGGGCTCACCTGCGAGCTGACACGGCGCCAATCCGACCGGTTCGCGAGCAAGCTCGCTCCTACAGGCAACCACCGACACCCCCCTCTGCGCCTCGGCGTCTCTGCGCGAGAACCGTTAGCCGGCGGCTAGCCCGCATTTCTCACCACGGGTCGTCGCGAGACCGCGCAAATGGCCGTAGATCCTGGCTGGCCCGCGGTAGGAGCCGAATCCCTTCGGCGACCCCATGTGGCAGATCGCCGAAGGGATTCGGCTCCTACCTCGGACGAGGACCCGGCCAGGAGATGCGGGCAGTTGCGCGGGCGCAGCAGAGTCGTGGTGAGAAATGCGCCCTAGTCCCCCAGCCGCGCGAGGAGGCGTTCCACCAGCTCGCGGAACAGGCGGCGGGCGGTGTCGATCTCGTCCACGGTGACGTTCGGGTAGTGGAGCCCGGCGACCACCACGGAGGTGCCGCGGGTGGCGCGGGCGATGGTGCGGGCGGCATCCAGCGCGACCTGCTCCTCACGGTGGCCGGGGGCGGAGAGGACCGAGGCACTGGCGCGAGCGTGGGTCGGGTCGAAGGTGGCGAGGGCGCAGGCGCCGATGTGGGCCTCGCCGCCGGTGATCTCCACCAGCCAATCGTTGCCCACCGGCTGGGCGGCCAGGGTGACGTCGATGCGCCCGTCGCGGGCGGTGAGCTCGATCCGTTCCATTCTTGGGGAGCGAGGGTATCATCCCAACATGTCCCGTGTGACCTATCCTGCCCCCGAGGGTGTCCCCGCGGACACCATCGCCTACGCGATCGGTGACGCCCTCTACCTCAATCTCACCAATGCCTGCACGCTGGCATGTGGCTTCTGCCCGAAGACCCACGACGAGTGGGTGGTGCAGGGTTACGACCTCGACCTGGTTCGCGGACCGAGCTTTGCCGAGGTGGTGGCGGCGATCGGCGACCCCGCGCCGTACCGCGAGGTGGTGTTCTGCGGCCTCGGCGAGCCGACCCTGCGCCTCACTCTGCTCAAGCGAGTGGCGAGCTGGCTCAAGGAGCGCGGTGCGCGGGTGCGTCTCAACACCGATGGCCTGGCGAGCCTGGTCCACGGCCGCGACGTGCTGCCGGAAATGGCGGGGTTGATCGACGTGGTGTCGGTGAGCCTCAACGCCCAGGACGAGGCCCTGTACAACGCGCACTGCCAGCCCGGCCGCCCCGGCGCCTACGCGGCATGCAAGGCCTTTATCCGCGCGGCGAGCCAGTACATCCCGGAGGTGATGGCCACCGCGTTGGATGGCCTGCCCGGCGTGGACATCGAGGCGTGCCGGCGCATCGTCGAGGACGAGCTCGGCGCCCGCTTCCGCCGCCGCATCTATGGCCAGGTGGGGTAGGAACCAGGAGTCAGGGGTCAGTGGTCAAGGATAGGAGGTAGGGATGAGGACAAAAACATGGCAGGCTTCCCCCACGCTACCTGTCCACTCCCTGACTCCTCACCCCTGACTCCTGGAGTTTCCCATGATCACCGTCGGCATGAACTACCTCGTCATCCCCGGCAAGGAGGAGACCTTCGAGGTCGCCTTCCGTGCGGTGTTGCAAGCGATGCAGGAGCAGCCGGGTCATACCGAGTCCCACTTGTGGAAGGACACGGACAACCCCCACTCCTACCTCATCACCTCGGAGTGGAACGACCGGACGGCGTTCGACGCCTTCATCCACTCGGAGCCGTTCCGGAAGATCGCCAACTGGGGCAAGGAGCAGATTCTCGCCACCCGCCCGCGCCACCAGATCTACGAGACTGGCGAGTAGCCCGAGGCATTTACCGAACTGGCCCCAGGCAGAGCCACCCTCGCCGAGCGGGTGGTGGCCGCCGTGGGACCTGCGCTCGGCGATGATTGTGAGGCAGTAGTTCTCCGCGGGCTCACAACGGCCCGGGGCGCACCAGCGTGCCGCTTGCGGGTTGGCCGCATCCCTCCATCTCCTATGCCGGACGGGATCCATCGACCTGCCCCCCGAGCTTGGGTCGCGACCCATCCGGCGAAATAGGTACGGCCGGGGCTGAGCCGGCACGGGAGACCTGTCAAAGTCTCCGCGCGATCGGCCGATAACCATTTACTACCGACAGGACTGCCGCGATCGGGCCGCTAGCGTGAAGAAAACCGCAGACGCACTCATCCAGGCCATCATCGCCCTGACGGAACAGGGCAGCTCTCGCGCCCTCGATGCGGCCCTCCTGGAGCAGGTCGGTGCGCTCTTGTCACCCGATGAGGTGGCCCTGTACGACCTG
>DASWHD010000005.1:0-5487 GCA_036393335.1 bacterium
TCCACGTCGTGGTAGTGGCAGGTGAGGTTGATGGCGGCGACGCCGGGGATCGCCCAGATGCGCTCGCTGACGGCCAGCGACGGGTCGATGCCCGCCGCCTCCACCAGGCACACGACGCGGGACGGCGGCAGGATGCGCAGGATCTCTAGCTCCGTCATGCCCTCCAGGGCATCCACCACGGCGCGGAAGCGGCGCTCCTGGCAGTCGATGATCAGGCCGGAGATGTCCATGGGTTCCTCAGGGAGAGTGGTCTTTTGCCACAGAGGACACGGCGGGTATTGATCATCGTTCTGACTCCCCCGGTGATCTCTGTGTCCTCTGTGGCGAACTATTTTTCTTGTTCCGGCCAGAGGCGCGCGGTGGCGTCGCGGGCGCCGCTCACCAACCGGCCATCGGCGGTGAAGGCGAGGGCGACGACGTCGGCGGTGTGGCCGACGAGCTGGGCGAGCGGTTGCCCGGAGGGCAGCGCGAGGATGCGGATTGGCTGGGCCTGTTCGGCTACCGCGAGGCGGCGCGAGTCCATCCCGAAGGCCACCGCGTACACCGGCCGCTCTCCCTGCCAGATCGGGTGGGGTGATGCGTCGCCGAGATCCCAGAGCAGGGCCGTGTGGTCATTGCTGCCGCTGGCCACGAACCGGCCGTCGCGGGACCACGCCACCGAGTAGACGGCGTCCTTGTGGCCGGTGAGGGAGGCGGTGACCGCCAGGCTCGGGATGGCGACGATGCGCAGTCGGCTGTCGAAGCTGGCCACCGCGACGCGCGTTCCATCCGGGCTCGCGGCCAGGCCCTGGACCGGGAACTGGAAGATCCGGCGCTCGACCACGGTTGTGCGGCGCGCCACGTCCCACAGGATCAGGCGGCCGTCGATGGTGCCCGCCAGCAGGCGTCCGTCGGGTAACCAACACACGGCGTTCACGTGGCCGCTGGCGTCGGGCAGGGCGGCCACGAACTGGCGGGTCGCGACCTCGACGACGTGGATGGCGCCGTCGCCGCAACCGGCGGCCAGCCAGCGGCCCTCGGGATCGAAGGCGACGCTGTAGACCGGCACACCGAGGTGGGCGAGCAGGGCGGACTCCCCGAGGGGCGGGTGGGGCCGTGGCAGGTGCAGCCAGGCCAGCCGTGCGCCGTCGGCGAGGCGCCACAGGCCGATCTGCCCGTCGTTGCCCGCGGTGGCGACCACACCGCCGCTCGCCACGGCGACGCTATTCACCCAGCTCGAATGTCCCGCCAGGACGAGGGGCGAGCCAGCGGCGCTCGGTGGCGGCGATAGGGCCAGGGCGAGGAGGGTCATGGTGACATCAACGAGTAGGCGCTGGGGACTCACGGCTCGACGGGTACCGGAAGGATGACGCGGTCGCTCCGGCGGGCGCCGGGGCACCCTGGCGCCAGGCCGGAGCGAACCGCGGCCGGAACTACTGCTGGTACCGCTTCTGGTAGAAGTCTTGGATCTTCTTGAGCTGCTCCTTGTTGAGGCCGTCCCGATGCCAGACGTGGCCGGGCTGGCTGTAGACGTACTTGTCCAGCAGCTCCTTGGCCATCTTCTCGCCGGCGACCTCCTTCAGCTCGGGGATGAACTTGATGTAGAAGTGCTTGGCCACCTCGTAGATGCCGTGCCACCAGGTGTAGTCCGGGCCGAACATCGAGGCGCCGTGGCGCGCGCGCCGCCCCTCGTGGTGCCAGATCTCCCACCAGGTCCACTCGATGGGATCATCGAAGTCGGCCGGCGTGATCTTCCCGGCCTTCTTCAGCTCATCCATGATCGCCTTCGCCGGTTGGGCGAACTTCTCGTTGTACAGGTAGACGACGTCGTCGAACTGGGCGTAGGCGCCTTCCACGAAGCTGTGGGCGTGGCACTGGTCGCAGACGTTCTGCATACGCGCCCGGCGTTCTTCCCACGGCAGGACCGCCTTCACCTTCTTCATCTCCCCCTTCTTGGTCGTGGCCATCTCGCCGACCTTGGGAAGCTGCGGGTTGTCGCCATTGATGTCGTCCTTGGTGTCATCGTCGTAGACCACCATGTTGAGCTTCACCGAGATCGGCGGGCGCAGGGTCCACGAGATGCGCTCACCCACGTCATGGGTGATGGGCTGGTTGCCGGCGGCGCTCATGTGACACGACGAGCAGGTGGGGCCGGTGAAGTACTCCTTGCCGGCGCGCCATGGCGAAGCGTCGAGGTTCAGGTCCTCACGATTGGCATGGTAGAGGATGCCGTGCTTGGACTCGTTCCACACCTCGATCTGCGGGTGGTCGGGACCGAGGTGACACTTGCCGCACGCCTCGGGCTGGCGCGCCTGGCGCACGCTGAATTCGTGGCGGGCGTGGCAGGCGGAACACGAGCCCCACGACCCATCCGGGTTCATGCGCCCCATGCCGGTGTTGGGCCAGGTGTCGGCGGTGGGACGCCCCCGCGAATCGATCTTGACCTGCGATCCGTGGCATTGCCGGCACGCCGCGTTCACCGCCGGCTCACCGCCGACCACCTCGCCCAGGAGGTTGTCGAGGGAGCCGAGGATCTGCCCGGCCTTCGCGTGGTGCGATCCCTTCTGCTCGTTGAACTCCTGGTCGTGACACCCGGAGCAATCCTTGGGGGAGACGATCACCGCGATCGTGAACCCCTCGTGCTGCCACGCATCCACGTCGCCGGGGTCGGCGGCGTGGCAGGTATAGCAGTCGACGTCATTCGCGCTGTGCTTCGATTTTTCCCACTGGGAGACGATGCCCTTGGAGACGAAGCTGTGGCACTGGATGCACCGCTGGGCCTCGTTCGAGACGGCGGCCGCCACCCGCGGGGCGACCGCGACGACCCAGAAGGTGAGGACCGCGAGGGTGACGGGGATCGGCCAGCGACTGCGTGTCTGTGGGGGGTACGGTGTCATCTCACTCTCCTCCGGTTTTTAGGGACGACGATCAGGTGCGGCGGGGTACGGAGCCCCGCCTGCGGTGTGCAGGCAACGACGATCGCGGAATCGAGAACGGGCATGGGGATCTGCGTCGCGAGCCGGCTTGGGGCGCGCCTTCCCTCAAGACCACGGCGATGGACATGGTCAGGCCGCGGCGGTGGCGGGGGTAAGCTGCTCCACCTTGCGGGTCTCGCCCGCGCCGATGGTCAGCAGGTCCCACGCCAGCAGCACATAGCCGGCGGCAAAGGCCAGGCCCGAGATCATGCGCCACTTCATGCCCTGGACGAACCATGGATGCTCCTGGGCGGCGAAGTAGCTCTGCCAGGTGGAGCCGCCGATGGCGCGCTCGAGAAAGGCCTGCTCGTAGCCGGAGATCATCATGGCGACCGCCATGCCGACGGTCCCCGTGACTTGCAGCGTGAGGGCCCACTTCCACTTCCAGCCGCCGCCGGCGGGCTCGGCCCCCATCCAGATGTCGCCGCGGGCCTTCTGGATCGCCAGGTAGATCATCGGGATGACGATCGTCACATAGGCGCCAAAGAAGGCGAGGTGGCCGTGGGAGGCGGTCCACTGAGTGCCGTGGGTGTAGAGGTTGATCTGCGGCAGGGTCTGCATGAAGCCCCACACCCCCGCGCCGAGGAAGTTGCCGGCGGTGTGGGCGATGAACCAGGCGAGGGCCGGGTGGTTGGTGTTGCGCATGTGGTGCTCGCCGGAGTCGTACAGGGAGTGCACCACCATGGCCACGAGGGGAATCGGCTCCAGGGCGGAGAAGAAGCCGCCGATCCGGAACCAGTACTCGGGGGTGCCGATCCAGAAGTAGTGGTGGCCCAGCCCGAGGATGCCGGAGCCGAACATCAGGGCGACCTCGATGTACAGCCAGGTGGTGACGATCCGGCGGCGCACCTGCAGGACCTGCATCAACCCCCAGGCGAGGATGCAGCCGACCAGCACCTCCCAGGTCGCCTCCACCCACAGGTGGATCACCCACCACCACCAGAACTGGTCGTGGCTGAGGTTGGTCATGTAGACCATCCCCGCCAGGTAGAGGCCGGCCAGTGCCACCAGGTCGAGGACCAGCACGCCGGCGATGCCGGAGAACTTGCCCTTCAGGAAGGTGCCGGCGACGTTGTAGAAGAAGATTAGGACGCATACGACGATGCCGATATCGGCCCAGCGTGGCGCCTCGATGTACTCGCGCCCCTCGTTGATGAACCAGCGGGTCATGTCGTTGCCCGGTCCGACCTGGATAAAGAGGTAGACCAGCACCACCACGGCGACCGCCGCGGTGAGGACATAGAAGGCGAGATTGCCCAACGCCAGGCCCACCACCGGCCGGCCGCCCTCGTCCTCGAGCAGCCAGTAGACCGACCCGAGGAAGCCATAGAGCAGCCACACCACCATGGCGTTGATGTGCACCATGCGGGTGACGCTGAAGTCCAGCACCCCGAAGAGGAGGTCCGGCTTGAGATATTGCAGGCCGGCCACCAGGCCAAAGAGGACCTGGGCGGCGAACAAGACGATGGCGACGGCGAAGTACTTGACGGCCAGCCGCTGGCCGCCGTTCAGGTTGCGGGTGTCAAAGGTTCCCATGCTCACGATCGATCTCCCTGGGCGCGGGTCGGGAAGTGGGCGGGGAAGCCGTTGGTGTCGATGGCCGACATCCATTTCAAGAAGGCCACCACGGCCTTGGCTTCATCCGGGGTGATGCCGAGGTCCGGCATCATGCGGGCGTTGGTGGCGTACTGCTCCGGGTGCTGGAGGAACTTGGCCATCGCCTCCTCGCGGCTGTCGCTGTCCGTGAGATCGACCATGTCCTGCCACTGCGGATCGAGCCACGCCTTGGTCAGGTCGGGGGCGTAATAGGCGCCGTTGCCCAGCAGGGTGTGGCAGTTCATGCAGTTCTTCGCCTGCACCGTCTTCTTGCCGTGGGTCACCAAGGCCTCGGCGTCGGCCTCCGTCAGGACCTTCCCGAACAGCGGCGCCGGATCGCCGATCACCGGCACCGACATGTTGCGCTCGCTGTCGAAGCGGTAGCCGATCTGCTGGTTGATCACGGTGTAGGCCGGCACCCGGCCCCTGCCGGCCGCGGTCTGCGACAAGGTGTCGAAGGTAAGCAACATGAGGAGCACCGCGGAGCCTGCGGTCACGAAGACCGCGACCTTCCGCCAGAAGTCCTCGCTCTGCCACAGGGGTGTGTGGGGCATGGCGTGTTCCGCGATAGGGGTGAGATGACGACCGGCGGGCAACCCGCCGGGTCATACCTGCTGTGAGTCGGGCTCGGGCCGGCTTGCGCCCCTGGGGTCGATGGCCACGGTGAGGCGCCAGATCAGGCGCGGCGCCACGAGGTATCCCGCCAACATCGCGACCACCACCGCCGTCCAGAAGCCGCTCATGTGGAGCACCTGGGCGAGGGTGAGCACCGCCGCCGCGAGGCAGCCATAGGCCCCATAGGCGGGTACCATCAGCCGGGGCCGGCGGCGGAGGCGGGACCAAGCGAACAGCAGCGCGTACGCCGCCCCGCTGAGGATCACCCCAGCGCCGGCGGCAAAGGCCGTGAAGAGCTGGTCGAGGGCAACGGGTTCCATGG
>DASWHD010000006.1:0-4566 GCA_036393335.1 bacterium
CGCCTTCCTGCGGGAGCGCGGCGTGGCCCTCGCGGCGCTTGCGCCGCACCTGGAGACCGAGCTGGCGGCCACCGGCCTGGAGCGCCTCTACGGGGAGGTGGAGGGACCCTTGCAGGAAGTGCTGTGCGCCATGGAGGTGGCGGGGATCGCCGTGGATCGCCCGGCCCTGGAGGGGCTGACCGCGGAGATGGAGCAAGAGCTGGCGGCCCTGGAGGAGGAGATCTACGAACTCGCCGGGGAGCAGTTCAACATCAACTCCCCCAAGCAGCTCGCCACGGTCCTCTACGACGGCCTCGACCTGCCGGTGATCAAGCGCACCAAGACCGGCCCCTCCACCGACGTCTCGGTCCTGGAGGAGCTGGGCCGCCGCCACCCCCTGCCGGCCAAGATCCTCGACTACCGCTCGATCACCAAGCTGCTCAATACCTATGTCACGGTGCTGCCCACCCTGATCGCCGCGGACGGCCGCATCCACTCGCGTTTCCATCAGACCGTCGCCGCCACAGGCCGCCTCTCGTCGTCCCATCCCAACCTGCAGAACATCCCGATCCGCACCGAGCGGGGACGCACGATCCGCCGGGCGTTCATCGCCCCCAAGGGGTATCGGCTGCTGTCCGCGGACTACTCGCAGATCGAGCTACGGCTCCTGGCCCACTTCTCCGGCGACGAGAGGCTCATCCAGGCCTTCGTCGACGGTGCCGACATCCACCGGGCGACCGCGGCGCAGATCTTCGGCCTGGAGGAGGACCAGGTCACCGAGGCCATGCGCCGCGACTCCAAGACCATCAACTTCGGCATCCTCTACGGCATGGGGGCCTTCCGCCTGGCGCAGCAGATCGACGTGCCCCAAGCGGAGGCGAAGCGGTTCATCGAGCACTACTTCGCCCGCTACCCCAGGGTCCGGGCCTATCTCGACGGGTCTGTGCTGCAGGCGCGGGAGACCGGCTACGTCACCACCCTCCTGGGCCGCCGCCGCCCCCTGCCGGAGGTGAGCAGCGACAACCGGGTGGTACGCGCCAACGGCGAACGCATGGCGATCAACACCCCGCTCCAGGGCTCGGCCGCGGACATCATCAAGGTGGCGATGCTGCGGGTGGACGACGCCCTGCGCCGGGAGGGGCTCGCCAGCCGCCTGGTCCTCCAGGTCCACGACGAGCTGGTGCTGGAGGTCCCCAGCGCGGAGGTCGACGCGGCACGCGAGCTGGTCGTCCGGGAGATGGGCGGCGCGGCGAGCCTGAAGGTGCCCCTGGTGGTCGACACCGGTGTGGGCCGCAACTGGGACGAGGCGCATTGATCGACCGCGGCTGAAAGCTGTAAACTTGATCATTATTATTGGTGAGCAATAGACGCCATTTCTTGGACGGGGTGGGGTAGGTCATGCCGGCATTGCAGTCGGTGGAGGGTGGGGGGAAGGACAACATCGTCTCTCCATGCAGAGAGGGGGTGCTCCGTGCCATCGTCGAGGGCACCGCGATGGAGACGGGCGAGGCGTTCTACCGCGCCTTGGTCCGCAGCGTTGCCGAGGCCCTGGGCGTACGGTTCGCCTTCGTGGCCGTATTCGGATCGGTCCGGACTCGATTTCGTACCCTGGCCTTCTGGTGCAACGGGGAGTTTGTCGACAGCGCCGAATACGAGATCGCCGGCAGCCCCTGCGAGCCCGTTCTCGCCGGGGAGATGCGCCACTTTCCTGACCACATTCAGGAGCTTTTCCCTGCCGACACAGGGTTGGTGTCGCTCGGTGCGAGGAGCTATCTCGCCATCCCCCTGGCGGATCGTAGCGGCGAGGTGTTGGGCCACCTGGCGGTGTTCGACGACAAGCCGATGCCGGCCCTGGGTGACGACCTCTCCGTCTTCCGGATCTTTGCCGCCCGTGTGACCGCCGAGTTGCAACGCCAGCAGGCCGAGGCGCAGTTGCGGGACAGCGAGGCGCGCCTCGCTGGGATCCTGGCGTCGGCCATGGACGCGATTATCACCATCGACGGCAACCGTCGCATCACCTTGTTCAACGCCGCCGCCGAGCAGGTCTTCAAGTGCGCGGCCGACTGGGCGATCGGCCAGCCCATCGATCGGTTCCTCTCGCCACCGCTACGCAAGATATTGGATGGCTACCTCCAGCCGGCCGATGGCGCGCCCCGGCCCGCCAAACCGATGTGGGCGCCGCGCGGGTTGATGGCGGTGAGGGCGAACGGTGAGGAGTTCCCGAGCGAGGCCACCATCTCCCCGGTGCACGCCGGCGGTAGTCAGCTCCTCACGATCATCCTGCGCGACGTGACCGACCGCGAAAAGGTGGAGCGGGCCTTGCAACGGTCGCAACAGGAGCGGCAGCTCCTGCAGGAGGCGATGGAGGCGGAGTATCGCCGGCAGACCGTCGTCGGCACCTCCAAACGGATCCGTGCCCTCCTCGCCGACGTGGACGTCGTGGCCGCCACGGACGCCACGGTATTGATCACGGGGGAGACCGGCACGGGCAAGGAGCTGGTGGCGAAGGAGATGCACAACCGCAGCCGGCGCCGGGAGCGCGTCCTGGTGAAGGTCAACTGCGCGGCGTTGCCAAGTGAGCTTGTGGAAAGCGAGCTCTTCGGCCATGAGAAGGGGGCGTTCACCGGTGCCACCCAGCAGAAGAAGGGGCGCTTCGAGCTGGCCGACGGCGGGACAATCTTCTTGGATGAGGTGGGCGAGTTGTCCGCATCCGCGCAGGCGAAGCTGTTGCGGATCCTTCAGGAACAGGAGTTCGAGCGGGTCGGAGGCACCCGCACACTGCGGGTCGATGCCCGGGTGGTGGCGGCGACCAACCGTGACCTGGAGCAGATGGTGGCCAGTCACGCCTTTCGCGCCGACCTCTACTATCGTCTCAATGTCTTCCCGCTTCTCATCCCGCCGCTGCGGGAGCGCAAGGAGGACATCCCCGTCCTGGTGGAGTACTTCCTGGGGAATCTTGCCCGGAAGCTGGGCAAAGCGCTGGAGTCGGTCTCCGAACCGTCCGTGGAACGGCTCATGGCCTACCATTGGCCGGGCAACGTACGGGAGTTGCACAACGTGGTGGAGCGGGCCGCGATCCTCGCTTGCGGGCCCATCGTGGAGATTCTCGGCCTCGCCCTGGGTGGCCCCGCGACCGTGGCCAGCGCGCCCGAGGTCGGGACCCTCGATGAGGTCCAGAGCCGGCACATCCAGAGCATCCTGGAGCTGACCCACGGCGTGGTGGAGGGGGAGCGGGGGGCGGCTGCCATCCTCGGCCTCAATGCGAGCACCCTGCGCTTCCGGATGAAGAAGCTGGGAATCGGGCGTACGTAGGCCGCATTCTCCCGGCGTTCGTCGGGCGTGCAATGGCTGTGTCGCACGTCGTTGCAGCGACAAGGCAGGCACGCGCCGCCGCACCATCTTGCGGGGCCGCAACATGTTCCGGCCTGGCAAAGGGCTCCACTGCCGGTGCGAACCCCGTACGGACGTGGCCATGCCGTTGAGATTGCGCGGGATTGACGGCCCGAGTTGCTAGCCGTCGGCCTGGCACGACCCTTGCTCTTGGGGGGCTGTCGGGCGACGGATGCCCCCTTACCCACCGCGAATGAAAGGCTCGACTGCGTCCTCAGTTCCGCCCGCAGCCGCGATCAACGTTATGGAGAATGCCCACTTCAACTGTGTTTCGGACGGTGACGAGAAGCGAGTGCTGATCCTCGGAGGAGGTTTCGCCGGACTCTATGCCGCCCTGGAGTTCGAAAAAAAACTGCCTCGCGACTCCAAAGTACGGGTCATCTTGGTCAATAAAGATAACTTTTTCTTATTCACCCCCATGCTTCATGAGGTCGCGGCGAGCGATCTCGACATGACCCATATCGTGAATCCGGTACGAAAACTCTTGAAGAAAGTGCAATTCTTTGTGGGTAGCGTTGAGAACATCGATCTGACAAAGAAAGAGGTAACCGTGTCTCATGGTTATGACCACCACACGCACCTCTTGGGTTACGACCATGTGGTGATCGCGCTCGGTTCCGTGACGAACTTCTTCGGCCTTCCCGGCCTGCAGGAAAATGCGCTCACCATGAAGAGTCTGGGCGACGCGATTGCGTTACGAAACCGCATCATTCAGCACTTGGAGGAAGCGGATACCGAATGCGCTGCGAAAGATCGCGAAGCCCTGCTTACGTTCGTCGTCGCCGGCGGCGGGTTTGCGGGTGTGGAGACCATGGCCGCGATCAACGACTTCGTCAGAGGCTCCCTGCGGTTCTATCCGAACCTGCGTGAAGAGATGCTCCGCATGATCTTGGTCCACCCGGGAGAGGTGCTGCTCCCGGAGCTCGACCGAAAGCTCGGCGTGTATACCGAAAAGCGCCTGAGCAAACGCCACGTGGAAATCCGTTCGGGCACGCGCGTGACCCAGGCGGCGGAGGGCACGGTCACGCTGGATACGAACGAGGTGATCAAGACCAAGACGCTGATCTGGACCGCGGGCGTGGCGGCAAATCCAATCCTGGCCCAGCTACCGTGTCGTTCCGAGCGGGGGCGTCTTTTCGCCGATGAATATTTGCAAGTGCCGGACTGGCCGGGGGTCTGGGTGGTCGGGGATGCGGC
>DASWHD010000007.1:0-5448 GCA_036393335.1 bacterium
CCCCGCCCTCACGGAACAGATCGGTCACCTTGAGGTAGTAAGTGCCGGCGGCGCTGAAGGTGTGGGTCAGGCGAGGGTCGAGGCCGTCCGTGTCGTCGTCGCTGGCAAGGACCGTCGTGCCGTCGCGCGCCAGAAGGGTGAGATGGCCGTCCAGCTCCGAGCCCTCCGCCTCCGCGTCCACGTCGAAGGTGAGGCGCTGCCCCGCGGCCACTGCGATACGGAACAGGTCGACGTCCGCCGCCTGGCCGATGACGCCGAACGCCGGATCGCCTGCGGCGAGGGGCGTGGCCGTGGCCACGGTGTCGTTGGGCTCGCTATCGTCGGCGCCATAGTCGTGGCCCACGGTCAGCAGATACGGGCCGCCCAGCCCCGAGCCGCCGATGACCGCGATGAGGAGGTCGCCGGCCGTGTCGGGCACCACGGTCAGACGGTCGTCGGCGGCCGGTCCCGTGGTCGCGTCGAGGTCGGTGCCCGGCTGTACCACCCGCAGGGTGGGCCGTGCACCACTCCCGGCGGGAGCCACCGCCCTCACGAGCAGTGCCTCCCCCGCCGCCGCCACCACCCGGTAGTAGTCCACGTCGCCGCTGCCGAGGTGCGCGGCGACCTCACCCCCGATGCCGATCGACGTCCCGGTCGCCTCCGTGTCGTTGGGCTCGCCGATCTCCAGGTCGCCTGCGGCGAGGGTCAGGGCATAGGTATAGGTCGCGCCGCCCGCACCGCGCACGTCGCGCACCTCGACCCAGTAGGCCCCGGCCGCCGCGGCGAATCGGCGGATGCGGGGATCGAGCCCCGCCACGTCGTCGGTCTGTGCCAGGAGGACGTGGCCGGGCCCGTACAGCAGGATCTCGGCATCCAGGGGTGAGCCGGCGGCCGCCGCCTCCAGATCGAGATGGAGATACTGGCCGGCAGTCGCGGTGAACGCGAAGTTGTCCACGTCCCCCACCGTCCCGATCGCCGCCTCGATCCGGTCGCCCAACGCGACCGCGGCCGCCTGGGAGAGGGTATCGTTGGGCTCGAAGGCGGCGACTGCGCTCGCCGTTGGCGGATCCGAGTCACTCGCATCGAGGGGATCGCTCCCCTGGCCGACCTCGAGGCCGTCGCTCACCCCATCCCCGTCCGTGTCGGCGCGCAGGGAATCGGTGCCGCGGATCGCCTCCTCGGCGTCGGACAGGTGGTCGCCGTCGTCGTCGCTGTCGCTGTGGTTGCCGATACCGTCGCCGTCGGTGTCGGCCCACTCGCTCGGATCGTCGGGGAACGGGTCGGCCGCGTCCGCCACGCCGTCGCCGTCCCGATCCACGACGGGCTTCACCACATCGGGCAGGCCATCGCCGTCCCGATCCGGCAAGGGCGGGCCGACCGTGTAGCCGGGGGTCGGGTCCCTGGCGTCCGGGACACCGTCGCCGTCGCTATCCAACTGTGCGAGGGGGTCGCGCTCGGCCTCGGCCCGACCATTGGCGCGAATCCGTACCCACCCCAGGGAGATCGTGGCACCGCGTCGCGTGGGCAATGCCCCGTCGGCGGTGGCGAGGGCGAGGATCGCGATCGGCTGCCCCTGGATCGCAAAGACGATCAGCACCCCCTCCTCCCCCACCGGGATCACCAGGCGAAAGGCGCCGGACTCGTCGATGCGGCTCGGGCCGCCGACGATCGCCCGGGAGGTGAGGCCGAAGGCAAAGAGGTCGATGGCCGGCAGGGTCGCGGCCGGCAGGCGGGCGGCCACGGCGGCGGCGTCCACCTCGCCCACCGTGCCGGTGAGCTCGATGATGGCGGGGCTATGCGGCGCGGCGGACGTCGCTCCATCCCCGCCGGAGCTCGATCCGCCACCACCGCCGCAGGCGGCAATAAGCCAACAGAGTGCGACGCATGCGAGGGAACCCAGCCGACTACCCATCGGCACTAGATCGGCAGTCGCCCGCTAATGCCCCAGCACCGGGGTGGGTCGGCCATCCGGTGCGCACATTGCCGGTTTCATCCGCCGGCGGCCCGGCCGTTGCCGGTGCCCTGGATTTCTCTCCGGCCGCCACCCAAGATCCCTCCCCGAGCGTCGCCCCGTACGAGCAGCCGAAGGCCGAGAGCTAAAAGCTAATCGCTGAAGGCTAAGAAGTGACCCATCTCCAGATCCCCGACCCCCTGCGGGACGAGATCGCCGGCCACATCGCGGCGGCCGACGGGTGCGAGGTCTTCTTCACCGCCACCACCGACGCGAGCGGCGCCTTGGTGGCGGTGCAGGCCGTGGCGCGCGGCCACGCGACCGCCACCCCGGCAGTCACCCGCGGGCTACAGGCGGGGCAGGTGGTGCTCCACAACCACCCGAGCGGCGATCTCACCCCGTCGGACCCGGACATCGACATCGCCGCGCGCCTCGGCGATCTCGGGATCGGCTTCCTGATCGTCAA
Organism: bacterium; assembly: GCA_036393335.1. Taxonomy (GTDB): domain Bacteria; phylum CG2-30-53-67; class CG2-30-53-67; order CG2-30-70-394; family CG2-30-70-394; genus DASWHD01. Next base: position 2,397 of record DASWHD010000007.1, read on the forward strand.
CAACCAGGTCACCGACTGGGTCACCGTCACCCGGCCCCACCATCCCGAGCCGGCGGTGGTGCTGGCGGTGGAGTGGATCGAAGGCTTCTTCGCCGCCGACGGCCGCCTGGCTGCCACCTTCGCCGCCTACGAGCCACGGCCACCCCAGGTGGCGATGGCCGCCGCCTTCGGCGAGGTGATCAACGCCGGCCGGCCGCGCCTGATCGAGGCCGGAACCGGCACGGGCAAGTCGCTGGCGTACCTCGCCCCGGCGGCGCGCTGGGCGGTGGCCAACAAGAAGCGGGTGGTGGTGGCGACCCACACCATCCACCTCCAGCAGCAGCTCGTGGCCAAGGACATCCCGCAGCTCGCCAAGGCCCTCGACTTTCCCATCACCGCGGTGCTGGTGAAGGGGCGGCGCAATTACCTGTGCCGGCGCAAGCTGGCCGACATCGCCGCCCAGGCCGACCTGTTCGACGACGACGAGGCCCGCGCCCTGCGCGACCTCGCCGACTGGGCGCGCACCACCCGCGACGGTTCGCTCGCCGACCTCCCCCAGCCGCCATCCGCCGCGGTGTGGGACAGGGTGGCGTCCGACGCCGACTCGACCCTGCGCGCCCGCTGCCCGTACTACGACGAGTGCTTCTTCTACCGCGCCCGGCGGCGGGCGGCGGCGGCCAACATCCTGGTGGCCAACCACGCCCTCCTGGCCTCCGACCTGGCGGTGCGCCTGGCGAGCGGCGACCACGAGTCGGCGGCGGTGCTGCCGCCGTTCGACCGGGTGGTTATCGACGAGGCCCACCACCTCGAGGAGAGCGCGGTGCGCCACTTCGGCAGCCAGGTGAGCCGGCTCGGCATCCTGCGGGTCCTCGGCCGCCTCCACCGGGACAAGGGGTTTCACCACCTCGGCCAGCTTCAGCGGGCGCTCGCCACCCTGCCGCCCTTCGCGGAGCAGGGGTCGCTCCTGGAGCAGGTGCGCGACGCCCTGCCCCAGGCAGTGGCCGACCAGCGCCACGCCCAGCGGGTTGGCTTCGACGACCTCCATTACCTCCTCTTCCCCACGAACGGCACAGACACCGTGGACCTCGACGGCCCGGCAGTCACGGCGCAGCGCCTCGCCCTCGACCAGCTCCTCAAGATCCTCGCCGCCGGTCTCGACCAGCTCGCGCGCCAGATCCACCAGCTCCTGCGCCGCCTCGGCGGGCTGCCGCCGACCGTGGTGGACGGGCTCGCCGCCGCCATGACCGATCTCGCAGGGGGAGTGAGCCGGCTCCAGCTCGCCGCCGAGCACCTTCTCGCCTGCGCCGGCGCGCGGCCCGACAACCGGGCGCGCTGGGCCGAAGGCCACCACTCCGCCCGGGTCCCGAACCTCACCCTGTGCTCGGTACCGGTGGAGCTGCGCGGCGAGCTCCACGAGGCCCTGTTCAAGCCCTATCCCGGCACCCTGCTCACCTCCGCCACCCTGTCCACGGGCAAGGGCTGCGAGTTCGTCGCCGACCGCCTCGGCCTCGTGCAGGCCGAAACCGTACCCGAGCCTCTCCCCGCCCTGGTCCTGCCCAGCCCCTTTGACTACCCGACCCAGCTCCGCATCTGCTGCCCCACGGACCTGCCGCCGGTGAACGACCCGAGGTTCGACGCCGCCGCCGCCCCCCTCCTCACCGAGCTGGCAACCCGCCATGGCGGCCGCATGCTGGTCCTCACGACCTCCTTCCGCCAGGTGCGCGCCCTCGCCGCCTTCCTGGAACCGGACCTCGCGGGCCACGGCATCACCGTCCTCACCCACGGCTCCGCCGACCGCCACCACCTCCTGGAGCGATTTCGCAGCGACGCCGGCTTCGTGCTCATCGCCACCGACTCCTTCTGGGAAGGGATCGACGTGGTGGGCCCGGCCCTGTCCACCGTGGTCGTCACCCGCCTGCCGTTTCGCGTCCCCGACACCCCGCTGGAGGTCGCCCGCGCCGAGGCCCTGCGCGCCCGCGGCCGCGACCCCTTCGTGCATTACTCGGTACCGGTGGCGGTCCTCAAGCTCCGCCAGGGCATCGGCCGCCTCATCCGCTCCCGCACCGACCGCGGCGAGGCCTGGATCCTCGACCACCGCCTCATCACCAAGGGCTATGGCCGCCGCTTCCGCGCCACCCTGCCCGTGGAGGTCGAGGCGGGGACGGCCGCGGAGCTGCTGGCGATCACCTCGCGCTGACGGTACCCACTACCGAGGCGGACGCCGCCCCAGACTTTGGCCGCCAACTCACCCGCATCCGATGACGCAGGGTCGTCGGGGGCACCTCAGCGATCGGCTTCTTGGCTGTGGGCATCGCGGGCTGCGCCTATGCCGCCTTCATGCCCACCGTGGTGGTAGCCTTGGGCGCGCGGATGGTGGCGATCTGTGGGCGGCTCTCCGCGGCCTCCGGCAGGCGATACCCCTCGGGCTTCGGCATGCGATCCACCTTGTAGAGGACGAAGACCAGCACCACCGACGCCGCCAGCATCAGATCCGGTCCGAATAGCCACAGGACCAGCGGCACGAGGAAGTAGTACGACCGCATTCCAATCAAGTAGGCGCGCGCCGCGCGATTGAGCTGCTCCGCGACACACTCCGGCCCAACCATCCTGTGCCGGAGCGCGAGGGGAACGTTGATCATGAAGCCCACGTGGTTGAAGAACCGGATGGAGATGACGAAGCTAAAGAACGCCACGAACAGGTCCACCAGCAACAGAATGAGCTTGAACAGCCACAACTTCGGCCCGATCGCATCGCCAGTGCTCCATACGTGCCACGCCGTGCTGAGCTTGTCGCTCTGTCCGCTGAGGCTCAGCACGCCCATGATCAACAGCACCGACGTCGACGCGAGGAACGTCGACGCCATCGTCAGGTTACGCAGTGTCTGAACGGCGAGGACATCTGGATCGCCACTCATCACGCTTCTCGTCCATGCCGCGCGCGCATAGTTCATGACGGACTGGAACGTATAGGAGGGATCACGCCGAAGCTGATAGGCCATATAAAAATGATATAGAGCCACGATCGCGGCAGAGCCGGCGAGCGACAGAAGGTCAAGGCGCATGGCGCCAATCG
>DASWHD010000008.1:0-21819 GCA_036393335.1 bacterium
GCGGCGATCCTCTTTCCGATCGCTTCGGTCTCGTCGGCGCTCGTGGTGGTGAAGCTTTGGAGGTCGTCAGGCATCCGCTACCGGCCCGTGAGCGCCGATCGCTCAAGGCTGACGGGTTTACTCACCCATGGCGATGCCGCGCACCACGTCGGCCTTGCCGACGATCCCCACCAGTTTGCCGTCCGCGACCACCGGCAGGTGGTGGACCTTCTTGCGTGTCATCATCTCCGCCACCTCCGCCAACGGCGTGTCCGGGGCGAGGGTCACGGCGGGGGAGTGCATCAGCTCCCGCGCGGTGGCGGCGGCGGCCTTGCGGACCTTCTCCTCGAAGTGCTTGGAGCTCTCCACGTAGACCACCGCATCGAACAGGGCGATCACCGTGGGCATGTGGAGCTTCTGCTGCGACTCGATGAGGTCGGTCTCGGTCACCATCCCGAGGAGCACGCCATCCTCCGTGACCACCGGCACGCCGGAGACCTCGGCATCGAGCATGGTGCGGGCGAGCTCGGTGAGCCGCGTCTCGGGTCCGACGGTCACCACCTCGGTGGACATGATGTCTCTGGCGCAGATCATGGGGTCAGGGTGCGGGGATCGAGGATCGACGATGTGGGAGGGTAGGACAAAGGAAACGGTCGGCGCCACCACCAGGTGCGGTGCGACTAGCCCCCATTCTCACCAGAGATCGTAGCGAGCACGCGCAAATGATCATAGATTCCGGTCGGCCCGCTGGTAGGAGCCGATTCCCATCGGCGACCCAGGCCCGACAGGGCCTGCCGCCTGTCTGCGTGCAGACACGCACAGGCAAGCATCGCCGGCGCGGGTCGCCGGTGCAACCGGCTCCTACCTCGCACGAGGTGGGCCAGGAGATGCGGGCAGTTGCGCTTGCGCAGCAGATTCATGGTGAGAGCTGCGGTCTATAGCTCCAGCCAGGTAATCCCGGTGGGGCCGCGGGGATCGCGGTCCTGGCAGATGGCCTCCAGGGCGGCCGGTAATGCCTCGATGAGATCCGAGGCGATCAGGCAGCGCTCGGCGACGCCGCGCCGCCACGCCTGCGCCGCGGCCCCGTGCCAGTACGCCCCGGCGCGCAGCGCCAGCTCCGGCCCACGCCCCTGGGCGAGGAGGCCGGCGGTGATCCCCGCCAAGACATCGCCGCTGCCCGCAGTGGCCATGCCGGCGTGGCCCGTCGGGTTGATCCACAGGGACCCGTCCGGCGCGGCGATGACGCTCAGGGCACCCTTGAGGACGAGATGCACGCCGCGCTCGGTGGCGAAGGCGCGTGCCGCCGCCAGCCGGTCGCGCTGCACCTCGCCCACGGACCCGTTCACCAGGGGCGCGAACTCGCCGGGGTGGGGGGTGAGGCAGAGGGGCGCCGGCCCGCGGCGCTCCCACAGGTCCGGGTGGGCCGCGAGGGCGGCCAGGCCGCCGGCATCGATCAAGGTCGGCTGAGTGAGGCGCGGCAGCAGCAGCCCGAGCCACTCCGCGGCGCGCTGCGGCGGCAGGCCCGGCCCGACCAGCACCGCCGAGGCCCGCGCCACCGCCTCGTCCAGGGAGGTGGGGCGTCCCCCGGAGTCGCCGGTGGGCAGGCCGACGATCTCCGGCACCCAACCCTGGACGGTGGCCACCACCGCCTCCGGTGCCACCAATGTCACGTAGCCCGCACCGCTACGCAGGGCGGCACGGCACGCCATGGCCGCCGCCCCGGCCATGCCGGGCGAGCCCGCCACCACCAGCAGCCGTCCTGCCTCTCCCTTGTGCTGGTCCGGCGCCAGGGTGGGCCACGCGGCCCGCACGGACGCCGGATCACTGAGACGCGGGGCGTCGGGAAGCTCGTCGGCGAGGGTCGCCGGGATACCGATGTCGGCCACGGCGATGCGCCCGGCGAGGGCGCGGCTGGGATACTGGCAGAGGCAGATCTTGGGAAAAGCGAGGGTGACGGTGAGATCGGCACACACCGCCTGGTCGCGCTGGTCGTGGCGTGAGGCGTCCAGGCCGCTGGGGAGGTCCACCGCCACGGTCGGGGCCGGGGCGGCGTTCACCGCCGCCACCAGTGCGTCGTACGGCGCACGCAGGGGGGGACGGGCGCCGGTGCCCAGCAGGGCATCGACCAGAACGTCGGCTTGGGCGATCGCCGCCGCGGCCGCCGGCACCTCGTCCGGCCGGTACGCGGCGATCACCGTCAGGCTGGCGACCTGCTGCCACTCATACGCCGCGTCCTCGGTGAACCGGTTGGGGTCGGCCGCGAGGACGACGCTCACCTGCGCCCCCGCCGCGTGGCAGAACCGGCCGATCACGAAGCCGTCGCCGCCGTTATTGCCGGCGCCGCACAGGATCACGACACGCCGCCCGTGGAGCGGTCCGAGCTCCTGTTCGATGGTCTGAAACACGGCCTGCCCGGCGTTCTCCATCAGCGACAGAGAAGGGACACCGAGACCGTCGATGGTGCGCCGGTCGAGGGCCGCCATCTCGGGACCAGTGACGACGATCACGGCGATTCCTCCTCGCCGCGCTCGGCGATGGCCATGGCACAGGCATAGTCGCCCTCGTGGGTCAGGCTGACGTACCAGCGGTGGTGGCCCCAGCGCTCCCGGGCGATCTCCGCCGCCCGCCCGGCCACGCGCAGGGTGGGCCGGCCGCTCGGCTCGTGCACCACCTCGAAGTCGCGCCACCCGACGCCCTGATGAAATCCGGTACCCAGGGCCTTTGATCCCGCCTCCTTGGCCGCCCAGCGCACCGCCAGCCCCTGCGCCGGATCGCGGCGCCGCAAGGCCTCCGCGCGCTCCACGTCGGTGAACACCCGCGCCAGCAGGCGCTCGCCGAAGCGCGCATACAGCCGGCGCATGCGTTCCACTTCGCACAGATCGATGCCGGTGCCGAGGATCATCTGCCGATGATAGGCCCTCGCCCGCGCCGGGCGAAGGCCGCGCCGCCGGTCATGCCGGCTGTGTAGGGCGATAGCCCCTAGAAAAAGCCTACCGCTTCGGCCCGCGGGTGCCCCACACGCCCTGGGGGTCTTCGCCGTGGTAGCGGATCAGCTCCTTCATCTCCCGCACGGCGTCCATCATGCCGGTGAAGATCGCCCGCGACACGATCGCGTGGCCGATGTTGAACTCGCGGAAGCCCGGGAGCTGGGCCACCCGGGCGGCGTTGTCGTAATCGAGACCGTGGCCGGCGTGGACCGTGAGCCCCTGCGCCAGGCCGGCCTGCAGCGCCACCACCAACCGCTTCACCTCTTCCTCTCCCGGTGCCGCCGCATAGGCGCCGGTGTGCAGCTCGATCGCCCGCGCGCCGAGGCGCGCCGCGCTCTCCACCGCCGTTACGTCGGGATTGATGAATAGGCTCACCGGGATCCCCGCCCCTTGCAGGCGCTCGATCGCCGTCTGCACCTGCGCGCCGTGGGCCGCCAGGTCCAGGCCACCCTCGGTGGTCAGCTCCTCGCGCCGCTCCGGCACCAGGGTGCATTGGTTGGGCTTCACCTCCAGGGCGATGGCGACCATCTCCTCCGTCGCCGCCATCTCCAGGTTCAGGCGGGTGGCGATCGACTGCCGCAGGAGGCGGACGTCGGCGTCCTGGATGTGGCGGCGATCCTCGCGCAGGTGGACGGTGATGCTGTCGGCGCCCCCCATCTCCGCGTGCACCGCCGCCGTCATCACGTCCGGGATCGCCGCCCGGCGCACCTGACGTAAAGTCGCCACGTGGTCGATGTTGACGCCGAGAGTGGGCATGGATGGACCGGGGGAGACGGGGTGAAAGGAGGCGTGCCGTGGTCACGACACGGGGCGCGATGAAACCAGAAAGGGACGCACCAGACCAGCAGGCCGGCAAACCATCAACATCAGCCCACCGGCAGGGGCTCAACGCGGGAATCCAGGAAACCAGGAGGCACAGCTCGCTGAAGTGGCACTTCTCGGGTTCCTGGCTTCCCGCGTTCCCCAAAGCGGTCTGCCGCACCGTCCGGCGCTTCGTCGGAAGCCGTCCGTGGGGTCACCCTGCACACACATCTTGCACACGGTTCCGCGGCCTGCCGTCTTCCTGAGCCACCGAAACGAAAGCCGAGGACCAGAGCTTAACCGGTGATCACGCCGACGTCCTTGGCGGCGGACTCGCGCGCCGTGGCCCGGGGTAGCCGCTCCGCCTGGCGGAGCTGGCCGCAGGCGGCGCGGATGTCGGCGCCGCGCTGGCGGCGGGTGAGCACCGTGTAGCCGGCATTGAGGAGGATCTCGCGGAACGCCTCCACCCGCGCGTCGTCCGGTCGCCGAAAGTCGCAGCCCTCCGCGGCGTTGTACGGGATGAGGTTGACCTTGCAGCGCACCGGCTTGAGCAACCGCGCCAGACGATGGGCGTCGTCGTCGCTGTCGTTCACCCCCGCGAGCAGCACGTACTCGATGAACGCCATGTCGCGCCGTGCGCGGTTGAAGCGCTTCACCATCGCGAGCAGCGCCTGGATGGGGTAGCGGCGGTTGAGGGGCATGATCTGGTCGCGCAGGGCGTCGGTGGTGGCGTTGAGGGAGACCGCGAGGGCGAACTTCAGGTCGGGCTCCTGCAACACCTCCGCGATGCGCGGCACGAGACCGGCGGTGGAGACGGTCACGCGGCGGGTGGAGAGGTCGAAGGCGCGCGGGTCGGTGAAGATCCGCACTGCCTGCATCGTCCCCTGGTAGTTGTGCAGGGGCTCCCCCATGCCCATGAACACCACGTTGGTCACCCGCTCGGAGGTCGCGCGTTGCACCTGCAAGAGCTGATCGACGATCTCGCCCGCGGTGAGGTCGCGCTCCAGCCCCTGGCGGGCCGTGAGACAGAAGGTGCACCCCATGGCGCACCCCACCTGGGTGGAGATGCACAGGGTGCGGCGGTCCTCGTCGGGGATCAGCACCGTCTCCACCGTGCGGCCGTCGTGAAGCTCGAACAGGAACTTGCGCGTGCCGTCCACCGAGACCTCTTCACGGCGCAGGTTGAGGCGGCTCACGGTGGCGATCCGCGCCAGCTCCTCGCGATCGACTCGGGCGATGTTGGTCATTGCGGCGAAGTCCTCGACCCCGTGGCGATAAATCCACTCGGCGAGCTGCTGGCCGCGGAACGGACGCATGCCGTGAGCCACCGCAAAGGCGGTGAGCTGCTCCGGGGTCATCCCCTTGAGGTCGATGCGTCCCTGACCATCCGATTCTCCCCGAAGGGGAGTCCCCTGAGACCCCCTCCCCTCGGGAGGGGACCGGGGGGAGGGGGTCAGGAATGAGCAGCCGGTCGGGTTCATGGTCAAGCGTACTGCGTTCTCCACACCCCCTCACCCCGACCCTCTCCCGAGGGGAGAGGGAGCTTGCTCTGGGCGAGGGCGGCACCAGTTACAAGGGGGTGTAGCTCAGCCAGACCGTCTCTGCACCGTCTCCGCGCACCGCACAGCCGTGGGCCGCACGCAGGGTCCCGACCGCGACGATCTCCCCGTCGCGCACCAGCAGGGGCACGCGCCGCCGCTCAACCGCCGGCACCTTCGCGTCGACGAAGAAGGCGGCGAGCCGCTTGCCGTGTCCCCCCATCCCCGCGGGCCGGAAGCGATCGCCGGGGCGCAGGTTGCGCACCGTCACCCGGCCCTGCACCGCCGCAGGCGCGAGGGCGAGGGCCGGCCCGGCGCCGGGGCGATCGCCACCGTGCCGGAGCGCGAGGCGCCGGCCGATGGCGGGCAAGTCCGCCCGGTCACCGGTCACCTCGACCTCGAAGTCCGGCACCTCCACGGCTGGCCCAACACGATGGAGGAACAACCGCTCGTAGCGACGTTCCACCACCACGCCCCCGGGGAGATGAACACGGCCACCGCCCGCGGGCCGATCCAGCAGCTCGCTCACCGCCTCGATATGGAGGAAGGAGAGGTCCTTCACCAGACCCAGGCGGTGGAGGCCGGTGCGGATCAGGCGGCGGCGCAGGGCGATCGGCAGGGCGCGCGCGGCCGCCACATCGAGGTTCAGCCCGTTCTCGACCTCGTCCAGCAACGCGAGATGGGGGGCGAGCTGCGCCTCCAGGTATGCCTCCTCCGCCGCCAGGACCTCGGCGGTATGGCCCAGGACTCGGCCGAGTCCGGGGTTGACCTCCTGGACCAGGAGGGGGACCAGGCGGTGGCGCACCCGGTTGCGCAGGTAGCGCGGGTCGGCGTTGCTCGCGTCCTCGCGCCACGGCAACCCGCGCGCCCGCAGGTACCCGATCAGCTCCTGGTGGGTAAAGGGCAGCAGCGGCCGCACCAGAGGGTCGCGGCGTTCGGCGATCCCCAGGGGCCGGGCGCTCCCCTTGAGCAGGTTCATCAGCACCGTCTCCGCCACGTCGTCCCGGGTGTGGGCCGTGGCCACCCAGTCCGCCTCCTGATTCGCCCGGCTCTCCGCGAAGCAGCGCCGCCGCGCCTCCCGGGCCCGCGCCTGGAGCGACTCGCCCGTCACGCGCAGGGCGGTGGGATCGAGGCGGTGGGCCTCGTACGCCAGGCCGAGGGAGGCCGCCAGCTCCGCCACGAAGGCCGCATCGACCGCGGACACCTCCCCGCGCAGGCCGTGATCCACGTGCACCACCGACAGAGCCAGGGGCAGGGGCCGGCGCAGGGCATGGAGCAGATGCAGAAGTGCGGTGGAGTCGCCACCGCCGGAGCACGCCACCACCACCCGCTCGCCGGCGGCCAGCAACCGCCGGCGGCGGAGGTGTTGGAGAAAGCGGCGTTCCAGATCCATGGCCCCGGATCTTACCCACAATCGCCGGTCACCCGGACGACGACCCACGCGGTAACCCAGGAAGCCAGGAGAACGATTCCTTTGCCGGCGCTGTTCCTGGGTTCCTGGGTTCCCGCGTTCCCCAAACTCTTTTGCCGTGCCGTTCGGGACCCGGCAGGGACCTTGCCTGGAGCGACGATCCGGGATCTTTCTCCGGTAGCTTGGGCAGCTTCCCCGGATCTGCGATCCTACCCGCCCCCACTTCCGAGTGGACGCGCCCATGGCTGAGCCCCTCCGCATCCCACCCAGCTTCCCCCCGCACATCGCCGCCCTGCTGCGGGAACGGTGCAAGACCCAGGCCGAGGTGGACGACTTCATCCAGCTCATGATGCGCCACGACATTGACCCCCATCCCCATTTCGGGGGGCTCTCTCCAGCCCACTTCACGCAGCTCTTAGAGGCGCGGTGGGGAGAGGACGACACGGTGCAGCTCGCCACCGACCTGTCCGTGGAGATCGTGGAGCAGACACCCCTCCTCCACAACGCCCGCTGCCTTCTGCAGGCCGTGGACAAGGCATATGAGATCCAGGCCACCACCGCCGACAACCTCAACCGCCGCTTCGTTGCCACCATGGTGGAGCGAATGGTCTTGCCAAGGGGTTCGTGGAGCGGCTCCACACCTACAACAAGGTGGTGAACGAGGCGGATGTCCCGCCGCTCCACACCCTGCGCGTCTTGCTCGAATTGGGTGGGCTCTTGATGCGGCGCGGTCGACGCTTCCGTCTCACCGGTCGCGGCGAGGAAGTGGTGTTGAAGGGCGAGTGGCCCTGGCTCTTCGCCCACCTCTTCCAGGTCCACTTCCAGCATTTCAACCTCGCCTACCTGGACGGCTTACCCGACTACAGCCTCTTCCAGCAGACCATCGCCACCTTGCTCTACCGTCTGGCGGAGGAGCCACCACGGTGGGCCGCCGCCGTGGAGTATGGGGAGGACCTGTTGCTGCCGGCGATCCGCAATGAGGTCGCCGAGCCCCACCTCGGGTGGCTCCTCACCAGCCGCCTTCTGGAACCGCTGCACGACTTCGGCCTGGTGGAGGTGCGTCCCGTGCCGGGGGAGGAGGCGCGGCCCTTCCCGCGGAGGGAGTACCACAAGACCCCCCTGCTGAACGCCTTCCTCCACTTTCAGCTCCGCGACCCCGGCCCGCCAGAAGAGCTGCCCCCCTTCCTGGCCAAGGTCGGCCGCAACGACCCCTGTCCGTGCGGGAGCGGCACGAAGTACAAAAAGTGCTGCGGCCAGCCCAGCAAGCGCGCCACGCCAGAGCCCGCGGCCCTGCCCCCTCTCCCCGACCGCCGAGCCATGGAGCGGACCAGCGCCGCCATCGCCCGCGCCCTCGCGGAGCAGGAGTTCCAGGATCTCGACGAGGCCAATGCCTACCTTCAGGGGCTCCTCGGCCCCGGCGGGAAGGTGCCGGAGACGGCGCCTCGCACCTCCCTGGAGGCGGCCCAGGAGCTGATCTACGACACCTTCGCGGACACCACCTCCGCAGAGCGCCGCGCCATCGCCCGCCAGGCCCTGGATCTCTCCCCCGATTGCGCCGACGCCTACTGCGTACTGGCAGAGGAGGCCGACACCCTCGCCGAGGCACGGCAGCACTACGCCGAGGGGGTCGCCGCCGGCGAGCGCGCCCTGGGGAAGGAGGCCTTCGCGGAGCACGCCGGCGAGTTCTGGGGACGGCTGGAGACCCGCCCCTACATGCGTGCCCGCCAGGGGCTCGCCGACTGCCTGCGGGCCGAGGGCCTGCTCCCCGAGGCCATCGCCCACTACCGGGAGCTGTTGCGCCTCAACCCCAACGACAACCAAGGGGTCCGCGACCCCCTCCTCGCCTGTCTATTGGAGACCCAGGATGCAACAGGGGCCGGGGAGATCCTCGAGCACTACGCGGAGGATTGGGCAGCGGGCTGGCGCTACGGCCGTGCCCTCCACGCCTTTGTGGAACGCGGCGGCGACGAGGCGAGCCGCTCCCTCCTCGCAGAGGCGCGGCGCTACAACGACTACCTCCACCCCTACCTGCTGGCGACCGAGCCCCTGCCGCCATCGCCCCCCCACTACGGCCTGGGGAGCCCCGAGGAGGCGGTGGTCTTCGCCGCGGAGCAGATGATGGCGTGGCGTGCGATCCCCGGCGCCCTGGCGTGGCTCGCCCGGGCGGTCAAGCGCCATCCCCACGCGACTCCTGGCTCCTGACCCCTGGCCCTTGCCGGTCCATGCCCCCGATCGCCGACCTGCCCCTGTGGCTGCGCACCACCCTGCGGCTCTACCGCTGGCGGTGCCTGGACCCGGTGCCGTACGCGCCCCTGCGCAAACCCCTCGACCAGTGCCGCGTCGCCCTGGTCTCCACCGGCGGGCTGGTGGCGCCGGGCCAGGCGCCGTTCGACAAGACGGTGAAGGGCGGCGACTTCTCCTACCGGGTGATCCCCGCCGACACCCCCGTGCAGGCGCTGATCGAGACCCACCGCAGCGAGGCCTTCGATCCGCGCGGTATCGCCGCCGACCGCAACCTCGCCTTGCCCCTCGACCGCCTCCACGAGCTGGCCGTGGCCGGGACGATCGGCGCGGTCGCTCCGCGCCACATGTCCTTCATGGGCTCGATCACCGCCCCCAACCGGCTCATCAAGCACAGCGCGCCGGAGGCTGCCACCCTGCTGGTGGAGGACCAGGTCGACATCGCCCTGCTGGTGCCGGTCTGACCCTTCTGCCATCAGACGGTCGGTCTGATCCAAGCCGAAATCGAGCGCCGCGGCATCACCACCGCCTCCCTCACCACCCTGCCGGAGATCACCGCCAAGGTGCGCCCGCCCCGCGCCCTGGCCCTCCCCTACCCCCTCGGCTACCCCCTCGGCGCCCCGGACGACCCGCTCCTCCAGCGGGCGATCCTCGCCCAGCTCCTCCACCTCTGTACCGTCGCGGCCCCCACCCTCGCCGACTACATCCCTCAGCAGGCCGCCGATAGCAGAGCGGTCTAAGCCAACCGGCCTCGCGGCGTTCACCAAACAAGGTTCCAACGAATTCAGAGGGGGCACCCGGAAAACCAGTGGCCAACTTTGAGGGAACGGAGCGCCGCAGATAGTCTCAAAGTGGAGTACACGTGGAGACCTCTGATGCAGAAGAAACTCACCATCACCATCGAATCGCTCGTGCGTGCCCATGTCGTGGCGGAGTCCCTGGCGGAGACGTATCGCGCGATGGGTGCCGATGACGACCGCGAGACGGAGGCCGAGGAGTGGGCCGACGAAACCTTCGGGGACGTTCAAGATGAAGCGCGGTGACATCTGCTGGATCAACGCCACCAACACTGTCGGCGGTGAGATCCAGAAACGGCGCCTCCCATCATCTCCCCTGTGGGCGGAAATCTACCGTGGAGTGGTGGTACGGACATGTGCGTGCAGATGGCGCTCTGCTGTGACGACGACCACGCTATCTGCTTTGGGCGATATGGGATCGGCCGCCGAAACTCGGAGGAAGAAATCCGAATGGCGGCGAGGCCGTGGCGAAAGAAGCACGGCTCGTAAGGCGACTGGCTGCACGGTAGTATGGCCGAGTGCCGGAGACGTCTACACTTCATCGACGTTGGCGAAGGCCAGTGGCAGATGTCGCCCAACAACAGCATCCGGCGGATCCGCTGGCCGCCGCCGCTGACCAGGACGGTAGGCCACTAAACGCCCGGTGGTATGGTTGCTGAATGCCCACGATATTGAGGAAAGGGGCGTATCGGTTTTTCTTTTACGCAGGTGATCGCGAAGAGCCCATCCATGTGCACATCGAACGCGACGACAAAGTTGCCAAGTTCTGGCTGGAGCCGATACGGCTGCAAACAAGCGGTGGGTTCTCCCGGGCCGAGATTGGCCGGATTCAACGAATGGTCCAAACCCACGCGGAGAAGCTGAAGGAGGCGTGGAATGCGTATTTCAACGATTGAAGTGGACGTCCCAGTTGCCGTAAGTGTCACGGTGACTACGAATACGCTCAGTGCCGATTTGAGCGACGGCCGAACGATTTCCGTACCTCTCGCCTGGTTTCCAAGGCTCCTACACGCAACGCGGAAGGAACGGGATAACTGGCGACTGATCGGAAAGGGGTATGGCATCCATTGGGAGGACCTCGACGAAGACATCAGTGTGGAAAACCTGCTTCTTGGACAGGCATCCGGCGAAAGCCAGGCATCTCTTGAGAAGTGGCTGTCAGCGAGAAGGCGTCGCCTAACCAAGCGTTCAAGCGAACGCCGTAAGACACGCCACGCCGGTTAGCGCGACCTTGGCCGACGCCCACCACCTGACATGTCGCCCTACCCGTCCACGGTGAACACCGGCTGATCCTCAGTCCGTGCACGTCGAAGGAACCTGATCCATGCTGCAGACCATCGAGGTCGAGATCGACGCCAGTGGCCGCGTTCATCCTCTGGAGCCACTGTCACGGCTGCCCGCAGGTCGCGCGCTGCTGATACTGCTGACGCCAGCCGGCGACGAGACCGCACTGCTGGCCGAGGCGGCACTGGCGGAAGACTGGCTGAAACCCGAGGAGGATGCGGCATGGGCGCATTTGCAGCCGGACAAGTAGTCCTCCTGCCCTTTCCGTTTTCCGACCTGAGTCGCAGCAAGTTCCGTCCCGCCCTGCTGCTAGCCGACGCAGGGCGCGGTGACTGGATCGCGTGCCAGATCACCAGCAACCCCTTCGCCGACACGCGCGCCGGCGAGATCACCGACGCCGACTTTGCCGTGGGCGGCCTGCAGCGCCTGAGCTATGCGCGTCCCGGCAAGCTGTTGACCGCCCATCAAGGTCTGTTCGCAGGCAATGCCGGCGCCGTGCAGACGGAACGTCTGGCAGCGGGGCGAGACGCAGTGGTCCACCTAATAACGGGACATGGCCAATCGGGCTAGTAGCAGGCCTCGGTTCCCTGCTGACTTCATGTTCCATCTCACCCGTGGCGAGTTCGAGGACTTGCGGCGCCAGTTCGGCACCGCAAGCCAGTGGGATGGTCGTCGCTACCCGCCCTATGCCCTCACCGAGCACGGCATGGCCATGCTCTCCAGCGTCTTGCCGGCGACTGGGCCATCCGCCCGGATCCTTGCCGCGAACCATCACGAGAGCGCGTGAGCTCCCGGAGGATGGCGGCCGGCCCGCAACTCCGAGCCCGCAGCCAGGCTTGCGGCCGGTCGAGGACGCCGGCGCGGCGACCCGGCGACAGGTGCGTTCCATCGGGTCCAGGAGGTTCGTGTCTTTCCCCTCCCGTGGCCTCGCGTCGGTTACCGGGTCGCCGGAGCTTGGTCGTCAGGCAGTTTCTTCGAGATCTCGGCGCCCCTCATAAATGAAATTCACGATCTCATCACGGCCGAGACCCAGAGGCTCTCCCGGCACATCGAGCGGTGACGTCGACGGCGACTCAGGACGCAGGACGAATACCTGCCCATCCTTACGCCGGATCTGCACGGATCCGGTGCGCGCCGCTTCTTCGAGCAGCGTTGCGAGCCGCTGGCGGGCTTCGGAGTACGTGTACACCTTCATCAGGGGACCTCCACGATATCGATCGCCAAGGATTCCGCCACCGCGAGGAGCCCACGGTCCAGTGACATCACCGGGTAACCGGTTCCGCGAGAGCAGGCGAGGATGTAGGCATCGTACGCATAGATCCCAGCCGCGTCGGCAATGCGAATGGCTTCAACAAGATCCACATCCACGAACCGAACCGGGATCAACCGGTACACAGCCAGTGCGGCCTCCGCCTGCGCCACGGTCAACAGCCACGGCAACCAAGATCGAAGTGTCCACAACGATCGCCAACATGGCGACATCGTACATCACCAGCGGCAATCACCGGCCCAATGAGGCGCTCCTCCACCGCGCGATCGTCGATCGCTTTTCCACCGGTCCACCGCCGCACATGACCCAGCCGAGCTGGCGCAAGACTGGCGGCTTGCACGAGAGAAACCACCGCTGAATTCGGTCGCCCCGTTGGAGTAGACGCCATGTTCTTGCACGGGACCGAAGCCAGCTACGTCCAGGACGACGTCGTGTGGCTCCGTTTCAATGGCGGCATGGTCGGCGAGGTCGACCTCTCCGCCGAGCTCGAAGGCCGGTCTTCGGTCCCCTGCGTGATCCGGAGCCATTCAAGGCATTCCACGTGGCTCACCACACCCTGTCGTGGAAAGACGGCGCGGATCTGGCCCCAGAATTCCTCCACGAACAGGTGCGTGCCGCCACCTGACTACGCCCCCCCGTAACCCAGCGCCAGGTGCGCTCTTTGTTTTCAACGCAAAGAGGCGGAGGGAGCATGCCTCTGTGAACGACAGGGTAATCTCCCTGCGTCGCTGCACCTCCGCGCCGACGCGTGCTCGGGAATGACCCCCAACCCTCCGGAAACCACACCCCCCTTCGCGACCTTCGCTGCTTCGCGAGAGGAACACCCCGAACCAGTTCGTTCCTTCTTCGCCCTTCCGGTTGACGTTCTCCGGCACGGGGAATAGGTTTGCCGCCAGACAAACAGGGGAGGCCATGGCCTCAGCAAACAGCCCGAAGAGACTGCATGTCAAACCGCATCGCCGCTAACACAAACTTGCAAGTACGCAGGACCGACCCCGTTACTTGTTATACGCACAATCTATAATCCGAATTTCGCCTTCGAGCCAAATAGCAAATGAATCACGGCATGAATAGACGTGTCGTTCCGCGTTGAACGCAACGCGTCTGTTCATGTTGGCCACATTCCCTGGTTTCGCATGAATCACTGGCTTCAGCGGATCTTCAAAAGTTCCGTAGAAGCCGGCACGGCGGGTTAGTGGGAAAAACAATTCGGTTTCTCTCGATTTCAAACCGATCGGTCCTTGGCATTTGGATTTAAAATCCAGTGCCACCGGATGATCGGAACATATGAATTCCGGACCATCCGAAGAAGCGATTATGAGTGACCACGTTCGTTCATGGAGGATGGGGAGCATTTTGCTGAAGATCTTCAATTCCACCTGAAGGTTACTTTGCGGATGGAAGTCTATTTCATAATCTCGGTTTTCGATGAAGCGCTTCATATCTTCAAATGAAACGGGATAAGGAATCTCCATACCATCTTCTTTAGCTTTCTGTACATGATACTTCCAAATCTTTTCATCGGATGTCAAAAGATCTGCGATTACCCTAATTGAATGCTCGCGCGCTCGATTAAAAGACTTACGGAAAAGTGGATTCCGAACTGCGATTAAACAGATTAGGTGAAGAATCGCGCTGTAATCTTCATCAGAGGGGAAATCACCCAACGCAACGGTATTCGTTATCGACTCTACAGCGGCCTGCTCCATAGGAGAGAGAACATTTTCTACGAAATCTGGAGGATGCCCGTCGACATCCACGCGATTGAAGTCAAGTTCTACAGCGACGTTCTTTGGCGACGTGCGAAATTTGCGTCCGGTCTCAATTTCCAGAACGTGGAATCGACCCTCTTTGGTACCTAGATCAGTGAACTGCGCGAGGTACGCCTGAGGAAGATAATGATGGCGTCGAGCGGTCGATTTCTTCGGCATTTCAGTATGTATAACAGATCAAGGACCGCTGATAAGCTGTTGCGGTCGAAGGCAACCCTAAATTTTTCCGGCCAGCTAGGCGCCACCTGCGCAGATCGGCGTTAATCATGTGGGCATGATACCTCCCTGGCGATGGCGTACGACCTGAGCCACTGCCTTGAGACGCTCCCGAATCCGGCCGCCCATCCGCTGAAACGGTAGCATGTCGAAGATGTCATGGATGAACTCCTCGTCGGTACGCAGCAGGCCGTCGGATGCGACCCACTCGGCAAGCTGCTGGAGTTGCCGGTCGGTGTACTGGTCGATCGTCTCGTGCACCGGGAAGCGTGGCCGTGGTCCGCGCTCACGCGTGGTTAGCTGATGCGGTACCGGCGCTGTGGATACCGCCTGACCTGCGGTGGACGGGGCCTGTGGTACCGCATCGACGTCCAACAGGTCCGCCTGACGGACTGCCTCCTCGTACGCTGACACTGCGCGCTCTATCTCCTGCTCACGGCTGTAGAACCAGTCCGTCGACCAAATGCGGTGGAAACGCCACCCTAGCCGCTGCAGGTGCTCCTGGCGCAGCCGATCCCGGTCCCGGGCTGTGGCGCTTGAGTGATACGAGGCCCCATCGCATTCGATGGCGAGCACCGGCCGGCCCTGTTTGTCCGGGTGCATGGCGACCAGATCGATGCGGTAGTGCGAAGCGCCGAACTGCGGACGTGTCGTGATGCCGCGGGCGTCCAACGCGTCACGGATATCGGCCTCGAACGCATTGAGGCCGACCTCGCCAGCGTGCTCTTCGTCGGGTAGCCGGCTGCCGCCGCTTGCCGCGTAATCAAGATACGCTTTGAGAAGTTGCACGCCTCGACTGCCGGAGCGATTCAGGTCGATCTCGTTGTGCGAGAATGAACTGATGACGCACATCCGGCGCTTCGCCCGTGTGACGGCGACGTTCAGGCGGCGATGACCTGCCTCCTGCGTGAGCGGGCCGAAGCGGTGGGGTAGATCTCCGTTCGCGGCCTTACCGTAGCCGATGGACAGGATGATGGCGTCACGCTCATCGCCTTGCACGGTCTCCAGGTTTTTGACGAAGAAGCGCTCTTCCCGGTCCAACGAGAAGAACTCCGATAGGTCGGGTCGAAGTTCGAGGACACGATCCAACGCGGCCTGTACGCGGTTTGCGTGCTTGATGCCCATGGTAATCACGCCGAGCGACTCGTTGGGCCGTCTCTCCACGTGCAGCAGCACCTGACGCACCACTTCCTCGACCTCGCGCGATGCGCTCTCCTCCTGCCCGCCCAGCGCCGCGTCGTGCGGTACGAGGATGTGCCGGATCGCCTCATGGCCGCGAGCGCTCGGGAAAGTCACGAGCCGGCCGTTGTAGATATGGGCGTTGCTAAACGTGATGAGCCGTTCGTCCTCGCTTCGGTAGTGCCACTCCAGAAGCCAATTCGGCAGGAAGGCTTCAAGCGTCCCGAGTAGGCTCTCGAACCCACCAATCGCTGCCGTCGCCGTGGCCAGGGCATCCCGCGACGCATCATCGTTCTCCGGGATGTCGTCCTCACCTTCAACTGACGTCGCGAAGAAGGTCGTGGGTGGCAGCTGATGCCGGTCGCCAGCCACGACCACCTGCTCCGCCCGGTAAAGCGCCGGGATTGCCTCTTCCTGGAGCACCTGGCTCGCCTCGTCGAAGACGACGATGTCGAAATGGCGCTTGCCGCCGTCCAGCAGCTGGCTGACTGAAAGCGGGCTCGCAACCCAGCAGGGCGCGATCCTCGTCAGCACATCTGGTGAGCGTGCCAACAGGTCGCGAAGCGGAATGTGTCGTGACTTCTTGCGCGCCTCAGTCCGGACCAGATTCGCCTGGTCGAAGTAACGGTTCATCGCCTCGATGGCACGTTCGCCATGGAGCCTACGCACGCGCTCGGCGGCGAGGCGGACGCGTTCGCGATCCAACCGGATGAAGTCAGCGACGATCTGCTCATGTGTGCGGCCGTTGAATGCAGCGAGAGCCGGATCAGATGCGAGCACCTGCTCGAGCGCTGAGTAGAGCCAGATGTACTCGAATCGGGCCGTCCAGTGTTCGGTGGGGACGCTGTGCTCGCGGAGATCATCGAGGAATCGGGCGAGACCAGCCGTTTTGAGATGTGAGCGCACGGCAATGACGCCCGGCAGCCGGTAAGGCGTCCTTTGGTCGTCCGCTAGCGCCCACAGTCGCGACCCGATCGCCATGAGCGACATATCACCGAACAGCCCCGCTTGTGTTATGGCGCCGAGCGCGTTCGTCGCCTCGCTCAGCCTGGTGAACGCATCTGCAAGCTCCAACTCGCCGTCCGCCTCCACAGGCACATCGGAGGCAGCACCGAGCGCGCGCCAGCGGCGGAGAGCATCCTCGGCGCGCAACGCCTCCTCCCGCAGTGTCGCGGCCGATACCGCCGCTGCTCGTAGCGCGAGCAGGCGCTTGTGCGCAGCGCGGTACGTGTTGTTGCTAACAGAAGCCCATAGCCGGGCCACCGGACCGCCCGTTGCGGGATCAAGCACACGCGCTAGTTCGCTGAGGTTAACCGAGAAGATTTCCGCCTCGTACCGTTCGCGGATGCCGCGCACGTCAGCCAGCACCGACAGAAACATAGCGGTCTCATCCAACGTACCGGGCGGTCGGACGCCTAGTTGATGCACCACCTGTCCGAAAAGCCGCTCGAATTCGGGCCAGAGTTCGGAGGCCGCACGCACCGCCAGATCGAGCGCCTCCTGTGCGCGGCGACCCTCTGGGAGATCTGCGTTATTCCACGGCGAGGAGTCCGTGCCGAGCAGCAGGGCTGGATTGGCGGCGCCCTCGAGGATCCACTGCTTCACTACATCTGCACGTTCGGCCGTTAGAACGCTCAGCGTCTCGCCGCGGAGTCGAAGCGCGGATTTCGCCGCCGTCGGCAGGCGAAGTAGTCTGCCGATTAGCCGATTCACGGACAACCCGGTTGGTTGCCGAACCTCGTTCACCCGGCGCGCATGTTCGTTCAGATGTTCACGCCGAGCCTCGAATTCTCGGTGCACTGCCTCGGTACCGTCGGCCGGAAGCGCGTGGCGTATCTCCTCCAATGCGTCTGCGAGCCGCGCCATAACCTCCTTCCGCGACACGGATGCGCCGTGCAGATCGAGCACCAGATGACCAAGCCTCACATCCCGATGGCTGAGCCGCTTGATGACCGCATCGAGCGCCGCCCGCTTCTCCGCGACGAAGAGCACGCGTCGCCCGTCGGCCACACTCTGGGCGATGAGGTTCGCGATCGTCTGGCTCTTGCCAGTTCCCGGCGGCCCCTGCACGACACCGTTCTGGCCTTGGCCGACCAGCACGACGGCGCGGTGCTGCGTGGAGTCCGTATCGAGCACTAGATAATCGTCAGACGCAGGGCGCTCATCGAGCTGGGTGGGCTCGATATCGATCACCGCCTCGGCGAGCCTTTGTCGCGAGGCCGAATGGCCGGCAATGGCCGCAACGATGGAGCTCGAAGCCAGGGAATCGCCGTTCTTTTTCAGATCCTCGACCATGGCCATCTTCGCGAACTGGAAGTTGGCCAAGACCACGCGCCGTTTCACTTCGAAGTCCGGCACGGCAGTGACTGCACGCTCGATGTTTGCCAACACGCACTCTGGGTCGACTACCCACTGTCCCGATTCGTCTTCGCCGCCGCACTCGCTCAACACGACAGACGGGTTGATACGGAGCGCGAAATTCTCCTCGAGGACATACAGCAACACCGGGTTCACTTGGGGCTCGCCCGCGACCGCAAGTCGTAGGTCGTCACGTGCCCGGCCGCGCATCTCGATGCGAGCCGGCAGAAGAAGCACGGGTGCGTCGTACGGCCGCCCACCGTCGGAGGCGGGCCACGTAGCCATCCCCATCGCCAGGTGAAGCGTCTCGAGGCCCTTCTCCTCGAGGTTGACCAGCGCCTTGCGCTGGAGTGCAACGAGCGCGTTTCGCACTTTCCGCTGCGCGTCGGCTTCGGCCTGGGCACGTACTACTGGGTCAGGAATCTCCGCGTACCGGCCTTCCGAGACGAGAGACTCGACCGTCAGGGCTTCGCCAGTCAGTAGGCGGCCGACAGGTTCCGCCTCGGCGCTTAGGTCGAGGGTGCCGACCTTCAGATCGCGGTAGAACAAAAGGGAGTTTGCTCGCGAGTGGTCGATGAGTCGTCGAATCCAGACACCGCGCGCGGCATCCACGATATGGCGAATCTCTTGATCTACGTACTCGGATTGTGTTTCAGGCATCGAACACCGACTTCAGATCGCGTATACTTCCACCCCGCTTGCGTTGACCAAGCACCAGATTGTAATCAGCAGCGACGGCGGTAGCGGATTCTCAATTCAACTCGATTGAGGCACTGATTCAAACAGCAGCCGCTGCGTGTCGGTTCCCGGCGCCCGCTTCGATAGGTACAACATCTCGATACCCACGACGTGGTCCTGATCGTCGTAGTCTACGACGATGCCCGGCGAGACTTCTTCCGCACGACTGGCAGGCGCTTCACTCAATGTCAGGTAGAGGGCATCGGCTTGTTGGTCGACTTTTAGTTTCATGGGGTAGTCCTCCTATCAAAGACTACCGTCATCCCAGCGGCGCCGAAGACGCACCGGGGTGTAGCGGCACGCGTAGGGCGGGCAGAGCCCCCCCTACGTCTGACCTTTTCGTGTTCTTCGTGGTCCCCTCTCGGCGTCCTTGTGCCTTTGCGTTGAGTTTTTGTCGGGACATTAGCCGTGAGGTGGCAGCCCTCTATTCCTTAAGCTCGATCTCGAGCCTGCCCTCGCTGACGCGGATGTGGTCCACGCCGTCGGCGAAGGACTTCCAGAAGCCCGCCTCGCCGCCGAACTCCCGCACGAGGTCGATGTTCTTGATCCCGCCGAGCCAGGCGTTGGGCAGGGCCACGCCCATGAGGGTGATGCCCTTCAGAACCACGATCGGGCGGCCGTCGCGGTACGCCAGCTCGACCCCGGCCCGGACCTTGAGCACCTGGCCGCCGAGGACCGGGAAGTCCTCGTCCACCGGCACCAGCAGCTTGGCGCTCACCAGGTCGCCGGCGAGGTCGATGGCCAGCTTCCGCGCCAGGTCGGTGTTCTTCGCCAGCAGGGCGTTGATCTCCCGCTCGGTGAAGGTGATGGAGCGGCTCGCCCCCGCTTCGCTGTACGGCTCGGGTTCGAGGGGCGGTTCTCCCTCCGGGGTGGGAGCCGACTGACCGGGCTGTCGGGAAGGCGCGCGATGCAGCGGGTCGAGGCGCTCCAGCTTGGCATCGAGGGTCTGCTCCTCCCGGGCGCTCAGGGTCACGGGCCGGAATTCGCTCGGGAAAAGGTAACGCTTGGCCACCCAGACGGTGACGAGCGCGGTCACCGCCACCGCCGCGATCAGCAGGCCGAGGACCGGCAGGCAGCCGAGACGGCGGTCGTTAGCCTTGGCCGTGGGAGTCAGCGTCTCTTCGCCCATGGTTCACCTGGGTAGAACCGCGTTTGAAACCACAGATAAACACAGATGGACACAGATAACCGTCTGCATGCCTGGTACAGATCCCGGGTTGTACCTGTGTCTCTCTGTGTTCATCTGTGGTTTCCCCCTCGCTCGGTGTAGCTCAAGCGGTTTGCGTTAGGAGAATACGTCACCAACCGCTAGCGGCGCCGTGTACGGCCGGACGACGGCAAGGCCCCCTTGCCGCGGCCGTAGCCCTCCAGGCCGTGGCGGCGCAGCTTACCCTGGAGGGTGGTGGGCTTGAGGCCGAGGAGAGCGGCGGCGCCGCCTGCGCCGTAGATCTTGCCTCCGGCCGCGTCCAGGGCGCGCTGTAGGAGCTGGCGCACGCCCTCATCGAACGAGGCGGCGGGTGGAACGGCCGGCGGGTGGCCGCGCCGCGCCGGCAGCTCGGGGAGCAGCAGCTCGCCGGGCGGGCTGAGGATCAGGGCGCGCTCCAGGAAATTCTCGAGCTCTCGGACGTTGCCCGGCCAGGGGTAGGCGCGCAGGGTCGCGAGGGTGTCGTCGCCGACAATCGGGGGCTTGCGGTTCATGCGCCGGGCGTGGCGCTCCACCAGGTGGCGGGTCAAGGGCGCGAGGTCCTCCGGCCGGTCGCGCAGGGGCGGCAGCTCGATGGGAAAGGTGTTGAGACGGTAGTAGAGGTCCTCGCGGAAGGCGCCGATCTGGACCAACTCCTCCAGGGGACGGTGGGTGGCCGCCACCACCCGCACGTCGACGGGGATCTCCGCGCTGCCGCCCACGCGCCGGATGCGCCGCTCCTGCAGGGCGCGCAACAGGCGCATCTGCACCGAGAGGGGGGCGTCGCCCACCTCGTCGAGGAACAGGGTGCCGCCGTCCCCCTGCTCGAATTGCCCCGCCCGGCGGCCCGCGGCGCCGGTGAAGGCGCCCTTCTCGTGGCCGAATAGCTCGCTTTCGATGAGCCCCTCCGGGATCGCCCCGAGGTTGACCACGACGAACGGCCCGGCGGCCCGCGCGCTCGCCTCGTGGATCGCCCGCGCCAGCCCCTCCTTACCGGTGCCGGTCTCGCCGCGGATCAGGACCGTGGTGGTGGCCCGCGCGACCTGCGCGACCTGCTCCATCACCGGTGCCATGGCCGGGCTCACGGCCACGTACTCGCCCCACCGGCGCCCGACCTCTTCCTTGAGCACGGCGTTCTCCCGCGCGAGCAGCCGGTTGAGACGGCGTACCTCGTCGACCATCAGGGAGTTGTGCAGGGCGATGGCGATGAGCCGCGCCACCCGCTCGGCGTGCTGGAAGCAGTGGTCGATCAGCCCCTCGTCCGGGGTGTGGGCGATCTCCAGGGTGCCGATGGGACGGTCATCGAGGATCAACGGGAAGCACGCCACCGAGCCGTAGCCCGCCACCGCCAGGGTGCGTTCCTCGCGGAACCGTCCGGCCGCGGGATCGAGATGCTCGACCACCACCGCCGCGGCCTTGCGAACGGCCGCCCCCGAGATCGAGTCCGCCAAGGGGAAACGGTGGCCCGGCCCGTAGCCGGCCTCCCTGGGATCGTTGACCAGCAACACCTCTCCCCACCCCGTTGGATCTGTCAGGGTGCGGTGGACCGCCACCCGGGTGTCCCCGAAGTGGCGCCGCAACAGCCCGGCGATGCGCTCCAGGACCGCCCCCAACTCGACGGTGGCGAGCACCGAGGTGATCGCCTCCTCCAGGAGGGGGTCGGCGGGGGCGCGGTGCAGGGCGTGGGGGTCGGCCGCGGTCCCGTGGGGGTGAGGATGGTGGTCGTGAGGAGCCATGGTCCGGATGTACCCAAATTTAGTTGACCGTGCCACCGTTATCTCGTTGTTACCCCGCGGAACATCCGAATGAACCTCGATATTTCAACGTGTTTTCCTTGGCACGACACCTGCTTAGATCATTCTTGAGCTTTATCTCTAGCGTTACAGTCAAGAATGTAGGATAAAGCGCGTCGCCCCGGACGGCCCCATGGAACCCGTTGCCCTCGACCAGCTCTTCACGGCCTTTGCCGCCGGCGCTGGGGTGATCCTCAGCGGGGCGGCGTACGCGCTGCTGTTCGCTTGGTCCCGCCTCCGCCGCCGGCCCCGGCTGATGGTACCCGCCTATG
>DASWHD010000009.1:0-1810 GCA_036393335.1 bacterium
CGCGCCGTGGTTGCCGGCAGACCAGATCGACGCCTACATCGCCGGCCTCATCCTCCTGGCGGCGGCACCGTGCACCGCCATGGTCTTCGTCTGGTCCAACCTCGCGGACGGCGAGCCCCACTTCACCCTCACCCAGGTGGCCCTCAACGACCTGATCATGGTCTTCGCCTTCGCCCCGATCGTCGGCCTGCTCCTCGGCCTCTCCTCGATCCACGTGCCGTGGGGGACCCTCTTGTTGTCGGTGGTGCTCTACATCGTGATCCCCGTCGGCGTCAGCCACCTGTGGCGGGAGCGGCTCCTCGCCCGCGGCGGCAAGGCGGCCCTCGACCGGGTGCTGGCGCGGCTGGCGCCGGTCTCGCTGATCGCACTCCTCGCCACCCTGGTGCTGCTCTTCGCCTTCCAGGGGGAGCAGATCCTCGCCCAGCCCCTGGTGATCGCCCTGCTCGCCGTGCCGATCCTGATCCAGGTCTACTTCAATTCGACCCTCGCCTACCTCCTCAACCGCGCGGTCGGCTCGGCCCACTGCGTGGCCGGGCCGTCGGCCCTGATCGGCGCCTCCAACTTCTTCGAGCTGGCGGTGGCGGCGGCGATCTCCCTCTTCGGTTTCACCTCCGGCGCCGCCCTCGCCACGGTGGTGGGGGTGCTGGTGGAGGTGCCAGTGATGCTCTCCGTGGTGCGGATCGTCACCGCCACCCGCGGCTGGTACGAGCGGGGCCGCGCCGTTGGAGCGAGCTCGTCATGAGCCGCGTAGGGACGCGAATGAACGTGAATGGATCTCCAACCACGGAGG
Organism: bacterium; assembly: GCA_036393335.1. Lineage (GTDB taxonomy): Bacteria > CG2-30-53-67 > CG2-30-53-67 > CG2-30-70-394 > CG2-30-70-394 > DASWHD01. The sequence continues at coordinate 791 of DASWHD010000009.1, forward strand.
TTGCAACGGCGCGGGTGAGGTGCCCTCGCGGGTCGAGGGGGATCGCCTGCGCCGCGGCTTGCCGCCGATGTCGCCCGACTCGCCGCCTGCGGGGTGGTGGTGGCACGCCACAACCTCGTCTGGGAGCCGGCCGCCTTTGCGCCGCGCCGAAGTTCACCGAGCGCCTCGGCGACCCGGGTCACATCTCCAGGGGAGATGAACCCTCCTTGACGGATGGGTCTCCTTGGCCATATTGCCAAATTGGAAATGGTGCAGATTGTATCCGGGAGGCGATCCATGGACGCGCAACAGCGGGCGCGGTACGCGGTGCGGGCGCGGGTCATCAAGGCCCTGGCCCACCCGAGCCGCCTGCTCATCGTCGACGAGCTCGCGCGCGGCGAGCGCTGCGTGTGTGAGCTCACGGAGATGGTGGGGGCCGACATCTCCACGGTCTCCAAGCATCTGTCGGTGCTGAAGAACGGCGGGATCGTCGCCGACGAGCGCCGTGGCACCCAGGTCTTCTACTCCCTGAAGGTGCCCTGCATCCTCAATTTCTTTGGCTGTGTGGAGGCGGTGGTGGAGGCGACCGCCAAGGAGCAGCTCGCCACCCTCGGGTGACCCTTTTTTTGGCCGCAATGTTGGCCGTCTTGCCAAATAACGATTCATCATCGAGGAGCAACCATGCGCTGGCAGACCGAGTGGCGACCCCTGGGGTGGATCGTCGCGGGCTTTTTCCTCTGCTATTTCCTGCCGGTGGGGTGGGCGCGGTTCGACCGCGCGGTGGTGGAGTCCCTCGCCCTGGTGCGCTGGTACGCCCGCGAGCATGTGCTCCTGTGCCTGATCCCCGCCTTCTTCATCGCCGGGGCGATCGCGGTCTTCATCCGCCAGGAGGCGGTGATGCGCTACCTCGGCGCCGGGGCGCGCAAGGTCGTGGCGTACTCCGTGGCGTCGGTCTCCGGCACCCTCCTGGCGGTCTGCTCGTGTACGGTCCTGCCGCTCTTCGCCGGCATCTACCGGATGGGGGCGGGGCTGGGGCCGGCC
>DASWHD010000010.1:0-19383 GCA_036393335.1 bacterium
CACGGAGATGGTGATGCCCGGGGACAACTGTGCGATGGAGGTGAGCTTGATCACGCCGATTGCGATGGAGAAGGAGCTGCGCTTTGCGATCCGTGAAGGCGGCCACACCGTCGGTGCCGGCGTCATCGCCGAGGTGATCGAGTAGGGCCGGCCGGGCAGGCGACGTCCCAAGGGAGAAGGGTTCCATCCATGGAAATGGTCTCGTCCACGATTAGTATCAAGCTGCGTTCGTTCGATCACCGCCATCTCGACCGGTCGGTGGGCGAGATCGTGGATACCGCGCAACGTACCGGTGCGACCGTGGCCGGTCCGATCCCGTTACCCACCGAGATTCGCAAGTTTACCGTGCTGCGCTCGCCGCACGTCGACAAGAAATCTCGCGACCAATTCGAGATACGCACCCACAAGCGGCTCATCAAGATCCTGGAGCCGACCGCGCAGACCATCGATGCCCTGATGAAGCTGGATCTCTCGGCGGGCGTCGACGTGGAAATCAAGCTGTAGGACGGTTGCCGCTATGAACGTGATCGTGGGCAGAAAACTGGGCATGACCCAGGTCTTTGACGACGAGGGTCACGCCATCCCGGTGACCGTAGTGAGCGCCGGTCCGTGTGCCGTTGTGCAGAAGAAGAGCAAGGAGCGCGACGGCTACGATGCCCTGCAGATCGGCTACGAGGTGGCGAAGGAGAAACATCTGAGCCGCGCGCGCATCGGCCATTACAAGGCCGCCGGCACGCCGCTGATGCGGGTGCTCACGGAGATCCGCCTCGATGCTCCCAGCGACCTCGCCGTGGGTGACCAGATTACGGTCGCGGCGTTTTCCGCGGGCGACGTCGTCAAGGTCACGGGTCGCACCAAGGGACGCGGCTTCCAGGGGGTCGTGCGGCGCCACGGACACCATGGTGGGCGCATGACCCACGGGTCGCATTTTCATCGAGCGCCTGGCTCGCTCGGCGCGTCGGCCGATCCCTCCCACGTGCGCAAGGGGACCAAGCTGCCCGGGCACATGGGTGACCAACGGGTGACCGTCAAGAACCTGCAAGTAGTCCGGGTGCTGCCGGAGGACAACCTGTTGCTCATCCGCGGGGGGGTGCCGGGTGCGGTCAATGGCCTGCTGCGGATTACCCGGGCGTAGGGAATAAAACATGGCGAAGGTTTCCGTAATCGATCACGACGGCAAGTCCCTGCGCGAGCTGGAGCTCGCCGATCACCTGTTCGCAGTGGAGTGGAGCGACGGGTGCGTCTACGACACGGTGCGTGCGTGGGGAGCCTCCCGCCGCGCCGGCACTGCCTCTACCAAGGGCCGTGCCGAGGTCAGTGGCGGCGGCAAGAAGCCGTGGCGCCAGAAGGGTACTGGCCGCGCGCGCGCTGGCTCCAACCGCTCGCCCTTGTGGCGCGGCGGCGGTGTGGTCTTCGGCCCGAAACCCCGTGACTACTCGTACAAGGTGCCCAAGAAGGTGCGCGCCCGCGCCCTCGGCGCGGTGCTCACCGACAAGCTCGCGGGCGGCAACTTGCTGGTCGTCGATGCCCTCGCCCTGCCGGGGCCGAAGACCAAGGAAGCGGTCGCGTTGTTGGGCGGCGTGGGTGCCACGGGCAACGTCCTGGTGGTGGTCGATCAGGAGGACCGCAACCTCTTCTTGGCGATGCGCAACCTGCCCGACGTGCACGTGATTCACGTCTCCCAGATCAACGTCTACAACCTGTTGTGGGCGAACAGCGTGGTGGTGACTGAGGCCGCGCTGGTGGCACTTCAGGAGGCCCGCGGCCGATGAAGCTCGACCTCGCCGACATCATCCTGCGGCCCCTGCTCACGGAAAAGAGCATGGGGCTGTCCGAGGCCTCTCGTCAGGTCACCTTCGAAGTGCACCCGGCCGCCAACAAGGTGCTCGTTCGCCAGGCGGTGGAACGCCTGTTCGAGGTGCACGTGACCGGCGTGCGGATCATCAACGTGCGGGGCAAGGCCAAGCGCTTCGGGATGCGCATGGGGCGCCGCAAGAACTGGAAGAAGGCGCTCGTGCACCTCGCCGAGGGCCAGTCCCTCGATGTCTTCGAAGGGGTCCCTGAAGGCGAGGAATAACGCGCCTCATCGCTGGGTAAATTGTCATGGGCATTCGTAGCTTCAAGCCGACCTCTCCGGGCAGGCGCGCCCTGGCCGCGTCGGATTTCGCGGAGATCACCCGCAGCCGGCCAGAGAAGAGCCTGCTCACACCGCTGAAGAAGAGCGCCGGGCGGAACAACAAGGGAGAGATCACTTCCCGGCGGCGCGGCGGCGGCCACAAGCGTCGCTACCGGGTGATCGACTTCAAGCGTAACAAGATCGGCGTCCCGGCACGGGTGCAATCGATCGAGTACGATCCCAACCGCTCCGCGCGGATCGCCCTGCTGGTTTACGCCGACGGTGAACGACGCTACATCCTCGCGCCCAAGGGGCTGGAAGTGGGGCATCGGGTCATGTCCGGACCTACGGCCGACATCACACCGGGCAGCAGCCTGAAGCTCGCCGACATCCCGCTCGGTACCATGATCCACAACATCGAGCTCCGCCCAGGCAAGGGTGGGCAGCTCGTGCGCAGCGCCGGCGGCGGTGCGCAGCTCCTGGCCAAGGAGGGGGCCTACGCTCACATCCGCCTGCCGTCCAGTGAAGTCCGGTTGGTGCACATCGAGTGCACCGCAACCATCGGTGAGGTGGGGTTTGCGGAGCATGGCAACATCAACCTGGGCAAGGCGGGGCGGTCGCGGTGGCTGGGCCGTCGTCCCGAGGTGCGTGGGGTTGCGATGAACCCGGTGGACCACCCGCACGGCGGGGGTGAGGGGCGTACCTCCGGCGGCCGTCATCCGGTGACTCCGTGGGGTATACCGACCCGCGGATACCGTACCCGCAACAACCGGCGCACCGAGCGTTTCCGGGTCGCACGGCGCAAGAAGTAAGCCTACGGAGAAAAGTAGATGCCGCGTTCATTGAAAAAGGGCCCCTACGTCCACCCGCATCTCATGAAGCAGGTGCGACGGCTGAACGAGAGCGGCTCCAAGCAGATGCTCAAGGTGTGGTCGCGCGGGTCGATGATCGTGCCCGAGATGATCGGCCACACGATCGCCGTCTATAACGGTCAGAAGTTCATCCCGGTCTTCATCTCCGAGAACATGGTCGGGCATAAGCTCGGAGAGTTCTCTCCCACTCGGACCTTCCGCGGCCACAAGGGCAGCAGCAAGGTCACGAGGGTGCGCTGAGCGGTGGCGGTCATGGAAATTCGCGCGGTCTCCCGATTTAATCGCATTGCCCCGCAGAAGCTGCGTCTGTTCGCCGACCTGGCGCGCGGGCGGCGCGTGAATGAGGTGCTCGCGGACCTGAGTCAGATGCCGCAGAAGGGAGCGCGGATCGTCGAGCGGTCGATTCGTGCGGCGGTCGCCAACGCCGAGGATCGCGAGCACGAGGACGTGGAACAGATGCGCGTCGCGCAGATCTTCGTCGATGGCGGACCAACCCTGCGGCGCATGCGTCCCCGCGCCATGGGGCGCGCCGGCATCCTGCACAAGCCCACCGCTCACTTGACCGTAGTGCTAGACGTCTGAGGCCGGGCCAGGGCTCATTTGCCAATCGGGTAACAGGGAGCAATTCGTGGGACAGAAGATCCATCCAATCGGGTTCCGGCTCGGGGTGATTCGCGGCTGGCAGTCACGCTGGTATGCGCCCAAGGGGGAGTATGCCAAGCTCCTGCATGAGGACCTGCGCATCCGCCAGTACATCAAGGACAAGTTCTACCATACCGGAATCTCGCGCGTGGAAATCGAGCGTGCGGCCAAGCGCATCCGGGTGCACGTGTTCACCGCGCGGCCGGGCATCATCATCGGCAAGAAGGGCGCCGACATCGAAGCGCTGAAGAAGGAGCTGACGAAGCTCACCGGCAAGGACGTCTACATCAACATCCGTGAGATCAAGCGGCCGGAGCTCGATGCACAGTTGGTCGCCGAGAGTGTGGCGCAGCAGTTGGAACGGCGCGTCGCTTTCCGCCGTGCCATGAAGAAGACCGTGACCAACACCATGCGGTTCGGTGCCCAGGGGATCAAGATCCACGTCGCCGGGCGCCTCGGCGGCGCGGAGATGGCGCGCCGCGAGTGGTACCGGGAGGGGCGGGTACCGCTGCAGACGATCCGCGCGGACATCGACTACGGCTTTGCCAAGGCCCTCACGACCTACGGCGTTATCGGCGTCAAGGTGTGGCTGTTCAAGGGTGAGGTGTTGACCAGCGAGGAGGCCGAGTCACCGCTCAATGCTTGAGCTCAGGGCGTGATCTCCGGGATTTGCCATGCTGTCACCGAAGAAGGTCAAGCACCGCAAGGTGCAGAAGAAGCTCAACCTGCGGAGCACGGCGGGTTCCGGTCAGGAGCTTAGCTTCGGCTCCTACGGCCTGCAGGCCGTGGAGAATGGCTGGCTAACCTCGCGCCAGATCGAGTCCGCCCGCGTGGCGATCACGCGGCACGTCAAGCGTGGCGGCAAGATGTGGATCCGGGTCTTCCCGGACAAGCCAATCACCCAGAAACCTGCGGAGACCCGCATGGGGAAGGGCAAGGGGGCGCCGGAGTTCTGGGTGGCCGTCATCCACCCCGGGCGCATCCTCTACGAGCTCCAGGGCATTGATGAAGAGACTGCCCGTGAGGCGTTTCGTCTGGCGGCCTATAAGCTGCCGTTCAAGACCCGCTTCATCTCCAAGACGTCGGAGGTGATGCCATGAAGGCGGCAGAGTTGCGCAAGCTGTCGCAGGAGGAGCTCGAGCAGCGCGTTCGCGACGCCAAGCGCGAGCTCATGGACCTGCGTTTTCAGGCCGTCAGTGGCCGGCTGGTAAAGACTTCCGAGCTGCGTCGTCTGCGTACCGACATTGCGCAGATGAAGACCGTCGCGAACCAGATGAGTCGAAAGGGCTAGGGCGATGGCGACCAAGCTACACAAGCGCTCCCTGATCGGTGAGGTGGTGAGCGACAAGATGGAGAAGACGGTGGTGGTACAGGTCCAACGGGTGACCACTCATCCTCTGTATCATCGGACGATCCGTACCTCGAAGCGGTACAAGGCCCACGATCCCGGCAAGCAGTGTCAGATGGGGGATACGGTGCGCATCGTCGAGTGCCGGCCCATCAGTAAAGACAAAAAATTTCGCGTCGCCGAAGTGCTGGAACGCGCGGAGTAGGGGAGCCTGGCAAGATGATTCAGCCGCAAACCGTCCTGACGGTGGCCGACAACTCGGGCGCCAAGAAGGTCATGTGCATACGGGTGTTGAAGGGCGGCACCGCGCGCTACGCCTCCGTAGGCGACATCATCAAGGTCTCGGTCAAGCAGGCCACCCCCGGTGGCAACGTGAAAAAAGGCGCGGTGATGGACGCCGTGGTGGTGCGCACCAAGGACGCGATCCAGCGGCAGGATGGCTCGGTGATTCGCTTCGACGACAACGCCGCCGTGCTCATCAATCGCCAGAAGGAGCCCTTGGGGACGCGCATCTTCGGACCCATCGCGCGCGAGCTGCGCTGGAAGCGGTTCATGCGCATCGCCTCTTTGGCACCCGAGGTCCTGTGATTCGGCGGAGGTAAGTCCAGTGCTAGCACGTATCAAGAAGGACGACACCGTCCGGGTGATTGCCGGCAAAGACAAAGGGGCCACTGGCCGCGTGTTGCGCGTGTTGCCGGAGCGCAACCGGGTCGTGGTAGAGCGGGTCAACATGGTCAAGCGCCATATGCGGCCGACGCAGTCACGGCCGGACGGCGGGATCCTCGAGATCGAAGCGGCGCTCCATCTCTCCAACGTGGTGCCGGTGTGTGGCAAATGTGGCCATGGTGGGAGAATTCGCCGCCAGCGAGTCGCTGACAAGAAGGTGCGCGTCTGCTCCAAGTGCGGGGAGCCCCTCGATAAGGTCTGACACCATGGCTCGATTGCTCACCAAGTATCGCCAAGAGATCCTCCCCGCCCTGCGGGAGGAGTTCGGCTATAAGAACGCGTTGCAGGTACCACGGCTGGAGAAGATCGTGGTCAACGTCGGTCTCGGCGAGGGCTCACGTACCCCCGAGCTCCTGGACCATGCGGCGGAGGAGCTCGCCGCGATCACCGGCCAGCACCCGGTCATCACTCGCGCCCGTAAGTCGATCGCGAATTTCCGGCTGCGCCAGGGTATGCCCGTCGGCTGTTGCGTGACCTTGCGTGGCAAGCAGATGTACGAGTTTCTCGACCGCTTGGTGAACGCGTCGCTACCGCGTATCCGCGACTTTCGCGGGGTCTCTCCTCGGGCCTTTGACGGGCGGGGCAACTACACTCTGGGCCTCAAGGAGCAGATCCTTTTCCCGGAGATCGAGTACGACAAGGTGAGCAATGTGCACGGTATGGATATCTGTATCGTGTCCACGGCCAAGACGGACGAGGAAGCGCGGGCGTTGCTGCGCCACTTCGGGATGCCATTCCGTAACTAAAACACGAGGGAGTCTTCTGTGGCGAGAACAGGCTTACGCGTGCGGGCTTCACGGCCTGCTAAATACAAAGTACGGGACTATAACCGGTGTAGCCGGTGCGGGCGCGCGCGCGCTTATCTGCGCCTGTTCGCCATGTGCCGCATCTGCTTCCGTGAGCTCGCTCTGCGCGGTGAGATTCAAGGTGTCACCAAGTCGAGCTGGTAAGCCCGTAAGCCGCGACCGCCGCGTCGCATAGGACCCATCCCATGGTCATGACCGATCCTATCGCCGATCTCTTGACGCGCATCCGCAATGCCATCCAGGCGGAGCACGCCGAGGTGTCGATTCCGCACTCTCGCCTCAAGGAGAGCATCCTCCAGATCATGCAGCGGGAGGGCTACGTCTCGGGCTTCGACGTCGAGCGCGACGGTGCCAAGGCGAGTCTCACGGTCTACCTCAAGCGGGGTGGGGTGGGCGGCCGCGAGAGTGCCGTGCGCGGCATGCGTCGGGTGAGCTCCCCCGGTTGCCGGGTATACGTGCGTGCCGCGGAGCTCCCGCGGGTGCTGGATGGCCTCGGGGTCGCGATTATCTCCACTCCCAATGGGTTGATGACCGACCGCGAGGCGCGTCGCGCCCACCTCGGTGGGGAGGTCCTCTGCAAACTCTGGTGATGGCCGACGACCCCGCCGCCGTCGCTCCCCCCAAGGTACTATGACCATGTCCAGGATCGGTCGCTCGCCCATAACTATTCCCTCCGGGGTCACTGCCACGATCACCGCTGAGACGGTGGTCGCCAAAGGACCGAAGGGAGAATCCTCGGTGCCGCTCCCGACCGGGGTCGCAGCACAGATCGCCGGTGGCGTCTTGACCGTCAAGGCGCTGGACGCGAATCGCACGGTCGGCGCCACGCAGGGATTGACTCGCGCCCTTCTGGCGAACCTCATCCACGGCGTCCACGCGGGGTTCACCAAGGAGCTGGAGCTCGTCGGCGTGGGGTACCGCGTCGCCCTCCAGGGCCGCAGCCTGGAGTTTAACCTCGGCTTCTCCCATCCCGTCGCCTTCCCCCTGCCGGACGGTGTCGAGGCGCGGGTGGAGGGCCAGACGAAGCTGGTGCTGTCCAGCGTGGACAAACAGCTCCTCGGCCAGGTGGCGGCCGACATCCGGGCGTTGCGGCCGCCCGAGCCATACAAGGGTAAGGGAGTCCGTTACGCGAACGAGCATGTCCGCCGCAAGGCAGGCAAGAGCGGTAAGGCATAAGTCCGCGAGGGATATGAGATGAAGCAACTCACGGGACGCACCCGGCGTGCCGCGCGGGTGCGGAAAAAGATCACCGGTGGTCCGGAGCGGCCACGGCTATCGGTCTTCCGCAGCAACAAGCACATCTACGCCCAGGTGGTGGACGACGTCGCGGGGCATACCCTGGTGGCTGCGTCGACGGTCGACAAGCAGATCGCGGTGACCGGCGCCACGGGCAACAAGGCCGCCGCCGCCGCGGTGGGCACGCTGGTGGCGCAACGCGCGCTGGAGAAGGGAATCTCTGCGGTGGTGTTCGATCGCGGCGGGTACAAGTACTGCGGTCGGGTGGCCTCGCTGGCCGATGCGGCACGCGCAGCGGGATTGCAGTTCTGAGCGGCCGGCGCTGCTCGGCCGATGGGTTCGTCGATCGGAGTCAACGTCGCATTTGACGTCGCACAGGCAAAGGAGTCGTGGTGGCAAGAGAGATCGAGCGCGGAGTGAAGGAAGGAGAGCTGGCCGAGACGGTCATCTCCATCAACCGCTGCGCCAAGGTCGTGAAGGGTGGTCGGCGGTTCAGCTTCTCGGCCCTGGTGGTGGTGGGTGACGGCCACGGCCGCGTCGGGCTCGGCAAGGGGAAGGCCAAGGAAGTGCCGGAGGCGGTGCGCAAGGCGGTCGAGGAGGCGAAACGCAACCTGGTGACCGTGCCCCTGGAGGCGACCACGATTCCCCACACGGTGTTGGGCCATCACGGTGCGGGGCGTGTCTTCATGCGTCCGGCCGGGCCCGGTACGGGCGTGATTGCCGGCGGCGCGGTGCGCGCGATCCTCGAGGCCGTTGGCATCCACGACGTGTTGACCAAATCCATCGGCTCCAGGAATCCGCACAATTCGGCACGGGCGACCATCGACGGCCTGCGCAATCTGCGTTCCGCGGAGATGGTCGCCGGCCTGCGCGGCCAGGATGTGGCACAACTCCGGGACTAACGGCGCGACCGATCGGAGAGGACGATGGCGAAATTGCGGATCACCCAAGTGCGTAGTGGCATCGGCCACCCGCGGACCCAACGTCAGGTCCTGCAAGGTCTGGGGCTGCGGCGCCTGCACCAGACCGTGGAACGGCCGGATACCCCCGAGATCCGCGGCATGGTTCGTAGGGTCAGCCATCTGCTGCGGGTGGAACAAGGTTAATCACCGCTGGAGAGGACGCTATGCAGTTACACGAGATTCGGCCGCCGAGCGGTGCGACCCATCCACGGAAGCGTGTCGGGCGCGGCGAGGCCTCCGGCCACGGCAAGACCTCGGGCAAGGGCCACAAGGGTCAGAAGGCCCGCTCTGGCGGCGGCAAAGGCAGCCACTTCGAGGGCGGTCAGATGCCCCTCTACCGCCGTTTGCCGAAGCGCGGCTTCCACAACCCGTTTCGCAAGCAGTACGCCGTGGTCAACCTGAAGGACCTGGCGCGGTTTCCCGACGTCACCGACTTCACCCCGGAGGTGCTGGCCGAGCTTGGCCTGGTGAAGGGACCGTGTGACGGCATCAAGATCCTCGCCCAGGGTGAGGTGGACCGCCGCATCACCGTGCGTGCCCACAAGTTCAGTGCCCAGGCCGCGGAGAAGCTCCGCGCCGCCGGCGGCGCCGCCGAGGTCATCTAGTTGTTCGAGAAGCTGGCCAACCTCTTCCGGATCCCGGAGCTGCGGCGGCGGATCTTGTTCACCGCCTTGATGCTCGCGGTCTACCGGATCGGCGGACACGTGCCGACGCCCGGCATCGATGCGCAGGCCCTGGCGGGGTTCTTCGAGGCGCAGAAGGGGTCGATTCTCGACTTCTTCGACATGTTCTCCGGGGGCGCGCTGCAGCGCATGACGGTCTTTTCCCTGGGGATCATGCCGTACATCTCCGCGTCGATCATCCTGCAGCTCATGGCCGCGGTGGTGCCGTATCTCGAGCAGCTCAAGAAGCAAGGCGGCGCCGGGCAGCGGAAGATTACCCAATACACGCGCTACGGCACGGTGCTATTGGCGGGCATCCAGGGCATGGGCATCGCCTTCGGTCTGGAATCGATGACCAGTCCGACTGGCGCCCTCGTCATCCCGCATCCCGGGTGGCCGTTCCGGTTGCTGGTCCTGGTGACCCTGGTCGCCGGCACGGCGTTCATCATGTGGCTGGGTGAGCAGATTACCGAGCACGGCGTAGGCAACGGCATCTCCCTGATCATCTTCGCCGGCATCGTCGCCAATCTGATCCCGGCGGGGATCAACACCAGCCGCCTCCTGCAGTCGGGCAGCATGAGCATCTTCGTCGCGGCGGTGATCGCGGCGATGATGGCGGTAGTGATCGGGCTCGTCATCTACCTCGAGACGTCGTTCCGCAAGATCCCGGTCCACTACGCCAAGCGCAACGTCGGGGCACGCACCTATGGTGGCCAGTCCACGCACATCCCGTTGAAGATCAACACCTCCGGCGTGATCCCGCCGATCTTTGCCAGCTCGATCATGCTGTTCCCCACCACCATCGCCCAGTTCGTACAGACCGAGCAGTTGCCCTGGTTACAGGCCATCCTCGATTCGTTGAACCCGGGCGGAGTGTTCTACAACCTGGTCTACGTTGCCCTGATCCTTTTCTTTGCCTTCTTCTACACTGCGATCACTTTCAACCCGGCGGATTTGGCGGACAACATGAAGAAGCACGGCGGTTTCATCCCGGGCATACGCCCCGGGGCGAAGACCGCGGAGTTCGTCGACTTCGTGTTGACTCGGATTACCTTTGCGGGTGCCTTGTACCTGGCGGCGGTGTGCGTCCTGCCAACGATCCTGATTAGCACGCTGAATGTTCCGTTCTTCTTTGGTGGCACTGCACTGCTGATTGTCGTGGGTGTAGGGCTGGATACGGTGCAGCAGGTCGAGTCGCACCTGCTGCAACACAACTACGATGGCTTCCTCAAGAAGGGGGCGATCCGCGGGAGACGATGATGCGTTTGGTTTTCATGGGCCCCCCAGGGGCAGGCAAAGGCACCCAGGCACGGCAGATTTGCGAGGAGCTCGGCATTCCCCAGGTCTCGACCGGAGACATTCTGCGTGCCGCGGTTAAGAATGGCACGCCCATGGGCCGGGAGGCGAAGAAGCACATGGAGGCCGGCGGTTTGGTGCCCGACGCGGTGGTGATCGGCATTATCCGGGACCGTGTCCAAGAGCCGGATGCGGCGAACGGTTACCTCCTCGACGGCTTCCCGCGGACCGTGGCCCAGGCCGAGGCGCTGGACGAGCTCCTTGCCAAGTTGGGCAACGGCCTCGACCGGGTGATCGATCTGGCCGTTCCCGACGCGGAGTTGATCGCCCGTCTCACCGGCCGGCGCACCTGTCCGGCGTGCGGCTGGGGTTGCCACGTCATGTTCGCGCCGCCGGCCAAGGACGGGGTATGCGACAAGTGCGGTGGCCAGCTGGTCCAGCGCGCCGACGACTCGGAGGCGACCGCCCGCCAGCGCCTCCACACCTACCACGCCCAGACGGCGCCGCTGCTCGATTACTATAAACAACGGGATGGCTTCCGCTCCGTCGTCGGGGTCGGTACCATGGCCGACGTTTACCAGCGGCTCCAGGAGGCGCTGGCCTAGAGCATGTTTGGCAACATATTGTGACACTTTCGCCCTCCCGCCGGAGTGGTGCCGTTCAATTCTCGATGGTACGGGCCGGCGGCAGAGGTAGTTTCTGGGTGATTACTCTCAAGACACAGGCAGAGATCGAGATCATGTACCGTGCCGGGCAGATCGTCGCCGAGACCCTCGCCAGGGTGGCGGAGGAGATTACGCCTGGGGTGCGGACCCGCGATCTGGATTGGCTGGCGGAGGAACGGATCCGTAAGACGGGGGCCACGCCAGCCTTCAAGGGATATCAAGGCTTTCCCTACACCCTGTGCGTCTCGATCAACGAACAGGTGGTGCACGGTTTCCCTTCCGAGCGGCGGTTGGAGGAGGGTGACCTGGTCTCCATCGACTGCGGCGCCATCGTCGACGGCTACTACAGCGACGCCGCCGAGACCTACCGGGTGGGCACCGTGTCTGTGGCCGCGGCCGCCCTCATGGAGACCACCGAGGAATGCCTGCGCCGGGCCATCGAGCAGATGCGCGTGGGGAACCGCTTGCAGGACATCGGCTATACGGTCCAAACCCTGGCAGAGTCCAAGGGGTATAGCGTGGTGAAGGATTTCGTGGGCCACGGCATCGGTCGCGCGCTGCACGAGGAGCCGCAGGTCCCCAACTGGGGCAAGCCCAATCGCGGGTTGCGGCTGAAGCCCGGCATGGTGCTGGCGGTGGAGCCGATGGTGAATGCGGGGGGCGAGGCGGTGCGGGTGCTGGAGGACAACTGGACGGCGGTCACCTGCGACAACTCCCTCTCGGCCCACTATGAGCACAGCATCGCCATCACCGACAATGGTCCACGCGTGCTGACGCGGCTCGCGGCGTAGTTTATGGCAAAAGAAAAGACACTCCAGGTCGAGGGCAAGGTGGTGGAGCCGTTGCCCAACGCGATGTTCTCCGTCGAACTGGATAACGGCCACCGAGTGTTGGCGCACATCTCAGGCAAGATGCGCATGCACTACATCAAGATCTTGCCCGGCGATCGGGTGCGGATCGAGCTTTCCCCGTACGACCTTACCCGGGGACGCATTACTTATCGCCACCGTTGAGGTGGGCGGTGGAGCGAACAACCATGAAAGTCAGGGCGTCGGTGAAGCCAATTTGTGAGAAGTGCAAGGTGGTGAAGCGCAAGGGTGTGGTCCGTGTCATCTGTGAGAACCCGCGCCACAAGCAGCGCCAGGGCTGAACAGACGCCTGCCGATTACCTTGAGTCCAAAGGGAGAGTGATGTGGCTCGTATTGCTGGAGTAGAGGTGCCGTCGGACAAGCCGGTCGAGATCGCCTTGACCTATATCTATGGCATCGGGCGGTCGACGTCGCAAAAGATCCTCCTCCAGGCGGGGTTGACACCTGGTGTGCGGGTCAAGGACATGACCGAGGAAGAGCTGGGCAAGATTCGCCAGCTCATCGATCAGTCCTATACGGTGGAGGGTGAGCTGCGCAAGAACGTGCAGCTCGACATCAAGCGCCTGATGGATCTCGGCAACTACCGCGGCTTGCGCCACCGCCGCGGCCTGCCGGTGCGCGGCCAGCGCACCAAGACCAACGCCCGCACCCGCAAGGGTCCACGGCGCGGAATTCGCAAGTAACGATCCTGTCAACCACCGACAAGAGTTTGGGGAGCTTCGATGGCCGGTCCGACCAAGGTAAGAAAGAAGAAAGAGAAGAAGAGCGTGCCGATGGGGGTGGTGCACATCAAGGCCACCTTCAACAACACGATCGTCACCATCACCGACCTCACCGGCGATGTCGTGGCGTGGGCGTCGTCCGGGGGTCAGGGCTTTCGCGGCTCGCGCAAGAGCACCCCGTACGCCGCTCAAACGGCGGTGCGCGAGGCGGTACGTAAGGCGCGAGAGCAGGGCATGCACACGGTCGAGGTCCTGGTGAAGGGACCCGGCGTGGGTCGCGAGGCGGCGATCCGTGCGATCGGCGCGGCGGGTCTCAAGGTCACGCTGATCAAGGATGTGACCCCGATTCCCCACAACGGCTGCCGTCCTTCCAAGCGGCGCCGGATCTAATCAACAAACATTCCCAAGAGACATCCGGAGGCATACTTGGCCCGTTACACCGATCCCGTTTGCCGCCTCTGCCGGCGAGAAGGTGAAAAGCTCTTCCTCAAGGGGGAGCGCTGCTTCAAGGACAAATGCGCCATCGAGCGTCGTGGCTATCCGCCGGGCCAGCACGGCCAGCGACGCCGGATGAAGATGAGCAACTATGCGCAGCAGCTACGGGAAAAGCAGAAGGTCCGGCGGATCTACGGGATTCTCGAGAAGCAGTTCCGTGGCTACTTCGAGAAGGCGGAGAGGATGCGCGGCGTGACCGGCGAAAACCTGCTGTCGTTGCTGGAGCGGCGCCTCGACAACGTGGTATACCGGCTCAGCTTTGTTGCCTCGCGCACGGAGGGACGGCAGCTCGTCCGGCACGGCCACGTTCGGGTCAACGGCAAGAAGGTCAACATTCCGTCGTACCTGGTGAAGCCTGGCGATCAGATCACCCTGCGCGAGCGCAGCAAGAGCCACCCGCGAGTGGTGGAGAACTTCGCCGCCGTCGACCGCCGCGGCGTGCCAGAGTGGCTCGACGTGGTCAAGAAGGACACCGCCGGGGTGGTCCGCTCCTTCCCGCTCCGGGAGCACCTCAATCTCGACGTCCAAGAGCAACTCATCGTCGAGCTCTATTCGCGCTAGGCACCGCCGATCTTCGTCTTTTTCGTTGGCTGTCCCCCGTCCGACTGGGACGGCACTGCTTGGGGGTAGCATGAATCGTATCCTTCGTGGTTTTCACATTCCGCGTCGCCTGGAAGTCGTGGGCGAGCTGTCGCCGACCTACGGCAAGTTCGTGGCGCAGCCCTTCGAGCGCGGATTTGGCACCACCATCGGCAACTCCTTGCGCCGGATCCTATTGAGCTCGATCTCCGGGGCGGCAGTGACCGGGGTGCGGATCCAGGGGGTCCTGCACGAGTTCACCACGGTCCCGGGGGTCCTGGAGGATGTCACCGAGCTGATCCTGAACTTCAAGGGGTTGCGTTTCCGGTTTCCGCCCGGCTTCGACGAAAAGATAATCTACCTCAAGGTAGACAAGGCCGGGGAGGTGAAGGCCGCGCAGCTCGATCTGGGCGGGACTGATCTGGAGCTGGTCAACCCCGATCACCACCTGGCGACCCTCGACGACGGTGCCAAGTTGGAGGTCGAGCTGAAGGTGAGCCTGGGGCGCGGCTACGTCACCGCTCCCGAGAACCAGGACCCGGACGATCCGGTCGACATGATCCCCATCGACTGCAGCTTCTCGCCGGTGGTGCGGGTCAACTTGGAGGTGGAGAATGCGCGCGTCGGGCAGGAGACCGACTACGACAAGCTCCTCTTGGAGGTGACCACGGACGGCTCCGTCCCGACGGAGGAAGCGGTGGCTTATGCGGCCAACATCCTGCGCGAGCACATGACCGTCTTCACCACCTTTGGGGAGGAGGAGGTGCCAGAGACGCCTGCCCCCGAGAGCGAGGGAGACACCCTGCGGCGCAACCTGGCGCGCTCGGTGGAGGAGCTGGAGCTCTCGGTCCGCGCTTACAACTGCCTGAAGAAGGCGGAGATCAAGACGATCTACGAGCTGTGCCAGAAGAGCGAGTCGGAAATGCTGAAGACCAAGAACTTCGGCCGCAAGTCGCTCAATGAGATCAAGGAGCTCCTGGAGTCCATGGGGCTCTCCCTCGGTATGGAGCTCGACCCGAGGCTGGTGGCCGAGCTGGCGATCGCTTCCGGTGAGGAGCAGGGACAACCGGTGTAGACCCACGGCTGGTGGGGGAGCCTCGACATGAGACACAGGAAGACCTTTCGTAAACTGAACCGCACCTCGTCCCACCGCCGGGCGATGCTGCGCAACCTGGTGACCTCCCTGATCGAGCATGGCCGGGTGACCACCACCGTGGCACGCACCAAGGAGCTCCGCTCGGTGGCGGATCGTATGGTGACCCTCGGCAAGCGTGGCGACCTCGCCGCGCGACGGCGCGCGCTGGCCTATGTCCGCAAGCGCGAGTGCGTGCACAAGCTGTTTGCGGAGATCGCTCCCGGTTTCGCCTCGCGGGCCGGTGGCTACACGCGCGTGCTGAAGGTCGGCCATCGGCATGGCGACAATGCGCCGCTGGCGATCATCGAGTTCGTGGAGCGCCAGACCGTGGCCCTGGCAGAGGCGAACGCCGAGTAACCCGCTCCGCGTGGGGAGATCGCGATCCCCGCAAACCCCACCGTAGGGCCACGGCATGCCGTGCCCCTACCCGTGTCATTCCCTCGGGTATTCGAGGGATGGGGCGTAGGGCGGAACGCGCCGCAGGCGGTTCCGCCATGCAACGCCATCGCAGGGTGGCGGATCGCCCTTCGGGCATCCGCCCTGATATGGAGGGGGACGCCACGCGCGCCCCTCGCCACCCGGCGCAGGTCCGGGTGGCTTCACCCCCCGTGGATGGCGGGCTGACGCCCGCCATCAGACCGGATGGAGCGGGACGCTCCATCCGGTATGCGGGGCGGGTAGGGGGCCAACGGTGATGGGGGCATTTGCACTGTGGAAAATCCCGGCTACCATGCCATTCTTTCCGTAACATGCTGGAACCGTTCGTTTTTCCAGAGAGATGGCCTCGCCAATAGTGGACCGGCGCCCTCTCTGGTCGCATCGACGAGGTGGGAATGAGCCAGTCTAAGGAGAAGATCAGCGGCGCGCAGATCTTCCTCGAATGTCTGAAGGCCGAGGGGGTGGACACGATCTTTGGCTACCCCGGCGGTGTCGTGTTGAAGCTCTACGATGAGCTTTACTTCGAGCGGAATATCCGCCACATCCTGGTCAAGCACGAGCAGGGCGGTGTTCACGCCGCCGACGGCTACGCGCGTACCACGGGCAAGGTCGGCGTGGCGCTGGTGACCTCCGGTCCCGGGGCGACCAACGCCGTGACGGGCATCGCTACCGCCTACATGGACTCCATCCCGATCGTGGTCTTCACCGGCCAGGTCCCCACTGGGTTGATCGGCAATGACGCCTTCCAGGAGGCGGACATCATCGGCATCACCCGCCCGTGCACCAAGCACAGCTACCTGGTGAAGGATGTCCGGGACCTGGCGCGGATCATCAAAGAGGCGTTTTACATCGCCGCCACCGGCCGGCCCGGCCCCGTCGTGGTCGATCTCCCCAAGGACGTGTTGATGGGAGAGATTCCCCGCGCCGCCTTCCACTATCCGGAGGAGGTGAACATTCGCTCCTACCGGCCGACGGTCAAGGGCAGCGTCACCCAGATACGCAAGGCGATCACCGCGATGAAGCGTGCCCACCGGCCGGTGATGTACATCGGTGGCGGCGTCGTCCTGTCCAACGCCCACGACCAGGTGCGGGAACTGGCGGAGGTCGCCAACCTGCCGGTCACCCCCACCCTCATGGGGCTCGGCGGCTTCCCCGGCACCCACCCCCTGAGCCTGGGCATGTTGGGGATGCACGGCACCTGGTACGCCAACATGGCGGTGCATCACTGCGACCTGCTGATCGCCATCGGCGCGCGGTTCGACGACCGGGTGACGGGCAAGATCGAGCAGTTCGCGCCGCACTGCAAGATCATCCACATCGATATCGATCCCACCTCGATCCGCAAGAATGTGCGCGTCGACATCCCGATCGTGGGGGACGTCAAGGAGGTGCTGGTCGAGCTCAACGAGCGCCTGCGGATCGAGGCGATCGAAATCGACTGGCTGGAGAAGCACCGCGAGTGGCACGAGCAGATCACTGCGTGGAAGCGCGCGCAGCCCCTGCGCTACGCCGACGACGGCAAGCTCAAGCCGCAATACGTCATCCAGCAGATCTACGAGGTGACCGGCGGCGACGCGATCATCACCACCGAGGTGGGCCAGCATCAGATGTGGGCGGCGCAGTACTACCTGTTCGACAAGCCGCGGCGCTGGGTCACCTCCGGCGGCCTCGGCACCATGGGCTACGGTTTTCCCGCCGCCATGGGGGCACAGATCGCCTTTCCCGACAAGGTCGTGATCGACATTGCCGGTGACGGCTCCATCCAGATGACCCTCCAGGAGATGGCCACGATGGTGGAGTACGGCCTGCCGGTGATCTCGTGCATCATCAACAACCAGTACCTCGGCATGGTGCGCCAGTGGCAGACCATGTTCTACGACAACCACCTGTGCGCCGTCGACCTGATGGGCGGCACGCCGGATTTCGTGAAGCTCGCCGAGGCGTACGGCGGCGTGGGTATGCGCGTGACCAAGAAGGAGGAGGTGCGTGGGGCCCTGGAGCAGGCGATCGCCCTCCGCCGGCCCTGTCTGATCGACTTCCGCGTCGACCGCGACGAGGACGTCTACCCGATGGTGCCGGCCGGTGCGGCGAACGTGGACGTCATCCCCCAACCCGAGCCGGTGGTGCGGGTTTAGCCGTCGGCGTTCAGCGGTCAGCGATCAGCACTTGAGATCGAGTGCCTGCGTGCGCCATCTTCCGCCAAGAGCTGATAGCTGTTGGCTGATCGCTGAAAGCTCATCCTAGCCATGCGCCACACGATTTCGGTTTTGGTGGAGAACCGTTTCGGAGTCCTAGCCCGGGTCGCTGGCCTGTTCTCGGGCCGTGGCTACAACATCGAGAGCCTCAACGTGGCCGAGACCTTGGAGCCGGGGGTCTCGCACATGACGATCGTCACCTCCGGCGAGGACCACGTCATCGAGCAGATCATCAAGCAGTTGAACAAGCAGATCGACGTGATCAAGGTGATCGACCTCAATGACACAGACTTCGTGGACCGGGAGATGGCCCTGATCAAGATTCATGCCCCGCCGGAGCTACGTGCCGAGGCCCTGCGCGTGGTCGATATTTTCCGGGCGAAGGTGGTCGACTCCTCGCCGAAGCACTACTCCATCGAGGTCACCGGCAGCCGCGACAAGGTGGAGGCGATCATCAACCTGCTGCGGCCGATCGGCATCAAGGAGCTGGTCCGCACGGGCAGCGTCGCGCTGCAACGCAACTGACCGGCACCCTCTGCGCTGGCCCCGCCAGGGAGCTCTTGCGCAACCGTCGGTCCGGGGGTATGCGGAGCATTCATTCCCGTTGGGCGGCGACGGCAGGCGGTGTTACTGTGAATGTGAGGGTTGACCTTTCCTGCTCAGGGCGACCAGCGACCGGGCGGTGAACCTTCTCGCGCGAGAGCCCCATGGCGCCGACGACCGTCCATCTCCGTCCTCCGCGACCCGAAGAGGTGTCGCCACCCGCTGCCGGCGACACGGGAAAGGCGCACGGCGACAGCATCCGCGGGATCTACCTCCTACCCAACCTCCTCACGACCGCGGGGCTGTTCTGCGGGTTCTACGCGATCGTGGCGGCGATCAACGGCCACTTCGTGGCGGCGGCCCACTCCATCCTCCTCGCCGGGGTGTTCGACATCCTGGACGGCAAGATCGCCCGCCTCACCCACTCGTCCAGCGCCTTCGGTGTCCAGTACGACTCCCTCTCGGACCTCACCTCGTTCGGTTTGGCGCCCGGGCTGTTGGTCTACTTGTGGGGGCTGCACGAGGTCGGGCGGATCGGCTGGGTCGCTGCGTTCATGTACGTCGCCTGCGCCGCCTTGCGCCTGGCGCGCTTCAACGTCCAGAGCGGGATCCAGGACAGACGGTATTTCCGTGGTCTACCGACCCCCGCCGCCGCCGGCGTCCTCGCCACCACCGTGCTGTTCTACCACGAGGTACAAAACATGCTCGGCCACCCCCTGGAGATGGGCCGGCCGGTGTGGTTCGTGGCGGTCGCCTATGGGGTAGCGTTCCTCATGGTGAGTAACATACGCTACCGCAGCTTCAAAGAGATCGACCTCCGTTCCCGTTATCACTTCAAGGTATTGCTCAGCTTGGTCCTGGGAGGCATCGTGATTGTCGCGGCCCACGAGTTCACCCTCTTCGCCCTGGCGGTGTCGTACACCGCATCGGGGGTGATCGGGGTGTTGCGGTCGCATGCCAAGCTGCGGGCGGTGGAGATCGAGGACGTGGAAGACCGGGACCTCCTTCCCAAGTAGACAACAGACGGACGATTCGCCGGGGGCGTTGCTTCCGACCGGGTCGCCGGTCGGAAGCAA
>DASWHD010000011.1:0-4970 GCA_036393335.1 bacterium
TCCGGGAGTACGCCGCGATTTCCCACCAAAGGGTAGGAGCCGGTTGCACCGGCGATCCGCGCCGGCAGGCGCGGCAGGCCCGTTGGGGCCTGGGTCGCCGACCTGCCTGTCCGGTAGGCAGGAGGGATTCGGTGCCTATCGGGGCTCCTTCGCGGCGAGGCCGAAGAGCACCGGCTCCTGGCCCAGCGCGCGGGCGGCGCGGGCCATCGTGACATCCGCGGTGGCGATCACCTCGGTGTTGGCGCCCATCGCCAACGCGAGGTGCCAGGCGTCGAGGGTGCGAAGGGGCACGTCGACGAGCTGGTCGATCAGCCGGATCGCCCGATCAAAGGCCGCCGCATCTGCGGGTAATAGATGGAGCGAGCCGCGGGCGACGTCCTCCGCGAAGGTCGCAAAGATCGCCGTCCGTTCATCGGCGGTGATCGCCCCCTCTCGCTGCCGCCGGCCCAGAAGGCTGCGCATCTCCAGCCGCGTGAGGTCGCTGATACACACCCGTCTGGGCGTCTCCCGGAGAAACGCCTCGACGGCCTCCGAGTCCTCCTCGGGGAGGTACCACTTCGCCAGGGCACTGGTGTCCAGGTAGACCATGGCGGGGGGGGTGCTTGCTAGGAGTCTGTCGGACTGAGCTCGGAAAAGCCTCGTAACCAATTGAAAACATTGCGTTCGTGTTTAGACGCTCGAAATCACACTTTCAATAAAACCAATCACTTGCAGAGAAAGTCCGACAGACTCCTAGCCCGTCGTCCTCGGCAGGGGTCGCCTGGCGAGGATGCAAGCGGTGGCAGATCCCGCGCGGCCCGCGAGACCGAGCCCGCAGGCGTAGGGGCAGTCACGCGCGGGCTCGGGCGAGGACACCGCCAGGAAATGCGGGCAGTTGTGCGGTTGCGGGAGCGCCATGGTGAGCGAGGGGTTAGCCCCGTTCGTCGCGATCACGGCGGATCGTCTCTTCGCTGCCGGCCGGCTGGCGGCGCAATCGGGCGCGCAGGTCGGCGTGGCTGGGTCGCTTGGTCGCAGTGCCGGTGAGGGGAAGGATCCGGGCAATTGGCTGATCACGCCGGGTGATTACGACCTCGCCCTCCTCCTGGAGCACGGTGGGGAGATCTCCGAGCCGCTGGCGCAACTCGCGGATGGACAGGTTTTTCATGAGGGAAGTCCTTTGGGTCACGTGTCACGACAGTGTAGCGCAAGGTGTCTTGCCCACCACCCCTTCCCCCGAGCCTCCGCTGGGGAAGGGGAATGTCTACCGACCGCCGGCGCGGCCGGCCCTGCGGGCCTGGGTCGCCGAAGGGATTCGGCTCCTACCGTGGGGCCGGGCCATGGCGCGATGTTCGCACCCGGGGTAGGAGCCGGTTGCACCGGCGATCCGCGTCACCGGCGCGGCCTCCTGGCCGCGATCCTCCCAACCCCCTGTCGCACTTGGCCGATGGGCGAGAGACCCGGAGGTGCCATGCAGGGACGGTGGCCAAGAGGCGGTACACCTTGCCTGTGCTAGAATTGTGTCTCAATTGTGCTATTAATGGGCCATGCCACGATGCGAATGTCCGGCTTGCCGGCTTGAAAGGGGTAATCCTATGCGCTTTCTTTCCATGCGAGAGCTACGAGGGGGAGCCCGCGAGCTGTTGGCCCAGCTCAAGCGGGAGGGCGAGGTCGTCCTGACCTCCAATGGCAAGCCGGTGGCGATTGTGGCCGGCGTGGTGGAGGATCATCTCGAACAACAGCTCAGCGCCTACCGCCGTGCGCGGGCGGCGATCGCCGTCGAGGAGATGCAGGAGGCCGCCGTCGCCGCCGGTGTGGACAGGATGACGCCGGAGGACATTGACCGCGAGGTCGACGCCGCACGCCGTGAGCGGCGTGGATGACAATCGTCCTGGATACCAACGTCCTGGTGTCGGCCTTGCTGAATCCACACGGCATCCCGGCGAAGGTGTTGCGAGCCGTGCTCGTGGGGAGGGTGCAACTCGCGTATGACTTCCGGATCTTGAGCGAGTATCGGGAGGTCTTACGGCGGCCAAAGTTCCCGTTTGGCGATGATCAGATCGGAACACTTCTCGATCTCTTCGAGAAGGAGGGCGTATGTGTCACGGCGGCACCCCTAGGGCGAGCCCTCCCGGATACCGATGACGCGCCCTTCCTCGAGGTGGCGGTGGCGGGAAAGGTTGACGCCCTGGTCACGGGCAACCCCCGCCACTTCCCCGAGGACGTGACCGCACCCGTCGCCGTCCTCTCGCCACGGGAGCTGCTGGCCAGACTGCGCGTGTGATCATGACCGTCTCCAGCCGGTGGTACCGGCGATCCAGCGTCAAGAATCGGTAGGAGCCGGTGGCACCGGCGACCCGCGCCGGCCGTACGGCTTGACAGGGGTGCATCTGCGCATCACTGTATCAAGATGCGGACCACCCTCACCCTCGCCGACGATGTGTACCAGGCGGCCAAGACCCTCGCCGAGGGGGCGGGACGGCCGTTGGGGGAGGTGGTCTCCGAGCTCATCCGCCGGGGATTGATGCCTCAGGGGATGCAGACGAAGGAGGGGGGGCTGCCGCTCTTCCAGGTGCCGGCAGAGGCCGAGATCATCCCGGGCAACCGGGCGCGAGAGCTGCTGTCCGATGAGGGGATGGAATGAGGGGGGCGCTGCCGGATGTGAATGTCCTGCTGGCACTCGCCTGGCCCAATCATCAATTTCATCAGCCGGCGCGGCGCTGGTACCAGGAGGAGGGGGTGGCACAGTGGAGCACCTGTGGCGTCACCCAGCTCGGCTTCATCCGGCTATCCTCCAACCCGGCCTTTTCGCCCTACGCCAAGACCCCTTTGGAGGCGGTACTATTGCTTCGCGAGTGGACAGAGCAGCCGGGCCATTCGTTTGTCGGGGAGCTGCCGGCCGCCACCGGTGGGGAGTACGAGCGGCTTGCCACCCGGCTGCAGGGGTACAAGCAGACGACGGACGGGTATCTCGTGGTCGTGGCCAGGGCCAAGGGGCTGCGGCTGGTGACCTTCGACCGCCGCGTCGCCCAGGTCGATCCCGGTGACGACGTGGTCGCTGTCCTGTCGACGTGAGCGCCGGGTAACGGCAAGACCTAAAGAGCGCGGCAGGCCCTCTCGGGCCTGGGTCGCCGAAGGGATTCGGCTCCTACCGGGGTTCCGGGAGCACGCCGCGATTTCCCAACCCAGGGTAGGAGCCGGTGGCACCGGCGACCCGCGCCATGGGCGCGGGCAGGCCTGCCTGCGGCAGGCAGGCCCTCTCGGGCCGGGGTCGGTGTACCGCCAGGGTGGTGGTGATTTTTCACCACCGCTGGGGCCGGCGGCGCGGGGAGGGGCCGCGCCGTGCCCCCACCCGTCGGACCGGAGGGCCGTCGGCGCCGTTGGACGGGGGTGTCGGTGACTTAATACGTCTAGTACGTCCCATTTATCGCTGATGTCTTTGCATGAGTGCGTCATAGTGGAGCGGTCTGCCCTCACTTGAGGTCGGTCAGCGAGCGGTACCTGTGGTGAATTTTCCGCGTCTCAACCTGATACACTCCCCGGTCTCAAATTGAGAGGCATCCGAACGTAGCATTTTCAATGGGTTTCTTCTCTGAGCCGCAGCCCAAGACGATCCTTCCGCGGAGCTGTAAAAAAACTAGACGAGTGCCAGATTCGAGATAGCGCTGTGATGCTGCGAGAGATGACCAGACGCGATGGATTCGATGCTGAATTTTCAATCGGTTGTGAAGATCGATGGCAAACCTGAATCAGATTTCCGGATCTGGCAAGGCGATTGCATATAGCTTCCCGAATCTGCACCGCACGTAGGGGCAGGGGAATACAGAGGGGCGAAATCACACGTTGAGAAGCACCGGAGTCCTGGATGGGCCTGGCCTCCAAACATCATTCCTTCCCTAGAGGGAGATCGTTATGAAGTGGATTAAGAATCTGAGCATGGCAGCGGGGCACGTCGGTATGGCGGTGAGCGCGATCGGCATGGCGGCGACCGGGGCCCAGGCGGCGCCGACGGCGGTGACCGGCAGCTTCGTGATGTACAACAACTACGGGACGACCGGTGCTCCGCCGTTCAACCAGGGCCCGGTCGGTACGGACGCCACCGTGACCGGCTTCTACGACTCGACCGTAGGCACGTGGGGGGTATCCTCCAACGTCGCATTCTTCGGCCACAAGTGGACGGCCCACGGCGGCACCCTGCTGCACCCGGGCCATTACACGATCTCCACCACGCAGGCCGCGGGCGCGGCCGGGCCCTCGTACCAGAGCTTCACCGTCCCGGCCGGCCATGTCGGCGGCCACATCCTCTTCGACTGGAACACCGCCGCGGGCATTGGTAACTCCAACATCGACGTGCTCATTCTTTGGGATGCCGCGGGGACGTCCATCGACGGCGATGGTGCCGCTGGCGGCTTATTCCCTGATCTCACCCCGATCTTCGGAGTCGCGATGATCGATGGCCCGTTCGCGGGCTTCAGCGCCAACTTCAACCTGAGCCCGGCGCCGCAGTTCAGCGGCCCGGTCATCCCCGAGCCGATGTCCATGGCCCTGGTGGGCTCGTCCCTGCTGGGCCTCGCCGGGTTGCGCCGCCGGTTCCGCGCCTAGTCGCGACGGCCAGCACGAGGAGTAAGAGCGGCGCCGGGGTCCCCCCCGGCGCCGCTTTTTTGTCGCGGCGAAGATGCCTGCGGGGGTGGTCCTGCAGGGGCCGCGAGCGCCCGCAGGGCGAGCCGTGGCAGGCGCGGTCGCGGCGTGGTGTGTCGCGGTCTGCCCCCGCGGGGCCGGGGGTGCCCCGGCCGCCGGGGCGATCGCCGGAGGGCCGGAGTTGTCACGGTGGCCGCCCCCCTGTAAAAGTCCGGCACGGCGACTTTAGCCCGTATTTCTCACCATGGATCGTCGCGAGACCGTGCACGTGCCCGTAGATTCTGGCCGGCCCGCAAGTCCGAGCCTGCAGGCAGGCTTGCGGCCTGGCGAGGACTCGGACGAGGACACGGCCAGAA
>DASWHD010000012.1:0-30105 GCA_036393335.1 bacterium
GGCCATCATCCCGGCCGGCGCCGCGGTGGCGGTCTTTCTCGCGAGGGGCATCTCCGCCGTCACCGTGGGGGCGATGGTGGCCCTCTCCGCCGGCACCTTCCTGCACATCGCCACCGATGAGATGCTGCCCCACGTTCACACGAAGAACGAAGGCCGCGGCCAGGCCCTGATCGCCCTCCTGGCCGGCATCGGCTTGATGTTCGTCGCCGGCCTCCCATTGTAGACCGGATGGAGCGGGACGCTCCATCCGGTCTGATGGCGGGCGCGAGCCCGCCATCCACGGGGGGTGAAGCCACCCGGACCTGTGCCGGGTGGCGAGGGGGGCGCGTGGCGTCCCCCTCCATATCAGGGCGGGCTCTGCCCGCCATTTCGGGGGTCGCCCGACCTACTTCATCCCCGGGGCCGCCGGTTCGGGAGCGCCGCCCGTGGCGAGCTTCAGGGCCTGCACACGGCGCGCCGCGGCTTGGGCGCGCACCCGGTCGGCGAGGACGAAGTCGATGCGGCGCATGCCTGCGGCCAGGAAACCGAGCATGATGAAGGCGCCTGGTGGCAGGACCATCACCAGCGCCGGTGGGTACCAGGCGCCGAGGACCGGGACGTCGAAGAACGAGCCGTTACCCAGCAGCTCGCGGCACGCGCCGAGGGTGGTGATGGCGAGGGTGAAGCCGATCCCCATGCCGAGAGCATCGATGGTCGACGCCGACAAGGTGTTCTTCGAAGCAAACCCCTCCGCGCGACCCAAGATGATGCAATTCACGACGATCAAGGGGATGAACAGACCGAGGGTGAGGTAGAGGTCGAAGAACCACGCGGCCATCGACATGTCCACCACCGTCACGAAGGTCGCGATGATGATGATGTATGCCGGGATGCGGACTTGCGCCGGGATGTAGCTCTTCAGCAATGCGACGGCGATATTCGAGCCCAGCAGCACGAACAGCGTGGCCGTGCCCATGCCAAAGCCGTTGATCGCCGAAGTGCTGACCCCCAGCACCGGGCACATGCCGAGCATCATGCGCAGGACCGGATTGTCCTTCCACAATCCCTTGGTAAAGACCTCGCCGTAGTTCATGACTGTGCTCCCAGTTGCGCGGTGGCGGCCGGCGCCGGTGGCTCTAGTTTCAGTTGCTTGGCGTACGTTTCGAGGCCGGCCTTCACTGCCTTGCACACGGCCCGTGGAGAGATCGTCGCCCCTGCGATCGCATCGATCTCGCCGCCATCCTTCTTGACCTCGAGCGAGTCCGCAAGGGTGCGGCCGACGAGCTCCTTCTTGCCGGGCCACGTATGCTCGGAAACGATCTTGGCGCCCAGCCCCGGGGTCTCGGCGTGGTTGATGACCTCGATGCCGGTGATGGCGCCGTTCGGGTTGACCCCGACTAGGAGGTCGATGTCGCCCGAATACCCCTCGTGGGTGGTGACGGCGAAGGCGCTCCCCACGAGCTTGCCCTCCTTGTAGGCGGGGTAGACCAGAACACCCTCCTTGCCTTCATCGACCTCGACCTTCACATGCGCGCTTCCCGTCACTTCCACTGGGATGACCTGGCGGTCATGGTTGGGGTCGTTGTCGTATGACGGGAGTACGTTTTTCACCATCCGAAGCTTGTAGTCGATGCGGCTTTGCTTGATCTTCGGCGCGGTGATGGTGTCGAGCTGCGCCAAGAGCAGGGCGCTGACGGCGGCGACGAGCACCAGGACGATCACGAGGCGGTTGATGCTGACCATGGGGCGAGGTTTCCGAGGTCGTGCGGGTCGGTGGACAGTGTTGGCGGTGATCAGACGGTCGAGTGCAGCTTAGTGCCGTAGGTCCGGGGCCGTACCCAGCGCTCGATGAGGGGCACGGTGCCGTTCATGATCACGATGGCGAACGAGACCCCCTCCGGGTAGCCGCCGAAGGTGCGGATGAAGTACGTGAGGATTCCGCAGCCGATGCCGAAGTAGAACATTCCCAGATTGGTCACCGGGCAGGTGACCATGTCGGTGGCCATGTAGATGGCGCCGAGGAAGAGGCCGCCGGTGAGGAGATGGTAGAGAGGTGACACGAACCGCGTCGGGTCGTAGAGCCAGAAGGCGGCCGCGATTAGCGCCACGGTGCCCATGTAACCGACCGGGATGTGCCAGGTGATGTAGCCGCGGTAGAGCAGGTAGATCCCGCCGATGAGCAGGGCCACCGCCGAGGTCTCCGCCAGGGAGCCGAGCTGGTGGATACCGAGGAAGGCATCCAAGGCGTTGAACTGCTGCATCGCCGCTGCAATGGAGCCCTGCTGGATGAGCCCTTCCTTCATCTGTCCGAGCTGGCTGGCGCCGGTCACGACGTCCGCGCCGAGATTGGCGAATCCCTGGCCGGGTTTCATCCAGGTGGTGAGCTCCACCGGCCAGGAGATCAGCAGCACGACGCGCGCCAGAAGCGCCGGGTTGAAGGGGTTGTGGGCGAGGCCGCCGAAGATCTGCTTGCCGATGCCGATGGCGATCATGCCGCCGATGACGCAGATCCACCATGGGGCGCTAGGGGGCAGGGTCATGGCCAGGAGCAGGCCGGTGACCGCGGCCGATCCGTCGTTGATGGTGATCTTGCGGCCCATCCACTTTTGTAGCCCCGCCTCGGTGGCAAGGCAGGCGGCCGTGGTCAGGACCAACACCTTCACCGCCTGCAAGCCGAAGGCGTAGACGCCCACGAGGATCGCCGGCAATAGCGTCAGGCATACCGTGAACATGATACGCGGGATGGTCTCCCCGCTCAGGACGTGCGGCGAGGTGGCGCCGACCAGGATGTAGTCCTTGGCCGGTAACCCCTTCTTCTTCTTTTCCTTGCCTTCCGCGCCCTCGTCCGCGTCGTCCCCCTCCGCGTCGGCCTTGGCCTTCTTGGCCGCGGCAGCCTTGGCCTTCTTCTCACCCGCGGCCTTCTTTGCGGCCGGCTCGCCACCGCTCGCCACCGCGTCGGCGGTCTT
Organism: bacterium; assembly: GCA_036393335.1. GTDB lineage: Bacteria > CG2-30-53-67 > CG2-30-53-67 > CG2-30-70-394 > CG2-30-70-394 > DASWHD01. Next base: position 2,946 of record DASWHD010000012.1, read on the forward strand.
CTTGACCGCCGCCATCGGCACGGTGTCCTCCCCCACGTCTGCCGCGGTAGCGGCCGCTGCCTGGCTCGTGGCGTCGGCGGTGGCCGGCGCAGGCGCTTGGGCTACGGGTTCGGCGCCGGGCTGGGCCGCCGGCTCGGCCGCGGGGGGAGGCGTTTCGGGCGTGGGCTTCTTGGGTTGATCTTCAGACATGGTCTTCCCGAGCGGCATCAGTGGAGGGGGAGATTTGTGCTGGATCTCGCGGACAGGAGGTGACGCCATGGTCGACGGGCACGGCAGGGCGGAGCCCGCCGCGCACGGCGTTAGACATTTCCCGCTTCGGGTGCATCCGAGACAGCGTCAGGCTGCAGCGGTGGCGGCGGCTTGTTCCTCCTTGGCCGCAAGCTTGCGTTTCTTCTTCTCTCGCTCGGCGATGATCTCTTTCTTGCCGTAGCGAATGAACTGGACGATCGGGCGCTTGGACGGGCAGACGTAGCTGCACGCGCCGCACTCGATACAGTCGAAGACGTGGTAGCCCTCCAGCTCGGGGAGGATGCGGGTCTCGCCGTAATCGCTCAGGGCCGAAGGTACGAGCTGTACGGGACAGGCGCGCACGCACATGCCGCAGCGGATACACGGCTCGTAGTCGCCGCCCGGGAGTTCGGCCTTCGCCAGCACGAGGATCCCGGAGGTGCCTTTGATGATCGGTACGGCGAGGCTGTGGACGGCCATGCCCATCATGGGACCGCCGCTGATCACCGCGCCCATGTCTCCCTGGAAGCCGCCGCACGCCTCGATCAGCTCGCCGAAGGGGGTGCCGATGCGCGCCAGGAAATTGCGCGGTGAAACGACCCCGGCGCCGGTGACCGTGGTCACCCGCTCGGTGAGCGGCTCGCCGTAGCGGCACGCGCGGTAGATCGCGGCGGCGGTGCCGACGTTGTTCATCACGATACCGAGGTCCATGGGCAGCCCGCCGGACGGCACCTCTTTCTTGGTGACCGCGTAGATGAGCTGCTTCTCACCCCCCTGCGGGTACTTCACGGCGCAGGTGACGACCCGGATGTGGGGCTCGTTGGCGGTGATTTTCTCGAGGTGGCGGACGGCGTCGGGCTTGTTGGCCTCGATGCCGATGATGCCGTTCTTGGCCTTGACGACTCGCATCAAGATCTTCAGACCGGCGACGACCTCTTCGCCTCGTTCCAGCATCAGGAGGTGGTCGGCGGTGAGGTACGGCTCGCACTCGACGCCGTTGAGGATCACCGTGTGGATCGGCTTGGTCTCGGGGGGCGAGAGCTTGACGTGGGACGGGAAGGAGGCACCGCCGAGGCCGACGATGCCGGCGCCGAGGATGATCTGGCGCAGCTCTTCCGCCGGCAGGTCCGCATAGTCGGGACGATCGACTCGGACCCCCTCGGCCCACTCGTCGTTGCCGTCGGTGTCAATGATGACGCACGGCACACGCTGGCCATTGGACGAGTACTCGGGGGTCACGTCCTTCACCTTGCCCGACGTGGAGGCGTGGATCGGCACCGAGACGAATCCTTGCGCCTCTGCGATCACCTGGCCCCGCTTCACTTCGTCCTTTTTCTTCACCAGCACCTTGGCCGGTGATCCGATGTGCTGGGCCACCGGGATGATGACCTGCTTGGGTACGGGCGCCACGTCGATCCGCCCGTGATTGGTGCGATCTTTGTTGGTCGGGGGGTGGATCCCCCCTTTGAACGTCAAGAGGCTTGAGAAGAGGCCCATAGGTACCTCCCACGTACGGAAAACCATGGTGCAAAAAGAGGCAATGCTAGCGGTGGACCCGGTTCAGGGCAAGAAACGCGGCCCATACCGGTCGGCTTGACCGTTCCCGTAGGGCTGTCCACTCTAGGTAGTCGTTGGGGGGAGGTATATTGCTGCTACGGCCATGTTGGCCGTTGCAGGTCTGGAGATACATTATGTTCGGCATCGGGATGCCGGAGCTGCTGGTGATATTGGTGGTGGCCCTGCTGGTGCTGGGCCCGAAGCGGCTGCCGGACATCGCTCGCTCCCTGGGCCGGGGTATCGCCGAGTTCCGCAAGGCCACCAGTGACCTGCGCAACGCGGTCTCCCCAGAGCCGCCATCGCATCCGCCGGTGCCCACGCCGCGGATTCCCGAGGCGCCCACGCCACGTACCCCGGAGATCCTCGCGCGGGAGTCGGGTGCATGGGCGGAGCCGCAGGCGCCTGCCTCGCGCGCCGGTAGCCCTGAAGGCCAGGACGAGCCACCGGACGACGCCGCGGCAGCCAAGCGGGACGGCGATGGATGACGCCCAGATGTCCCTGACGGGACACCTGGAGGAGCTCCGTGGTCGCCTGTTACGCGCCCTCATCGCGGTGGGCATCGGGTTTCTGGCCGCGTATGGCTTTTCGGAGCAGATCGTCGTGTTCCTACAGCGACCGCTGAAGGAGGTGTCGCCGGAGGTGTCGCTCAACTACTTCAGCCTGATGGAGCCGTTTCTCACCCACCTCAAGGCCTCCTTCTTTGCCGGCCTGTTGTTGGCGCTGCCCGTGATTTTCTACCAGCTCTACCGGTTCATCGCTCCCGGCTTGTTGACCAGGGAGCGCCGCTATGTGGTGCCGTTCGTGGTCTTTGGCAGCGTCTTTTTTCTGGCCGGTGCGACCCTTGCGTTCTTCGGCGTGTTGCCGATTGCCGTGCAGTTTTTCCTGCACTTCGACCCCTCTCTGGTCGCGACATTGAATGTCGGCAAGTTCCTCGGTTTTTGTATCCGCTTGATGATCGCCTTCGGCGTCGTGTTTCAGTTGCCGTTGTTGGTGTTCGTCCTCGCTCGCTTGGGCCTCGTGCGCTACGAGATGCTGGCCCGGAACCGGCGCTACGCCCTCCTGGCGGCATTCATCTTCGGCGCGGTCTTGACGCCCCCGGACCCGGTCACCCAGACGTTGATGGCGATCCCGCTGCTGCTCATGTATGAGCTGTCGGTCTGGGTGGCACGGGTCTTCTACCGCGTGCCGGAGCGTCCGGAAGAGGTGAGCGGGGTGGCCACCTGACTAGTCCGCGTCTCTCACCGGATCTCTGCTGAGCCTGCGCAATTGTCCGCATCTCCGGGCGTGTCCGCGTCCTCGACAGGGGGTAGGAGCCGGTGGCACCGGCGATCCGCGCGGCCGGCCCTTCGGGCCTGAGTCGCCGAAGGGATTCGGCTCCTACCGGCGGGCCGGCCAGAATCTTCGGCGAGGTCCGCCGCCATGTCGGCCGCGCTCGGCAGGGAGGAGGTCTCTTGTCGGTCTTTCCCGATTGAATGGGGATCCTTTGGCGGCGGAAAGTCTCCTGGCGTCTGACCTTGACACGGTTTGGGGGCGTTCGTAAGGTCCAGCGCTCGTCCTCGCCCGGCTGTGGAGAGTCGTGTTGGCCGCTAGTTAGACGGTTCTGGCAAGAGGAGGGGACCATGTATCAGGGAGGAGCAGGGCGCGCCATGACCGAGGTCTTCCGGTGGAGTTTGCGGGCGGTTCCGTCCGTGCTGTTGCTGGTAGGCACGGCACAGGCGGATCTCCGTAGCTCGATCGACGACCGCGCTGCCGCGTGTGGTTACAGTGCGGAGGACGTGGAGGTCGTCGCGGCGGCCGCCGATGTGTACACCGCCGGTGGTGCCTCGCCGGAGGAGGTCGAGGAGATCCTGCGTACCAACCTCGATAAGTGTCTGGCTGCCGACCAGCTCGCCAAGATCCTCATCATGGGAGCGGAAGATTTGCCCGCGGTGGAGAGCCCGACGGCCGTGGCCGCGACCCGCATCGAGCCGGAGCTACTCACACCGAGTGGCCCGACCATGCGTGCCGAGAGGCCGCGCGGTCGCTTCACCTCGATGCTCGACAAGGGTGGCAGCGAAGCGGACGCGACCGATTATCCGAGCGAGGATTTGCGCCTGACCCCCGAGTCGTATGCCGACCTCGATACCCGGCTGCCTCTGGTCAACCCCTTCCCGGAGTTCCCGGACTTCCTGTTTCACGACCTGGTGCTGGTCGCCGGCTTCCCGGTGCTGCTGCCGGACCTGCCGCTCATCCGCCTGCTGCCGGTGGCGCATCAGGACATCCTGGTCCCGGGCGAGCTGTTCATGTCCGGCGCGATCCCGACCGGCACCCTGGCGGCGCGCATCGCCCTCGCCGAGTACCACATCGTCGGCAGCTCGATGATCGGCATCACCGGCAACTTCATCGCGCTGCCCGAGCTGCCCCTGGTCGAGCTGAAGAATTTCCTCGGACTGCCGATCTTGGTGCCTGAGTTCCCGATCTGGAAGGCGTTCACGCCGTGGCCCGACATCCCCTTCGTCAAGGTGGTCAAGATCGGCCTCGCCGACAGCCCGATCGGGGTCCGCTTCCCGACCCCCGATTTACCCTTCGGGGACATCAACATGCCGCTCGTGAACAAGCGCGGCAGCTTCCATGGCATCCCCATCCTCGAGCCCGATCTGCCGTTTGTCAGCATCGACTTCCCGCTGGTCGACGAAGTCGCCAACGTGGGCGGCGTCCCCCTCCTGGCTCCCACCGTGCCCCCCATCCCGCCGTTGCTCTGGCCGTTCCTGGACAAGGTCGGCGACTTCGGCGGGATTCCGGTCTACGTACCCGATCTGCCGTTACTGCCCAGTGACCGGATCACGGCCATCGCGGAGCGTTTGGCACGACTGTTCTAGGTGCGCCTGACATCGGGTCAGCTCCCCCACAGTAGTCATCCCAATGAAATCGATCTCTGCCGTTTTATCCCGTGTGGTATGCGTGATCCTCGCAGGCGGGCTATTCGCCGGGCCTGGGCACGCGATCGAGTACAGCGCCCTGTTGCCGGCGGCGGCCATGAGCCCTGCGGAGAGCTCGTTCCTGCAGGCGACCTCGGAGTCGCTCATCGCGCGCGGCATGGCGCCGGAGCGGATCGAGGAGGTTCTCGCCAAGGGGGTGGAGCGGGGGCTGCCGGCGCGCAGCATCGCGCGCATGCTGTTCGCCGCCGCCGACCTCGACATTCCCGGTAGGGTGCCGGCCGTGGTGGAGGTCGACTTGCTGCCGCCGTTCCAGATCACTGCGGAGGACGCGGCGGCGATGGCGCCGGTGCTGGAGCCGCCGGTGATCGTCGCCGCGATCGCCGTACCGGACTTCCAGGAGGCGCCCAGCCAGGACTTCCGCCAGGGATTCTTTACGACGCCGACGGGGAGAGAGCGGAAGCACGGGATTCGTAACCGGTTCCAGGACCTGCCGTGTGTGGACATCCACTGGGGCTGGTTTCCTGCGTTGCCGCACTTGCCCATCGTGACGCCGGACTTGCCCTTTATTCGCACCCCCGCCTATTCGCTGGCGTCGCTGTTCTTCGACAACCTGCCGGACGTGCCGTTGATGGATCTCAAGTTGGGTATCATCCCCACGCCGGACGTGCCGTTCGTGGACGTCGACATTCTGTTTGCAGACAAGGGTGGCGAGGCATTTGGCCGGCCATGGCCGAGGCCGGACATCCCCTTCGTCAAGCTGGATCCCCCCTTGGTGGAGCTCAACACTTGGCTCTTCGGCCGTCCCATCCTCACGCCGGACTTCCCGTTCGGCGACCTAAAGACCCCGATCGATTCCGTGATCGGCTTTATCAAACGGTTGTAATGGCAATGACTCTACGTGACATGTTGTCCACGGTTTGGATCCCCGTCTCCGCGTCGGGGACGATGTGGAGGAGATACATGAAGGCTTCCGCACCGATCGTCGCCATCGCGCTGGTGGCGCTCTGCATCACCGGAATTAGTCCCGCTGTCGCCCACGCGGCCGAGAAAGACCAGGCCGCCGAAGAAGGCCACCCTACCGGAGAAGGGGATAGCCTCACCGCCATGGTTCAAGACCTGGAAGGCGATCACGCCCAGCGGCGCGACGACCTGAAGGATCCCCACTACCTGAGCGGCGTCTACCATTTCATGAACGGCGACTACGACGCCGCCCTGAACGAGTTCCTCGCAGGCATGGAGACCACGCCGGATAATCCCTACCTGCAGTACTCCCTCGGGTACACGTACTACAAGAAGGGCAAGCCAGCCCTGGCGGCGCAGTACTTCAATTCGGCGGTGACCCTGAAGCCCGAGGAGCCGATCTTTCTCTACATGGCCGGCGTGGCGGAATACGACAACAACGACTTCGACGCCGCCGAAGAGAGCTTCAACCAGACCATTGCGGTGGCTGGACCGTCACGCTACTCCGAGTCTGCGCAGAGCTACCTGGGCTTGATCGACCAGCAACGCAAGGCGGTGGCGGTGCGCGAGGTGCGCGACAAGCGTTGGCGCCTGAAGGCCTACATGGCGGTGGAGTACGACGACAACGTCCTGCTCACCAACGAGACCCTCGTCATCGGCGGTGAGGAGTTGGACGACGACGACATCGTCGTCAGCCTCTTCCTGTCGGGGGAGTACGACCTCATCCAACGTCCCAACCAGCGCCTCTCAGCGCGCTACGCCTTGGCTCAGACCCTGCACGATACGGTTGATGAGTTCGACTACCAACGCCACGCCGTCGAACTCGGCTATCAGTACTACATGCCGCACGAGATCATCCCGACCCTCTTCGGCGTGCGGTACGCGTTCTACTACGACCTGCTGGACAGCGACGATTTCCAAACCGCCCACAACGTTTTCGCCACCGCGCAGGTCTTCGAGCCACGCAACCTGTCGACCGTCCTGGAGCTTCATTACGCGGACAAGAACTCGGAGGACAACACCTACGACTACCTGGAAGGCGATGAAGAGAGCGTGGACCTGAGCCAGCTCTGGTTCTTCCACAATAAGAAGGGCTATCTGCAGATCGGCCTGCGCGCGAAACAGGAGGACCTCGAGGACCAGGAGGGCGAGCAGATCTTCTTCGGTCGTACTCGCTTCCTGCGTCTGGTGAAGGTGGAGAAACGCGACTTCTTCCGCTCCTATTCGTATGACGCCAAGAGCATCTACCTGGCCGCCCACATCCCGATCTATCGCGAGGACACCTTCCTCGATCTCGGCGCCGAGTTCATGACCAAGGATTACGACGATGACGACGTCATCTTCCTGAAGGTGGACAAACGATTCCGGAAGACGCGCGAGGACGATCAGCAGCGCTATTCCGCCGCCGTGACCCACGCCCTGAACGACAAGTTTCAGGTAGGGGTCTCTTACCGGCACATCAACAACGACTCCAACTTCGATGGCAGCGATGACGAGCCGGACCGCGAGTATGAGCAGAACATCTACGGTCTCAACCTGACCGGTAGCTTCTAGCCCGCATTTCTCACCACGGGTCGTCGCGAGACCGTGCAAACGCGCGTAGATCCTGGCCGGCCCGCGGTAGGAGCCGAATCCCTTCGGCGACCCCGGCCCGCAGGGCCGGCCGCGCCGCAGGCGCGGGTCGCCGGTGCAACCGGCTCCTACCCCCTGTCGAGGACGAGGACCCGGACAGGAGATGCGGGCAGTGGCGCGGGCGCAGCAGAGTCGTGGTGAGAAATGCGGGCTAGCTCGCCGCGCGCTGTCGTCCGAGTCATTCAGGGGCCATTTCCCTGCCCAGGGAAATGGCCCCTTTTTTGTGCATCTGGTGGGGGGCGGTCCCCTACCTCCCCATCGCTGTGTCGCGTCGCCGCATACGCGGCCAGGTCCGCATCGTGTCTGGACAGTGGAGGCTGTACGCCATGCGAGATCGCCGGCGACTGCATGGTCTCCCGTCGATTCAGCCCGAGAACCCCGGCCTGGTCATGGGTACCCGGAAGTTGAGTGATTTGGTCTGGTCTGTCTTCTGAACGTGTCTTACCATGATGCACCATTTCGTGGGCAGCGGCGTCGCGTTCGCCACCAATGGCGGTGGGCATGTCGGCGTCCAGAGCCATCATGGAGGTGTCGTCATGAGAAGTCAGATCGCACTGGACCGTATCGGATTGCATCGGCGGGCCCTTTGCCGCGCCGGGGAGTGTGACGAGTTTGACAGGATGGGCCGGCGTCGCTTCCTGCGCCGCGGCATCATGGCGGCGCTAGCCCTTCCGGCCCTCGGCGTCGCCGTCGGCGCGCGCCCGGCGTCGGGGTCGAGCCAGACCGCGGTGGTGGTGATCCTCACCGGGGCCGATCCCGAGGCCGGGGTCGGCGGCTGGATCGACACGGCGGACGGCGGTCAATACGACGCATCGCAAGGGGTCGTGACCATTCCCGGGATGGTGGGCCAGAGCCTCGGCGCCACGGTCTATCGCGACGATGGCTGCACCCGGTCGATCACCCTCGAGTTTCAGCCCCAGACCACCGTGGTGGAAGTCGGCGGATGTTAGGGGAGAGCGGTTGCCCGCGATTCCCCAGTCTACGAAGAGGAGTGTTCCATGGCAGTATTAATCGCGGTTATGTACAAGGGCGGGGATCTGATTCCCGGCCAGGTCAAGTTCAATTCGACGATCCATCCTGCCCCTTACGGATATTCCTCGTATACCTGTACCATTGGTGAGCAGGTATACGTGGATGGCATGCCGAGCGATACGAGCCTTACGGCACCGAATGACCCACGCGTTGTGACCGTCAACTACAACATCCACTACACGTATTTTTATTACAGCTAGCGCCACGTAGCCCAGGGGGCTCGTGGAGGGGGAGACCTTTTGTGGGTCGCCACGGGGGGGGGTAGCGGTATGTGTATCGGCGGGGAGGCTGTGCGGGGTCCCGCCCTGGCTGCGAGCTTGACGTTGGTGCTGTGGATCACAACCGTGCCGGCGCTGTTGCCATACGCCCAAGCTCAGGCACCTGCCCCCAGCGAGTTCACGGCGCTGCCCCTGCCGGTGGGCTCGGGGGCCCGGGCCCTCGGGCAGGGGGGCGCCTTCGTCGCGGTGGCGGATGACGCCACCGCCGGCGTGTGGAACCCCGCCGGCCTCAGTCAGCTCGAGCGGCCGGAGGTCTCCATCGTCGGCACCCACCTCGCCACCCGGCAGCGGTTTGACGATGCGCAGAACGCCGAGGGGCCGGATACCGTCACGAGTGTCGACTTCGGGGCGGACGAGGGAGAGGCGCGTTTCGATCTCAACTTCCTGAGCGTGACCTACCCCACGAGGGTATGGGGTCGGAACCTGGTCGTCTCCCTCAACTACCACCAGCGCTACGACTTTCATCAAAGACTGAGGTTTTCCACTGCCTCCACCGTTGCTGGACCATTACCCACCGACGTCAACCAGAAGTTTGACTTCCGTGCCGAGGGTGGCATCGGGGTGCTCTCCCCGGCGGTCGCGGTGGAGGTCACGCCGCGGCTCTCGCTCGGCCTGGCGGTCAACCTGTTGCGCAATGAGTTCCTTGGCGACGATGCCTACACTCAGGACCTGCGATTGGCAACGGAACAGCGGATCGATCTCGGTCTACCACCACCGGTAGGCACGGGTAGCACCAGGTATACGGATCACACCGTGGTCGATTTTTCCGGCACCAGCACGACTCTCGGAGTGATGTGGCGCGCCTGGCAACACCGAGGGTCCGTGCTCACCTTGGCCGCCGCGGTAGAGACCCAGTTCACCGCGGACGTCGACCGCGCGACGCGGGTGACCCGGTACGACCAGGTTCAGGACGGCATGCCCATCCCAGACGAGGCAGCAGAAACGAAGAGTCGCCTGCGGGTCGACTTTCCCCTGTCCGCCACCGTTGGCGCGGCCCTGCGCCTCTCCGACTGCACCACGATCGCCCTGGATCTGGGGTGGACCCAGTGGAGCGAGTGGGTGCAGGAGGACCAGGAGACCGGGCAAAGGACTCGCCCGATCGGTGGGGCATCTGCCGACGCCGATGTCGACGACCTGTTCACGGCGCGGCTCGGGATGGAGCACGTCCTCTCGGTGGCGGCCGGCAAGGTACCCCTGCGGGCCGGCCTCTTCTACGACCCGCGTCCCGGCCTGGGCAACGAACAGTCGATCTACGGCCTCAGTCTCGGCTCGGGTTTCACGACCCCGCGCTTCAGCCTCGATGCGGCCTACCAGTATCACACCGGCGACGACCTTCTGGGACGCAACATCAGCGCCAACCTCCTCGATACCTCCTTCGAGGTCGAGGAGCACCTCTTCATCGCCTCGCTGATCACCTATTTCTGATTTCTAAGCGGGGCCGCCGATACCCTGGCGTCCCGCACCGTCATTGGGTGATCACCCGCTGTCCGGCGCGGACTTCCGATCGCCGGCCAGGCTCGACGAGGACCGCCCGGGAGGTGGCGGGGAGGACTTGGTCGATCACCGCCGCCGTGACCACGTGACCGTCGCGGCCGAGAGGCTCGCCGGTGGTGGGGTGGTACAGCTCCGGGCCGGGCTCGAAGACCCACACGCCCATCTCCTGCTTCACCCGGGTGCTCTCTCCGAGGTCGGTCACGATTGTGGTGCCCTCCCGGTCGGTCACCCAGCCCTCCACCAGGGGAAGGGTGTGCTCCATGGCCACGGCCAACGCCTCGGCCAGCCCTTGGCTCGCCGTGAGGTCCCGTGCCGGCATGAAGCCGTCGGCTTCCCCCAGGATGTTGCTGGTGGCGGTGTTGACCAGCCACACCGTTGCCTCGAAGCCTTCGTGGAAGGGAACCACGGCGCCGATCGCCACAATGTCGCTCCCGAGCAGCCGTCCGACCCGCACGGGGATACGTCTGTCCGCCAGTCCCGCCGCGCAGAGATGGTGCTCGCGTAGCACTGCCGCGAGGGCCGCGCGCTCCGCGAGCCGAAACCGTTGGCGTGCGGTGAGGACGGGGTAGAGGAAGGCATCCGTGGCCCGGGCGACGACGGCGGTCGAGCGATCGGCGGCGTGCAAAGGCATGCAGGTCAGACGCAGGCGGTCGCCGATGTCACGGCCGGGTGTGGGCCGGCGGACGACGGTCAGGCGGCGCTCGATCACATGGCCGGTGTCATCCGCCGCCCGGAGGACCAGCAGGTTGTCGCCCAGGCTGAGGGGCAGGACCTTGCCGAACATCACCTGCCGGCCGGGGTGCCGCAGGAGAGGCTCGCCGTTGAGGGAGAGGGCGGTGACGACGCCGTCGTCGGTCACGCTCCCCTGGAGGTAGATGCGGTCGGCGGTGACGGTGTGGATCTCTTCCCAGCCGTAGAGGTCGATCTCGGGGGGGGTGTCGCTGGATCGGGGAGAGCGGACCAGGCGGCGGGCGGCCGATGCCCATAAGGCCGATGCGGTCGGCCCCGGCTCCCGGCTGGGCAGGCGCACCTGACCCCGGGTCGTGTTCCCCGCACCGTCGGTCGCCACCACCTCCACCGTTTCGCCGCTGCCGTGGTAGCGGACGCGTACCGTGAACTCGTCGCCCTGCCAGGCCACCGGGTCACCACCCACGGTGAGGCTGGCGACCCCCGATCGGTCGGAGACCCGACCGGCGACGAGCAATCCATCCGCCTCTGGCACGACCTCGATGATCGTGACCTCGGGACCGTGGAAGTCGGCGAGCACCGACACGATCATCTCCGCCGTGTGTCCCACCAGATCGGCGGCGCGCACCGCTACTTGGTTCTCCCCTTCCTGTAGCTCCACGACCCTCTGAAAGGAGACCCGCGGCTCGCTGAGGGGGATGGGGAAGGGCCGGCCGCCGACCTCGACGGCGGCAACGAAGGTATCGTCCGTGGCACGCCCTGCGATCGGGAGGCTCGGCTCGCGGGTGACCAGGCCTGCGTGCGGAGTTTCTATCTCTATGGTCGGCGGGGTGTGATCCCCGCCCTCCTGAAGGAGGCGCAGCCGTCTGGCCCGGTTGAGGAAGTAACGGGCACGCTCGCTGGCCACGTAGCTCAGGGAGCGTTCCAGGAGGGTCTCTGCCTCGCCATACCGGCCGTCGGCGAGGCGCACGATGCCGAGCTCCCGGTTCGGAAAGTAGTCGACGTGGTGCATGCCATAGGTACGCGCCTGCCGGCAATCGTCATCGCGCAGGGCGAGGGCCGCCGTGAAGTCGTGCGCCGCATCCGCACGATAATCACCACGGGCATAGCTGGTGCCGCGCTCGTAGTAGCTCCACCATTGCTGGCGGAAGATGCCCGTGGTCTCGCCATACCGCTCACCGTTGCGCACGTACACCGGTGCCGGTGGCACGGCACACGCGGCCGTCAGGAGCAACAGCGCTGCGCCCCATCTCGCCAGGAGAAGGCGGTCCCTAGCCCGCATTTCTCACCGGGGATCGTCGCGAGAGCGCGCGAATGCACATCAATCTTGGTCGGCCCTTGGTAGGAGCCAAATCCCTCCTGGCTACCGCACAGGCAGGTCGGCGACCCGGCCCGCAGGGCCTGCCGTGCGGATGGCGCGGGTCGCCGCTGCCACCGGCTCCTACCCTCGACGAGGACCCGGCCAGGAGATGCGGGCGATTGCGCGGTCGCAGCAGAGGCATGGTAAGAAATACGGGCTACCCCTCCTCATCCCAGACCTGCTCCACGTGGCTACCGGTGGGCAGCGGCGGTACCGGCCTTGCACCCAACACACGTGCCTGTGCCCGGCGCGCCTCGACTCGTTCCACCCGCACCACGGCGACCGGGTTGTCGCTCAGTCCGATGGTGCGGAACAGGTTGCCGGGAGTCACCCCTAGCTCGGCGCCGACGTTCAGGGTGAGGTCATCGCCGCGCGCATCGATCACCTCCGCGTGGAGGGGATAACGACGGTCCAACGCGGCGGTGAGCTCGGCCGCGGTCTTGGTCACGATGCCGTCGACCTGGGACAACGTGGCGAAGACCTGGGAGGCGGCGGCCACGACGGTGCTGGTGGCGGTCTCGATGAGGTGTATGCTGAGCTGTAGTTGATCCCCCAGCTCGATGATCTCGCCCACCGCGAGGAGCTGGGCCGGTGCCAACACCCCGAGGGGGATGGCGGCGTCGGGATTCGCGATCTTGGCAGCGGTGAGGTGCAGCTCTTCCAAGACCCGCGCGAGATGTTGGCGATCCACCAGCATCAGGCGCGGCTCCTGCTCCCATAGGCGGCTGAGCCTGCGTTCCACGTCGATGCCGACGGCCGCCGGCAGGCTCGGGGCCTGGTGCCCATCGACATGCAGTACGGCGAGGGTCATGGGCTGGGTCGCCCAGGTCTGGGTCGATCCCGGCGTGGCGTTCGGGTGGGCCGCTGCGTGTGCGGCGATGCGATCGATCAGGAAGGCGACATGCTGAGAACGGTCGAGTTCTGCGCGTTGGTGCTCCCCTGACCGCATGGAGTTGGCGAAGGCGCGCAGATAGGGATCGTCCGGGGCCTGCCGCAGCCCGTCGGCAAATGCCGTCGCGGCGGACTGCCATTGTTCGCCGGCCACTGCGGAGATTCCCCGCAGGAGGTCCGCAGGCGGGGTGTTGTCCTGTCGGGCCGATGTACTCTCTGCCCAGTGCGTACCGAGAACGGCCAGTGTGATCATGATCAGCAATACGCCGCTGCCCACCGCGAGTTGGGTCCCACGGCGTGCCGTGGGCCTGGCTGTGGAGCGCGTGGCGACCGGTCCGGCCACCATGGCTGTCTGTGCCTCGCTTGCCGCGGCAGATGGCGGGGAGACGGGTTCGGCAGCGGCGTCGCTCGGGAAATAGCGCACCGTGGGGTCACCGTAGAGGAGATAGCTGGCCCAGATGACCGAGCCCTCACCGTAGGCCGCGATACACGCCAGCCGCGCCGAGCGAACCGCCACTCCGATTGGTGCTCCGCCGAGGAGGCTATCGTAGAACGCGGCGGCAAACCTGGCGCTCACCTCGTCCGGGATCTCCCACGTGGTACCGAGGTAGTGGTGCACCCCGGCGAGCAGGAAGGCGTTGGCCAGGGGCAGCGTGTCATCGGGGCTGTCGGCCTCCGGATCGGGACCGATGCCCTGGCCCGAGTTGCACGCGTTGGCGAAGACCAGCGAGGGCAAGGGTCCGCCGCCGGCCATCGGTAAGAGATCCCCGGGGGTTAGATCGCCGTCGTGCAGGAGCCAACCACTCTGCCCGGGGCGGTCGCGGTCATAACGCGCGTGGCCGGCGTAGTGGAGGACATCGCATTCCCGGAGCCGGTCGCGGATCTGCGGCGCTGTGACACGCGACGTGATGAGCTGGATCGTCGTGGCCGGCAGGCGAGAGGCAAGGAAGCTCCGTAACCGGCACCCTTCGGCGTGGGCGCCCGCCAAGTTCCCCTGGGGGTCGGCCACGATCAGCATGCGTCGCGGCGAGAGCGGTGGCCGATGGGCAGGAATCGTCACCTCGCGCTGAGTACGAACCATGCGCCCGAGGGCATAGCGCTGCGCCCAGAAGAACGTGCCGTCATACAGCATTTCCCACGGAATGAAGGCCAGACCCTCGTCGATCGCAAGATGGAGGATGTCGGGCTGGACCGTGTGCAGGGTCTCCTTCGCGCGCGCGGTGAGGAGCTGGTCAAAGAGGGTGTGGCCAACCCGCCGCAGGGTGGTCGTGCCCTGCAACGTTGGGCGGTTGCCGGCGCTCACTTGGCCCAAGATGGCAGTGAGCTCCTGGCACCGTTCCGCGACGACCGGCCAGTCGACGCGCAGCTTCTCATAGCCGCGCAACGGCGGACCGGCTGCGAGGGGATAGGTGCCTACCGTGAGGTAGTCGCCGTCCCGGGCGACCTCGAGGACCAGGGTGGTACGGGTCTGAGGGGGTTGGGTAGTGCTGGCGGTATCCATGTCAGTCCTGGAGCTCGATGTGGGTCTCACCGATCATCACGCCTTCGCGGTACACGCGAACCATCCATTTCGCTGGAATCAGGTCTTCGAACAAGATCGGCTCGCCGTTGGTCGATGACGAGGCGAACTCGCGGCCATTGGCGTAGATGCGGACCTCGATGGGCGGTTGGTAGGGAGCGGGGGCATCGGGCAAGCTCACTTGTAGGTTGGCCGCGCCGTGTTCGCTGGGTGACATCTCCAGGAGCGTCACCATCTGTTTTGTGGTTTTGTAGCACTGGAAATGGGCACCCCGCGGCACCACGTGACCACGCACCATCACCGGCTCCGACAGCCACTCCAACTTCAGGTTTGTGGAGAGGACCTCGAAGATCCCCCTGCGCCATCGGATGACGAGATCCGCCGGTTTCGTGGCCTGCAGAGGGGTATCCGTTTCGTCCACCCCTGCGGCATCAATGGACCGGGCGACTGCGGCAGTCTCCAGACAGCCATCACACGCTACGAAATGGCGCTCCAGGGACTCTTTCTGAGGTGCCGGCAAGACGTCCATGGCATAGGCGTGCAGCGATTCAATGGGTGGACATGCGCTCTTTCTGGAGATCCGCCAGGTGCGGAACACCGTTTGCGCGGTGGTGGCGATCTTTCCTTCGGGGTACTCGTCTGCGGTGTTGACTGAGGCAAAGTTCATGGCGTCTCTCCCATCCCGTGAGGGTCGTAGGGTCCGGTTGGAGTGGGTAGGTTCGGGCCGGGCCCGGTGAGCAGTGCCCGTAGGCGCTCGAGGATACGGTGCTTGCGCGAGTAGACGGTGCCTTGCGACACCCCAAGAAAACGGGCGATCTCCCCGCCGGACCACTCCTGGTAAAAGCACAGTTTCACGAACAACTGGTCCGCTGGGCTCAGTCGCAACAAGGCGCTCTCCATGTTTTCGACCGCCTGCCGGTGGGCGAGGATCTGTTCGGCATCGGGTCCATCGTCCGGCCGGCCAGTAAGCAGGGGGATCGGGTCCATGGCCCCGGGGCGGCCCGCTTCCCAGCGGCGCAGCTCTGCCAAGTGATCGAGGGTCATGCGTGCGGCCACCAACGCGACCCACGTGCCGAGGCGGCACTCATTGCGCCCTGCATACGTGCGCAAGCGCCGGTAGTCATCCGCCACGAGGCCGGCCAGCGCCTCCGCGTGGAGGTCCTCCACCTCTTCCCGGGAAAGGCGGATGCCTGACCGCGCCATGGTTTGGTGGATGGCATGATAGATTCGTCCGCCGTGGGCCGTGACCAAGACCGACCAGGCCTCCGTGTCCCCGCGCACGCACCGCGCCACGAGGGCAAGATCCTGGGCGATCGTGGCGTAGACGCCGGCGCCACCCTCCTCGTGCTCGATCGGCATGGGCATCTCGTGGTGGCGAGCAGTCGCCAATAGGGTTCCTCGCGGCCGCGAGAAGTGAATTATCACCGGGACAATCATGGCAGGATGCATTGGCGCCCGTGCCCTACAACACGACCCCCCCCGTCATCCTGCTTTGCCCAGGAACCCCCGGCTAGGGCCAACACGCACCTCCTTACCGACAATAGACGGGATCTGGAGCAAAAACCTTGCACCCCCCCCAAAAATTTTTTGCCCGTGATTCGCGGGATCCGCCGTCGAACAGCGGTCCCCGGCGCAGGCCGTCGGGCGAAGATCACCCGCCAGGTGGGCAATGACCGATGCACCACCAACCTGCGGTCGCGTCACAATCGGCCGTTGATCGCTCGCCGACCTTGGCGCCAGAGGGTCGGTTCATTTGCCACCCCGGTGGCGACTTGGCTATATCGCGCCGGCCGGCTCGTGCCCCACGCCGGCGCTCGACTCGGCCGCGTCAATGCCGCGCTCGACCTCGGCCTCACGGGCGGCGGCGGCCTGCTCCAGCCGTTGATTGAGCGCCACGACTTCCTTGTTCAGCGCGGCGTTCTCCCGGCGGAGGCGGCGCACCTCGGCCTCGCGGCGTAGTTGCTCTAGGGTGCGACCGAACCACACGAGGAGAAATGCGACGGCGAATGCAGCCACCAGGATCGCGAAGGTGGGGAGCGGCTGGCTGGCGAGGTGTACGTCCACGAACGGCACGTCGAAGCGCAGCACGTAGAGGTCGGTGTTGGAGGTGAGGAACAGGGTCAAGAGCACGACGACACACAGGACGTAGAGGTAGCGCAGGAAATACATCGGGCCTCCTGGGTAGCGGTCAGCGTTCAGCAGTCAGCGGCGGGCAGTCATCGCCGCGTCCGCCAGGGTGGTGTGTGACATAATCGTCGGGAGGCGAAGGCGCGACGGCGTCACTCCCATTCGATGGTGCCCGGGGGCTTGGAGGTGATGTCGTAGACCATGCGGTTGATGCCATTGACCTCGTTGATGATGCGGTTGGAGATCCGTCCCAGCAGCTCGTGGGGAAGTTCGACCCAGTCGGCGGTCATGCCGTCGCGGCTGTGGACGGCGCGTAGGGCGCAGACGTTCTCGAACGTCCGCGCGTCCCCCATCACCCCCACGGAGCGGACTGGCAAGAGCACGGCGAAGGCTTGCCATATCTGGTGATAGAGCCCGGCGGCCTTGATCTCTTCCTGGACGATGGCATCGGCCGTGCGCAGGATCGCGAGGCGCTCGGGGGTCACCTCGCCGAGCACGCGGATCGCCAGACCGGGACCGGGGAAGGGGTGGCGCTGGATGATCTCTTCCGGCAGACCCAGCTCCCGGCCCAGCTCTCGGGCCTCGTCCTTGAATAGCTCCCGGAGTGGCTCCAGCAGCTCGAAGCCGAGGTCCGCGGGCAGGCCGCCGACGTTGTGGTGGCTTTTGATCAAGGCGGAAGCGTTGCCACGCACGGGGACCGACTCAATCACGTCCGGGTAGAGGGTGCCCTGAGCGAGGAAGTCGAAGGGACCGGAGCGGCGTGCCTCCTCGCGGAAGGCCTCGACGAACTCGTGGCCGATGATCTTGCGCTTCTGCTCCGGGTCGGTGATGCCGGACAGCTTGGTGAGGTTGCGCTCGGCGGCGTCGGCGGTCACCAGGTGAATGTTGAAATGGTCGCGGAAGGTCGCTTCCACCTGCGCCGCCTCACCACCGCGCAACATGCCGTTGTCGATGAAGATGCATGTGAGTTGGTCGCCGATGGCCCGGTGGACGAGGAGGGCAACGACCGACGAGTCCACGCCGCCGGAGAGGGCGCACAGGACGCGCCGGTGGCCGACACGCTCGCGAATCGCCTGGGTCTCCGCCTCGATGAACGACGACATGGTCCACGCGCCGGTGCAGCCGCACACTCGGTAGACGAAGTTCTCCAGCATGGCCGCACCATTGGGGGTATGGACCACCTCCGGGTGAAACTGGACGCCGTACCACGGCTGGGAATCGTGAGCGATGGCGGCGTACGGGGCGTTGTCGCTGGTGGCGCAGGCGTGGAAGCCGTCGGGCGGCGTCTCGATCCGGTCCCCATGGGACATCCACACCCGCTCGCGGGCCGCGAGCCCCTGAAAGAGGGGCTCCGGCTCGGCGATGGAGAGCTCGGCACGGCCGAACTCGCGGCGCTTCGCGGCAGCCACCGTACCGCCGAGGCGATGCACCAGCCACTGCATGCCGTAGCAGATGCCGAGGACCGGCATACCCAACTCCAGGATGCCGGCGTCGGCATCTGGAGCGCCTGCGTCGTACACCGACGACGGTCCCCCGGAGAGGATGATGCCCTGAGGCGCGAAGCCCCGGATGCGATCGAGGGCGGCGGTATACGGCCAGATCTCACAATAGACCCGCGCCTCGCGCACCCGCCGGCCGATGAGCTGGGTGGTCTGAGAACCGAAGTCGAGGATCAGGATGCGTTCGGGGACGGCGTCGTGGGCTTGCATGGAAGCATTCAGTAGACAGTAGGTAGTAGACAGTAGACCTGGGGCTAGTTAGGCGGTCCATGGTGTCGCAGCGCCTTGGGTCTTCGGCGTTGCCCCGGAAGGTTGGCGACGGTCGGTCCTTGCGGCAGGGCTGCACGACAGACGTCTCTTCTTACCCCTGTCTACCGTCTACCGTCTACTTGCCCGGAAACAATAAGGGCGGCCCGGGTCTCCGAGCCGCCCCTCGCAGGTGCCGAACGCCGCGGAGACTATTCCCCGGTCGCCGCCTTGTGGAGCTTGATCTCGACCTTCTCTTCCAGGCTGGCGTAATACGCCTTGAGGATCTCCACCACCTCCGGCCGCGAGAACTGGGGCGGGACGTCCTCCCCCTCGGAGAGCATCTTTCGCATCTTGGTGCCGGACAGGAGCATGCGGTCCTCCTTGCCGTGGGGACAGGTCTTCATCGAGGCCATGCCGTCACACTTCTTGCAGTAAAAGGTCCAGTCGATCTTCATCGCCTGGGTCTCCAGCGCCCCGTGGGGAATCTCGTCGAAGATGTGGTGTGCGTCGAAGGGGCCGTAGTAGTCCCCAACGCCGGCGTGATCGCGGCCTACCAGGAGATGAGAGCAGCCGTAGTTCTGGCGGAACAGGGCGTGGAGCAGGGCCTCACGCGGGCCGGCGTAGCGCATGTCGAGGGGGTAGCCGGCCTGCAGGTAGGTGTCCTTGACGAAGTAGTTCTCGGTGAGGGCATTGATGCAATCGCGCCGCACATTGGCCGGGATGTCTCCGGCCTTCAGCTTACCCAGGAGCTGGTGGATGAGGATCCCGTCGGTGATCTCGATGGCGATCTTCGCCAGGTACTCGTGCGATCGGTGCATCGGGTTGCGCGTCTGGAAGGCGGCCACCGTGCTCCACCCTTTTTCCTCGAAGATCGCCCGGGTCTGGGCCGGGGTCATGTAGATTCCCTCGAACTGGGTGGGAAAATCGCCTTCCGAGAGGACCTTCACCGGCCCTGCGAGGTTCACCTCGCCCTGCTCCATGACCTTCTGCACGCCGGGATGCTCATGGTCCGTGGTCTTGAACACGCACTGGCACTCGTGGGTCTTGTCGATGGTGTACTTCTCCATGACCTTTATGCTGCCCATGACCTCGCCGCTCTCCTCGTCGACCAAGGCGACCTCTTCGCCGATGGCGATGGAGCCGGCCTTGCCTTTGGTGGTGGAGAGGGTGATGGGGATCGGCCAGAAGAGGCCGCTGGCCATCTGGTAGCGATCGCATACCCCCTGCCAGTCGGCCTTGCCCATGAAACCATCCAGGGGTGTGAAGCCGCCGATGCCCATCATGATGAGGTCACCGGTCTCCCGGGAGGTCATCTTCACCTGGGTGAGCCCCTTGGCCTTTGCCAGCTCTTCTTGACGCGCTGCGCCTTTCAGCAACAGCGGCTTGAGGTCACCTCCACCATGGGGTCGTACCAGGGCCATAACCTTCTCCTCGCACAAGGCAAACCGCCCTAACCCAAGGGGTGCGTCTCGGGACGGGCGGCTCGCGGAAAAAGAGAAAAAATCAGGCTGAGGAGACCACGATTGGGGGGTAACCGTCAACCTGCTGGCAGGTGGGGATCGGGCCCAATGAGGCGGCACATGGTCGAAAAATTTCCTGAAACTCCAGTCATTTTCACGGCTGATGGGTCATTAGTCGCGGGCTTCATCGCGACGCTTGTCTTCTCAAGTTGTGCACGCTATTTTCCGCATCGACAAAGAGGATGATGTTTATCCGGTTTATCTGCTAAGCGAGTTTTTCCTGAAGAAGTTTTCCTGAAGAAGGAGGGGAAGATGCGACTGACGAAGGCCGGCGACTATGCCATGCGCGGGTTGATCTACCTGGCCCGGCAGCCGCAGGGTGAGGTCGTGCTGGTCAGCGAGATTGCCCACGCCATGTACGTGCCGGAGAGCTTTCTCGCGAAGATCTTCCAGAGCCTCGCCAAGGCTGGGCTGGTCCGTTCGCACCGCGGCTATGGCGGCGGCTATTCGCTCAACCGGCCGCCAGTGGCCATCACTCTCCTGGAGGTGATCGAGTGCGTGGAGGGGCCGATCGTCTTCAACGACTGTACCGATCCCAATGGCCACCTCGAGGGCCTCGGGGAGCACAACTGTAGCGAGTCCTGTGTCGCCCAGGCGGTATGGCTCGAAGCACAGGCCGCCGTGCGGGAGATCCTGGAGGCGAAGACGATGGAGGAGCTGGCCGCCGTGCCGGCGCAATGCGAAGGGGTGTCGCCGATCACCCTGAGCACCGTGAAGTGACTCAAATTACCCCCGACGACTGAGGAAGGACATCCAAATGTCAGTAATTACAGAGAAGAGCGCCTGCATGGGGCGGATCTATGTGGATCACGCCGCCACGACGAGACCATTGCCCGAGGTCGTGGATGCGATGATTCCGTACCTGCGGGAGGATTACGGCTCACCGCAGAGCTTTCATGTCCTCGGCAGCGCCCCGGCGAAGGCCATGCAGCACGCACGGGAGCAGGTCGGTGCCCTGATCGGCGCGCCAGCCTCCCAGATCACCTTTACCAGCGGCGGCGCCGAGGCCAACAACCTCGCCGTGAAGGGCGCCGCGTTCGCCGCCCAGCGGCGGGGCAAGCATATCGTCACCACGGAGGTGGAGCACTTCGCCGTGACCCACTCCGTCAAATTCCTGGAGAAGTTCGGTTTCGAGACCACCTTCGTCGGGGTCGACAAGTACGGCCGCGTCGACCCGCAGGCGCTCGTCGATGCCCTGCGTGACGACACCATCCTGGTGAGCGTCCAGATCGCCAACCAGGAGGTGGGGACCATCCAGCCGGTGGCGGAGATCTCCCGGCGGGTGAAGGAGCGGGATGCCAAGATCATCGTCCACGCCGATGGCACCTATGCGGTCGGCCTGATCCCGGTCGATGTCGACGAGCTGGGCGTCGATCTCCTCTCTCTCACGGCGCATCGCTTCCACGGTCCGAAGGGCGCCGGTGCGCTGTATGCACGCAAGGGCGTCCGCCTGACGCCGCTGATCCACGGCGGGGTCCAGGAGTCCGGCAAACGCGCCGGGATGGAGAACGTCCCGGCGATCGTCGGCCTGGGGGTCGCCGCCGCGCGCGCCATGGAGGAGATGGCCGAGCGGGTCGCCCGGGTGCGGGCGATGCGCGACCGGCTGGAGCGCGGCCTCATCGAGCGCATGGAAAACATCTCCGTCAACGGGCACCCGGAACATCGCCTTCCCGGGTATCTCGACATCAGCATTGAGGGCATCGAGGGCGAGGGCACCCTGGTGCGCCTCGACATGCAAGGCGTGGCGGTGGCCAGCGGATCCGCCTGTGCCTCGATGGCCTTGAAGGGATCGGCGGTCCTGCATGCGATCGGCGTCGACGAGGTCCTGGCACAAGGGTCAATCCTCATCACCCTGGGCATGGACAACACAGAAGAGGACGTCGATCGGTTGCTGGAGGACTTCCCGCAGGTCGTGGCGAAGCTACGTGCCATGTCACCGATCTATGGGCAACGCACCCACTATTTTCGCTAGGTCACAACCTTCTGCCGTACGGCAGCTCTACAGGAGCCAACCCAATGCAACACACCGACTACAGCGCCAAAGTGATCGACCACTTCATGAACCCGCGCAACATGGGCGAGCTAGAGGAGGCTGACGCGGTAGGGACCGTGGGTAGCCCCGCTTGTGGGGACATGATGGACATCTACCTGAAGGTCGAGGATGACCGGATCGTCAACGCCTCGTTCAAGACCTTCGGCTGTACCGCCGCCATCGCCAACAGCTCGATGATGACCGAGATGGTCAAGGGCATGCGTCTCGACGAGGCCGAGAACCTGAAGAATCGCGATATCGAGGCGGCCCTCGACGGTCTCCCGCCGCACAAGATCCACTGCTCGACGCTGGCGGCGGATGCGTTGCATGAGGCGATCAAGAGCTACCGCGAAAGGCACACCACTGGGGCGCAGGCTGAGCAGAAGGCAGTGACCCCATGACCGACGCCGGCGATATTGCCGTCGATGCTGAGCTCGACACCTACGGCATGTTG
Organism: bacterium; assembly: GCA_036393335.1. Lineage (GTDB taxonomy): Bacteria > CG2-30-53-67 > CG2-30-53-67 > CG2-30-70-394 > CG2-30-70-394 > DASWHD01. The sequence goes on from DASWHD010000012.1 coordinate 25,383, forward strand.
TGCCCGATGCCCATCTTCGCTACGTCGCGGAAGCTCAAGGAGCTGAAGCCGGGGCAGGTCCTCAAGGTCTTCGCCGATGACGCGGGGATCTTGAAAGACTTGCCGGCATGGTGCCGGCAGACCGGCAACGAGTTCCTCGGCTTCGTCGAGGCCAAGGAGGACGAGTACGTCGGGTTGGTACGGGCCGCGTAACCGCGGCCGGCTGGTTGAAGCCTGGTGTCCTCCCGGGCCGAGCGTGTGGAGGTGCGCAGTCTCGCCGTGGGTAATGCCACCGGGCGTGAGGCTCACCAGGGGACACTGCGATCGCCCCCGAGTGGGATCCTTAACCTCCGTGCTTTCTTTTTCGCCACGACGTCTCTACCCTCCCGTCCTCGGTCGGTCGCCCGGGCTCGACGCGCGGGCCGAGTGAGAGCGCGGTTCACTCGCATTGGGGATCCAGGTTATGGCGGATGCGCAGAAGAAGCTACTGATCATCCAGACAAGTGGCCTCAGGACGCCGGAGCGCATTCCGGCACCCTTCTTCATCGCCACCACGGCGGCGGCCATGGACATGGACGCCACTATCGTCTTCACCATTCAAGGGGCATCGATCGTTCGCAAGGGTGCCGCCGAGCGCACCCACATCAAAGAGGGTTCGGCGAGCATCAAGTCATTCCTTGATCAGGCCATCGAGGGTGGAGTGCGGCTGATGGTGTGTCATCAGGCACTGGACCTGGTGGGGATGGAGCCGGACGACTGCATCGACGAGGTGCACGAGATCGTCGGCGCCGCGGCCATGCTCGACATGGCCATCGATTCGGACATCGTCCTCACCTTCTAGCCCGCATTTCTCACCACGACTCTGCTGCGCCCGCGCAATTTCCCGCATCTCCTGGCCGTGTCCTCGTCCGAGTCCTCGACAACCTGCAAGGTTGCCTGCGGGCTCGGACTTGCGGGCCGGCCAGGATCTACGGCCATTTGCGCGGTCTCGCGACGACCCGTGGTGAGAAACGCGGGCTAGCCAGGTGGTGCCGGTCGATGTCGCCATCGCCCTGATCTGCCGGCGGCGGCGATGGCTGGTGCAGCGCCGTCGGTTGGGGCAGCACTTGGCTGGGAAATGGGAGTTTCCCGGGGGCAAGGTGGCCGACGGCGAGACCCCAGAAGCGGCACTCCACCGCGAGGTGCGGGAAGAACTCGCCGTGGACATCGAGGTCGTCGAGGCGTTGCCGGTGGTGGGTCACGACTATCCGGACCGGCGGGTGGTCCTCCATCCCTTTCTCTGTCGCCTTGCGGACGGCACCCCCAGCGCCGTCGACGGTCAGGCGATCCGTTGGGTGGATCTCGACGAGTTGTCGGCCCTCCCAATCCCGGAGGCCAACCAGCGCCTCGTGGAGGCGCTCCGCCAGCGTGGCTATTAGCCCGCATTTCTCACCACGACTCTGCTGCGCCCGCGCAACTGCCCTGCCTGCAGGCAGGCCGCATCTCCTGGCCGGGTCCTCGTCCGCGGTAGGAGCCGAATCCCTTCGGCGACCTGTGCCCATTGGGTCGCCGATAGAATCGGCTCCTACCGTGGGCCGGCCAGGATCTACGGCCATTTGCGCGGTCTCGCGACGACCCGTGGTGAGAAATGCGGGTTAGCTCGGCGCCAGGGCCACCCGCGCCGAGTGGTGCTACTCGGTGGTCAGGGTCGCCTTCTCAACGATGACGTCGTAGGTGTAGCCCATGCCGAAGTCCTTGTCGGTGGCGAGGGTGCCGGCAATCACCACCACGTCCCCGGCCTTCGCCGGGCCGTCACTGGTCACCGTCAGGTCATTCGTGCCCGGCGCACCGGTGCCGTCCTGGAGGTGGTACCAGTTGGCGCCCATGACCCCGGCGGTCGCCTTGACGATCTTGCCGCGCACCTTGACGGTCTGGCCGACGAGCTCCGCGCGCCGTTCGTACAGGTCCGCGATGGTGACGCCGCCTTCTGCCACCGGGATGGAACCGGGCTCAACGCTGCTCGCGGTGCTACCCACTCCTACCGGCGGGTGCCCCTGGGGGGTGCCCATCTGGGGGGGCATGCCTTCGCCACCCCCCATGGGAGCCGCCATGCCTTCGGTCGACGAATGGCCGGGTGGCAGCGTGTCGATCTGGGCGGGCGGCGGCGTCTCTGGGGCAGCGGATTCGGGGGTCTTCTCCAGCTTGGCGACCTCCTCCTTGGTGGGGACGCCAACATCGCAGCCTGCCGCCAAGAAGGTTGAGGCGATCACGGGGACGAGAAAGCGCAAGTTCACAGAGGGTCTCCAGGCTAGGGTCGTAGAATGCGCGGGGAAGATTCTGGCAGCATGGCGGCCATCGCCGCCACCGCAGCTCCATGGTGGCAGTTTCGCGACCCGCAAGGAAGGAGCCAAGGAGCCATTATGCAACGTACGCGACTTCTCGTGAGACGATCTCTCCCTGCGGTCCTCCTGCTCGCCGCCGTCTCGTCCGGCTGTGGGTACAACACCATGATTGCCAACGACGAGGCGGTGAACCGCGCGTGGAGCGACGTGGAGGCGACCTACCAGCGCCGCGCCGACCTCATCCCCAACCTCGTGGAGACGGTGAAGGCGTACGCCGCCCACGAGCGCGAGACCTTCGCGGTGATTGCCGAGGCGCGGGCCAAGGTCGGACAGGTGCAGATCACCGCCAAGGACCTGACCGATCCCGCCGCGGTCGCCGCCTTCCAGAGCGCGCAGAGCGGCATGGGCAGCGCCCTGGCGCGGCTCCTGGCGATAGCGGAACGCTACCCGGAGCTCAAGGCCGATCAGAACTTCCGCGACCTGCAGCACCAGCTCGAGGGCACGGAGAACCGCATCAGCGTCGCCCGCCAGCGGTACAACGACGCGGTCGCCACGTTCAATACCTCGATCCGCCGCTTCCCCTACAACCTCACCAACGCCGTGCTCCTTCATCTCGAGCGCAAGGAGGGGTTCCAGGCCGAGGCCGGCGCGGCGGTGGCGCCGAAGGTGGTCTTTTGATGTGCGGGTTGGGGGAAGAGGGTCGGGGGGTGGGGGAAAGGATGTCAGAAGCCATCGGCTCGCGGGTCGCCCTCGGGCGGCTTTCCATCCCCCATCCCGCACCCCGCATCCCCCATCCCGGACGGGGGCTGCTACTGACCTTCGTGATCGCCGCCCTACAACAGTTGTTAGCACCATCCGTCCCGGCCGCCGCTCTCGAGGTGCCGCCCCTCACCGGGCGGGTGGTCGACCGGGCGGGGCTCCTCTCGCCGCGCGCCACGGCGGCCATCGAACAGACCCTGGCCGAGTTGGAGTCCAGCGACTCCACCCAGGTGGCGGTGCTGACCATCCCCACCCTGGAGGGCGAGAGCCTGGAGGAGTACGCCCTCCACGTCGCCCACGACGTCTGGCACCTCGGCCAGAAGGGCAAGGACAACGGGGTCCTGATCCTCGTGGTGCGCGACGATCGCCAGGTGCGGATCGAGGTCGGCTACGGCCTCGAAGGGGGGCTCACCGACCTGGTGGCCGGGCGGATCGTCGACCAGGTGATGATCCCCCGCTTCCGGGAGCGAGACTGGGAGGGGGGCATCGCTGCCGGGGTCGAGGCGGTCATCCAGGCGGTGCGTGGCGAGTACCAGGCGCCGCCGGCGACGCGCAAGCGGCGGGTGGCCCGGCCGATCGACGGCCTCTTCGGGCTACTCCTCTTGCTCTTCATTGTCGGCCGCATGATCGGTGTGCGCCGTCGCCTCGGCTACGGCGTGCCGCTCGGACTCGGCGGCCTGGGCGGTTACTACCTCGGGAGACGAGGCTTCGGCAGTCATCGGGGCGGCTTCGGCGGCGGTGGGTTCGGTGGGGGATTCGGCGGCGGCGGTGGTGGCTTCGGCGGTGGCGGTGCCTCGGGGCGCTGGTGACGATGGCCGGAATCGACGCGTTACTGGCCCCCGCGGCCCAGGAGGCGATCGCCGGCGCCGTGACCGCGGCCGAGGCGGCGACTGCCGGGGAGATCGTGGTGGCGGTGGTGCCCGCCTCCGATCTCTACCCGCGCGCCGAGCTCTTGGCCGCCCTGACCTCCGGCATCCCGCTCGCCCTCGCCGTCACCCTGGCGACGGGGCCAGATACGGTATGGCGGTTTCTGCCGATCGCGGCCCTCTCCATCCTCCTCTGTCTGACCGCCGTGCGCCGCTGGCCGGTCCTGAAGCGCCCCTTCATCTCCGCCGCGGTGTGCCGTGAGGAGGTGCGGCAGCGGGCGATCCAGGCCTTCTACGACCACCGCCTCTACCAGACCCGGGAGGCCACCGGTGTGCTCCTCTTCTTGTCCTTGCTGGAACATCGGGTGGAGCTCCTAGCCGACACCGGCATCGACGGCCGAGTGCCGGGCGGCACCTGGGACGGGTTGGTCGAACGGCTCACGGTTGCCCTCCGAGCCGGTGACTACGTGGCCGGGGTCGTTCGGGCCATCGACGAGCTCGGCCGAATCCTCGCGACCCACGCCCCGCCGCGTCCCGACGACACGGACGAGCTGGACAACCGGCCACGGGTGGGGGAGTAGCTGATCGCGCTGAGCTCCCTCCCCCTCCGGGGGAGGGCTGGGGTGGGGGCTTCCGGGTGAGCGCCGTGCTGGTCCACGGCTCTGACCATCGGACCCTCCGAACAATCCTGCGTGGCTCGGGGTGTCCCCGAAGCGGTACCTCCTCCGAGGCAGGTTGGGGGCGGCGCGGTTGGGCAGCGTGCTCATCCCCAACGCCCTCCCCCTGTCCCCCTCCCGG
>DASWHD010000013.1:0-7380 GCA_036393335.1 bacterium
GCCGATCGACCCGATCCGCGAGGAGCTGGTGATGTCGCTGATCACCGCCATCGGGCCGAAGCGCAACCTCCTCGGCGAGAGCCCGGCCCATGCGCGGCGCATCAAGATCGAGCAGCCGATCCTGTCCAACGGCGACCTGGAAAAGATCCGCCAGATCGATCATCCGCACTTCTCCACCCGCACTCTGCCGACGGTGTTTCCCGTGGCGGAAGGCGCGGATGGCATGGAGCGCGCGCTGGAGCGGCTGTGTCAGGAGGCGGCGGCGGCGATCGATCAGGGCATCAACTTCCTGGTCCTCTCCGACCGCAATACCGGCCCCGACTACGCACCCATCCCGTCGCTCCTGGCGCTCGCGGCGGTCCACCACCACCTGATCCGTGCGGGCACCCGCACGAGCACCGGCCTGATCGTCGAGAGCGGCGAGCCGCGCGAGGTCCATCACTTTGCCTGTCTCATTGGCTACGGTGCCGGCGCGGTCAACCCATACCTCGCCTTCGAGACCCTCCGCGACCTGGTGGAGGAACGGCTCATCCCGGAAGAGATCGACTTCGAGCTCGCGAAGCACAAGTACATCAAGGCGTTGGGCAAGGGCCTGTTGAAGGTCCTGTCCAAGATGGGGATCTCCACTATCCAGTCCTACTGCGGCGCACAGATCTTCGAGGCGGTGGGGCTCAACTCCAAGGTCATCGATCGCTACTTCACCGGCACCACCTCGCGCATCGAGGGCATCGGACTGCACGAGATCGCGGTCGACGCCCTGCGCCGCCACGCGGTGGGATATGGCGACCAGGCGATGACCGGCGAGTTCCTCGACCTGGGCGGCGAGTATCAGTTCCGCATCGACGGCGAACGGCACGGCTGGAACCCGGAGACCATCACCCTGCTCCAGAAATCGACCCGGGAGAACAGCTACGCCACCTACAAGCAGTTCTCGGAGGCGGTGAACGAGCAGAGTCGCAAGCTACGTACCCTGCGCGGCCTGTTCGAGCTCAAGGGCCAGCACCCGATCCCGCTGGACGAGGTCGAGCCCGCCACGGAGATCGTCAAGCGGTTCTGCACCGGGGCGATGAGCTTCGGTTCGATCTCCAAGGAGGCCCACGAGACCCTGGCGATCGCCATGAACCGCCTCGGCGGTCGCTCCAATACGGGCGAGGGTGGCGAGGACCCGGAGCGCTTCAAGCGGCGCCCCAACGGCGACCTGGCGCGCTCCGCCATCAAGCAGGTGGCGAGTGGTCGATTCGGCGTCACCACCGAGTACCTGGTCAACGCCGATGAGCTGCAGATCAAGATCGCCCAGGGTGCCAAGCCTGGCGAGGGCGGGCAGCTCCCGGGCCACAAGGTGAGCGAGATCATTGCCAAGGTGCGCCACGCGACCCCCGGCGTGACGCTAATCTCACCGCCGCCGCACCACGACATCTACTCCATCGAGGACCTGGCGCAGCTCATCTACGACCTGAAGAACGTCAATCCCCAGGCGAAGGTCTCGGTGAAGTTAGTGGCGGAGACCGGGGTCGGTACGGTCGCCGCGGGGGTCTCCAAGGGCCATGCCGACCTGATCCTCATCTCCGGCCACGACGGCGGCACCGGTGCCTCGCCCCTGTCGTCGATCAAGCACGCGGGCCTGCCCTGGGAGATCGGTCTGGCCGACGCCCAGCAGACCCTGGTGATGAACGATCTGCGCGGCCGCACCGTGCTTCAGACCGACGGCCAGATGCGCACCGGCCGTGACGTGGTGATCGCCGCCCTGCTCGGCGCCGAGGAGTTCGGCTTCGCCACTGCGCCCCTGATCGTCGAGGGGTGCATCATGATGCGCAAGTGCCACCTCAACACCTGCCCCGCGGGGATCGCCACCCAGAACCCGGAGCTGCGCGCCCGCTTCACCGGCACGCCCGATCACGTGGTGAACTATTTCTTCTTCGTCGCAGAAGAGGTGCGGGAGCTGATGGCGAAGATGGGTTTCCGGACCATGAACGAGATGATCGGCCGGGTGGACATGATCGGCGTGCGCAAGGCGATCGACCACTGGAAGGCCAAGGGCCTCGACTTCTCCGCCCTCCTCTACAAGCCCGACGTGCCGGCGCGCATCGCCACCCATTGCGTGCAGCAGCAGGACCACGGCCTCGAGAACGCCCTCGACCACAAGCTCCTGGAGCTCGCCGAGTACGCCCTCGACTCGCAGAAGAAGGTGGCGCTCCAGCTCCCGATCCGCAACATCCACCGCACGGTGGGTGCCATCCTTGCCGGCGAGATCGCGCGCCGCTACGGCGCCGCATCGCTCCCCAAGGGGACCATCGAGGCGAAGTTCGTCGGCTCCGCCGGCCAGTCCTTCGGCGCGTTCTGCGTGCCGGGCCTGTGCCTCACCCTCGAGGGGGATGCCAACGACTACCTGGGTAAGGGAATGTCCGGCGGCCGGATCGTCGTCTACCCGCCACGGGAATCGACCTTCGACCCGGCCGAGAACATCGTGGTGGGCAACACCCTGCTGTACGGCGCCACCGGCGGCCGAGTCTTCATCCAGGGCGTGGCAGGCGAGCGGTTCGCGGTGCGCAACTCCGGCTGCTTGGCGGTGGTGGAGGGCGTCGGCGACCACGGCTGCGAGTACATGACCGGCGGCATCGTCGCGGTGCTCGGCCGTACCGGTCGCAACTTCGCCGCGGGCATGAGCGGCGGTGTCGCCTACGTCCTGGACATCGATGGCAAGTTCGCCCAGCGCTGCAACACCGGCATGATCGACCTGGAGGAGGTCGTCGACCCGGCGGACGTCGCCACCCTCAAGGAGATCGTCGAGGAGCACTACAACTTCACCGCCAGTTCCAGAGCACGCATGATCCGGGACGCCTGGGACGAGTGGCTGCCGCGCTTCGTCAAGGTCATGCCCGAGGAGTACCGGCGGGTCCTGGAGGAGCGCCGCCGCCGCGAGGCCGAAGGCGACGTGGTTGCCGCATCGTGAACAGCAAGGGGCTAGGGGTTAGGGACTAGGGATTAGGGAGCGGTTGGCCGCATAGCGGCCAGCAAATTATTTCAAGAATGGCAACCAACAGGATCTCATCCAGCCCGAAGGGCGGTCCTCCCCTAGCCCCTAATTCCTAGCCCCTAGTCCATCATCCAAAACACAGACAGCGTTCTGACGCACCTCACCATGGGCAAAATCACCGGCTTCCTCGAATTCCCCCGCGAGATGCCCGCGTATGCGCCCGTAGAGGAGCGGCGGGCGCACTACCGCGAGTTCGTCGTCGACCTGCCCGAAGACAAGCTGCGCGCCCAGGCGGGGCGTTGTATGGACTGCGGCATCCCCTTTTGTCACCAGGGCTGTCCGGTCAACAACATCATCCCGGACTGGAACGACCTCATCTATCACGATCGCTGGCGCGAGGCGGTGGCGCGTCTCCACGCGACTAACAACTTCCCGGAGTTCACTGGCCGCATCTGTCCCGCGCCGTGCGAGACCTCGTGTGTCCTGAACATCAACGACGACCCGGTCACCATCCGCAACATCGAAAAGGTCATCGTCGAGCGTGGCTTCACCGAGGGCTGGATCCAGCCCGAGCCGCCGCCCACAAAGAGCGGCAAGCGGGTCGCGGTGGTCGGCTCGGGTCCCGCCGGCCTGGCGGCGGCGCAACAGCTCGCCCGCACCGGCCACGCCGTGACCGTCTTCGAGAAGGCCGACCGCATCGGTGGCCTGCTGCGCTACGGCATCCCCGACTTCAAGCTGGAAAAATGGACCATCGACCGGCGCATGGAGCAGATGCGCGCCGAGGGCGTCGCGTTCCGCACCGGTGTCCACGTCGGCGTGGACCTGCCGGCCGGCGATCTGCGCCGCGACTTCGACGCGGTGCTCCTGGCCGGTGGTGCAATGGTGCCGCGCGACCTGCCGGTGCCCGGCCGTGACTTGACCGGGGTCCACTTCGCCATGGAGTACCTCAGGCAACAGAACCGCCGTATTGCCGGGGATTCCGTCCCCGCTGCCGAGTCCATCGATGCCCGGGGGAAGAAGGTCGTGGTGATTGGCGGCGGCGACACCGGCAGCGACTGCGTCGGCACCGCCAATCGCCAGGGCGCCACCGAGGTCCACCAGTTCGAGCTCCTGCCCCAGCCGCCGGACCGGCCGTCTCCCGGCACCTGGCCCAACTGGCCAATGGTCCTGCGCACCTCCTCCTCCCACGAGGAGGGATGCGCGCGCCAGTGGAGCGTGGCCACCAGGACGTTTGCCGGCAACGACGGGCGCGTCACTCACCTCCACGGCGTGCGCCTGGAATGGAGCGAGGCGACCGAGAACGGCCGCCGCGAGATGCTGGAGGTCGCGGACTCCGAGTTCGCCATGGAGGTCGACTTGGTGCTCCTTGCCATGGGCTTCGTCCACCCGGTGCGCACCGGCCTCCTGGAGGACCTCCGGGTGAAGCTCGATCCACGCGGCAACGTGGCGATCGACGGAAACTACCAGTCCTCGGTCGAGGGCGTCTTCGCCGCCGGCGACATGCACCGCGGCGCCTCCCTGGTGGTCTGGGCCATCGCCGAAGGCCGCAAGGCCGCCGCCGCCGTCGATCGCTACCTGCGCGCCCGGTAGCCGTCCGGCCTGAGAGCGGGACCCCTGCCTGCCGCAGGCCGGTGTTGAGGGGTTCGAATCAAGCATCGTTCGCGAGGCCCACGTCCACTGGCAAGCCCGTGGTCGACACCGTTGCGGCTCTCGGCTCTATTTTTGACAAATGACCTGCCGGTGGGTGTCGCACGATCATCGGCACAGAGGCGTTGATGATCCTCCTCGCCATCATCGTGGCCCTGACCCTGTTGCTGCTCATCACGCAGCTCATCAGGATCGAGATTGTTGCCGTCGCCGTCATCGCCGTGCTCGGGCTAACCGGCCTGCTCGAGCCTGGTGAGGCCCTGTCCGGATTTTCCAGCTCGGCCACGCTTACCGTGGCCGCGATGCTGGTGCTGACCGCGGGGCTGGAGCGAGCAGGCGTGGTTGACTACATTGGCAACTCGCTCGTCCGGCATGCGCGCGGCAGTGTAACGGCGCTGCTTCTCCTCATCGCCGGACCCACGGTCGTGTTCAGCGCATTCATGAACAACACGGCAATCGTCGCCCTGATGATCCCCGTGGCGCTGACGGTGGGGAGAAGAACTCGCCTATCCCCCTCCAAGCTGCTCATCCCCATCAGCTATCTCTCAATCCTGGCGGGCACCTGCACGCTGATCGGTACGAGCACCAATATCCTCGTGGACTCTCTCTATCGCCAAGCCGGTGGTTCGGGCTTCGGCATGTTCGAATTCAGCGGTCTTGGCCTGCTCTACCTGGTGATCGGTGGCGCGTACGTGGTGCTGGTCGTACCGCGTCTATTGCCACACCGGAGCGCCCTCGCACAGCTCATGGACGAAGACGCTCCGGGCCGATTCGTCACCGAGGTCAGCGTTCCCGCCACCAGTGGCCTCGTCGGGAAACCTCTACGGGAGGTCTTCGGCGAGGTCGCGGAGATCCGCATCCTGGAACTGATCCGAGATGAGGAAGTCACTCTCGGCCCGGCACCTGGAACCCTGGTAGCGGCGGACGACGTGCTCCTTGTCGAGGGCACTGCTCGCACCATTCACGAGATGATCAACCAGCGGCGGGTCATCTGGGGAACGGCCATCTCCGACACGGAGCGCGTGGCGATCAGTCGCATTGACCTGCGCATGGTGGAGGCCGTCGTCGCTCCGAACTCACGATTTCTCCACAGACGAGTGATGGATCTCGGACTCAGCCGCCGCCAGGGAGTGCAGGTCCTGGCGGTCAGACGACTTGGACGACACCATCAGTACAACCTACGCGAGTTACGGCTCCATTCAGGGGACGTACTGCTCCTTCAGGGAGAACGCGAAGCCTTGCGTGCCCTACAGGACGAGGGAGAGGTCCTGCTCATCGCGGGCGTGGAGCGGACCCTGACCTTTCCGCGGAAGGCCCCCCTCGCCATCGCTATCCTGTTGGGTGTGGTGGTACTGGCGGCGGCCAAGGTGGCCCCCATCGTGCTGCTCGCAATTGCGGGGGTGGGGATCATGCTGCTCACCGGATGTCTGACCTTGCCTCACGCAACCCGTGCCCTGGACTCGGGAGTGCTCCTCCTTCTCGCAGGCATGATCCCGCTGGGCCTCGCCATGGAAAAAACCGGTCTCGCGCGCGTGCTTGCCGAATCCCTGGTGGGTTTTGCAGGCCCACAAGGGCCCATGGTTCTCATCGGTTCCTTCTATCTTCTCACCAGCCTTCTTACCGAGGTTCTCTCTAACAACGCGGCCGCGGTTCTCCTCACGCCGATCTGCCTCGGCGTTGCTGCATCGGCCGGAATCGATCCGAAGCCACTACTCATTGCGGTTACCTTCGGAGCGAGCGCGAGTTTTGCCACGCCGATCGGGTATCAGACAAACACCATGGTGATGGGACCGGGAGGTTATCTCGTGCGAGACTATCTGCGCGTAGGGGTCCCTCTGAACATCGTCTTGTGCATAGCTGCCACCCTTCTGATCCCAGTGTTCTGGCCGCCGTGAAGTTAACCCGCATTGCTCACCCGGGATCGAGGCGAGACCGTGCAAACGCGCGTAGATCCTGGCCGGCCCAACCGTAGGAGCCGAATCCCTTCGGCGACCTGCCACATTGGGTCGCCGATCCAATCGGCTCCTACCTACGGACGAGGTGGGCCAGGAGATGCGGCCTGCCGGCAGGCAGGGCGGTTGCGCGGGCGCAGCAGAGTCGTGGTGAGAAATGCGGGCTAGAAGACCCGCCGGACACGGACCGGTTCCTGAATGAACGCCAAGCCGACTTCATTCCCTTCACCCTGCATGGCCGACCAGTCGCAGGACTCACTCTTGTACTGGCGATCGTTCTCGAACCGGTGATCAAACGCGTAACTGCCCTTGTCCAGGGCATTCCCAACCAGGGCTTCGATCTCCCAGTCTATCTGCTCGCCCTGCACCGGCGGACCTTGTGCGCCGGCCGTCTCATCCGCCTCCGTGCCGGACGACCCGTACGAGAGTGAGAGAAGCAGTCCCATCATCATCCAGACGATCCATTTCAGGTTCATACCGCCTCCACGTCTTGGTGTATGCGGGGCCACGTCTTGGACATGTGAACTCAGCGATGAGAGGCGCTGATTCATGACCTGGCCATGCGGTCTGCTGCATCTCGACTCCCTCCGACCGGATCGATCCCTCCGGAGCATAAATGTTTGCCCCTCGCATCTTTGTGCCCTGGCACCTTTGCGTTGAGTCTTCCTCGGGAGAGCGTGCCGGGCGGTGAGCCGGTCGGCGGCAGCTACGTGCCGGCGCTTGCCGGGGCCGGCGTGGCGGCGGTGCGGCGTTTCCACCACCAGGCGATGACGCCGGCGAGGGTGGTGCCGAGGCCGCCAAGGAGCC
>DASWHD010000014.1:0-1592 GCA_036393335.1 bacterium
GGTCCGGTTCGCCGGAGGGCGTAATGGACCAGAGTTGATACAGCGCGAATTCCTCGATGTGCCAGTGCCCATGCGTCGGATGCCAGACAAAACGACCGATCGGCCGCTCGACGGCGGTGTCGCCGGAGATGAGCAGGCGCTGGCGCAGCTCGATGGCGCGGGTGAACGGGTTCACCTGTCCAGAGACTTCCAGGGCGGCGGTACCCCGGTTCCAGATGGTATTGCTGAAGCGGAGGAGGCGTCGGCCGTCAGCCAGGTGTCGGATCCGGAGGTCGCCCGGAGGTAATGTCTGCAGGTCCGGCAGGGGTAATCCCGAAACATGGACGGCGTCTGTCTCGAGGGGGAACGTCTGTTGTGCGTGGGCGGAGGCTGGCCGCGATGGGAGGGCCAGGTTGCCCTGCGCCGAGGCGGATGCGGGAATGAATTCCCATGTCTCCGGATCCAGGGCGCGGACGCGGGGCGGGGGAGCGCCCACGAACCAGGTCAGAATTACAAGGACGGCGCCGAAGCGGCGGATGCCCGGGCGTACGAACGGGAGTCCGTGCGATACTCGTGTCGACAAGGTGACGTCAAGAGGCTGGAGGGATGGCCCTTACCCTACCATGGCGAGGGCCGGCTGACCATAGCCCAAACAGGTAGGTCGCAGGAACGTCCACACGGCAGGATCGAACCTTGTCGGGCAGATCGAAGGAAAGGGAGGCGCGCTTGCTGTTCTTCCTGATCGCTCTGATGTTGGCGAGTCTGGGGTTGGTGATCCGGGCGGTTCTGCAGAGCCCCTCGAGCGTGACGCCCATCCCACCGGCGCGCCGGTGGGACACGCTGCTCGCCCTGGCAGGCTTCGGTGCGGCCCTCTTCGCCTCGGCTTCCATGATCGTCCTGCCCACCTACACCACGGTCAGCGTGAGTGAGTCGTCCGACTCTTCCGGCGGAGTACGGCCCGTGGTGGAGGAGACGCGCCAGACCCTGCTGGAGGTGAACGGGCCGCAAGTGCTCGTGCCCCTGGCCGTTCCGGTCGCGTTAGCTGCGGTCCCCCTCGCGTTCCCACGAAGCCGTTGGCGGCGCGTGATCCAGGCGACGGCCGCGACCCTGGTCTCGACGTTTGTGGTGATCACGGGATTCTCGATCGGCATGGCGTATCTGCCCAGCGCCGTATTGCTGTTCGTGGCCGCGGCCCTGGGCACAGGGGACCGGGGAGCGGGCTGACCGTGGCCCACATGGGCGCGCTCGGGCCGCGTGGCGATGGCCCGCGCCAGGAGAGGGCATGCCTCTGAAGATTGAGGAGGTGATCGGGCAAATCCCCGAGTGGCAAGGACGGGAGGTCCGCGTTGCGCCATTGGGGGGTGGCCTCACCAACACCAACTACAAGGTCGAGGTCGAGGGGACGAAGTATTTCGTCCGCATCCCGGGCGCCAGCACCGAGCTGTTGGCGGTCGATCGGGCGAACGAGGTGCACAACACCCGGGCGGCGGCCGCGGCCGGCGTGGCGCCCCGCGTGGTGCACCACTTGCCGCACCACAACGTGATGGTGTTGGAGTTCCTCCCGGGGACGACGATGTCCATCGACAGCATGCAAGCGGCGGGGATGCCGGGCC
>DASWHD010000015.1:0-18060 GCA_036393335.1 bacterium
GCCCGCCATCCACGGGGGGGGTGAAGCCGCCCGGACCTGCGCCGGGCGGCGAGGGGCGCGCGTGGCGTCCCCCTCCATATCAGGCGTCACGCAATAAATCTGAGATAGATCTGTAGGTGGTAAACAGCCAGGGCCAAGTAGATCAGGTTGAGGGCGGCGAGTATCAAATTGATACGGTAGAAGGGATAGCAGTAGAGCAGAAATGAGACCCCGGCCACGGTGAGGACGAGCTTGTAAAAGACAAACACCTCCTGCCCGAGGGGAAGGATGACGGCCATCACCGGATTTCCCTCGATGGCCACCCCGTGATCGACCCACGATAGTGTGGCGAAGGCGTCCCCCAAGGAGAAGATAAATAACAAGACAATGGAGAAGAAAAGCCAGGAGTCGTAATGGTCTGGATACACCGGGGGGTCGTCCGATCGCCGTGCCTTCTTGCGCCGCCCCCGCATGGCGTAGATCAGGGTACGCCAGGTCGTGCGGCGCCGTTCTGCACCCCGTCTCGTCGCTGGATATCCGGTCATCTGTCCAACCATGGTCTCGCGATGGTGCTTAGGTCTCCCCGTCGACTGGAGCTAGCAAAGCCCGGACCAGGCGCTGGTCGCGGCCGGCATCGCCGACACCACCGGGTCTAGCTTGCCGCGTCTCACGTCCTCCGCCGCCATCACCGCCTGGAATCAGTCGGCCAGGTGCGTCGTTCGGCACCCCCTCGATCTCCACTCGCAGGGCACCGGAGGCGATCGCCAGGGGGTGGTGCGCGGCCAGGCGCCGGATGACGGCTGCCGCGCCGGCAAAGAGGGGCGGATCGTCATCCATCAGGGACTGGTAGCGGGACGTCTTGTCCCAGACCAGCGTCGCCACCCTGGCGGGGGCGAGCCGCCCTCCCTGGTCCACCACCACGGCAGTGAAGCCGTCGACGTCGTCGAACCCCACGTACATCTCATAGTACTCCGCCTCCGCGATCCGGTAGCCGAGAGGGGCGAGCCCCTCGTTGAACAGGAAAAAATGTATGGGCTCATCATCCAGGATCACGCCATCGATATCGAAAAGGATCGCGTGCCGCATAGCTGGACCATGAAATCGTTGGAGAAATGAGTGGTCAACGTACCCGACTCGCAGGCCCGGCGGCGACCCCGACGCCCGATCGCGCGTGGCCTTGGTCTGGCGCCTTGGGGCAAAAAAGTCCCGAGCTTTTCTTTGACCGCCCTCGATATCGCGTGATAGACAACCCGCGCCTCGCCGTGGAGGAGGAGACATGTCCCACCTCGCAGTCCGCCTTCAGGTCCAGAACCGGCTCGGGGAGACCCGTGTCCTCGCCGTCCCCCGGCCCCTGGTCGCCAGCTTCGCCGCGCTGCTGCCACTCTGTCTCTTGCTGGCGCCGGTCAGCATTTGGCTGGGGAAGGACCGCGGCCGGCTCGCCGCCCAGGTGCAAGAGGTGGAGGAGGCGTATTCCGGTGCCCACTACCTGTTCGGGCAACTGACCGAGCGGCTGTCCGAGATCCACGAGCTGAACAACCGGCTGCGCATCGTGGCGGACGATAGCCCGCCGTCGATCAACGGGCAATTCTTCGGCGTCGGTGGGCTCCAGGCCGTAGAGCGCGAAGAGATCTCCCTGCCGGAACGGCTGCGGGGGCTCGCGGAAGAGATCCGCCGCACCGAGACCAATCTGACCGCGGAGGATGCCTCGTTCGCCGAGCTCACCCACCTGTTGGAGCAGCGCCAGCAGGAGATGCTCGTCACCCCCTCCATCTGGCCCACCCACGGCTGGGTCGCGAGCCCCTTTGGGCGGCGCATCGATCCCTACACCCACGGCTGGAAGCGCCACGCCGGGGTGGACATCGCGGGGCGTTACGGGACGCCGGTAGTAGCCAGCGCGAGCGGCGCGATCGATCAGGTATCACTCGACTCGTCGTTTGGGCACCACGTGGTCATCGACCACGGGCTCGACACCGAGACCCTCTACGCCCATCTGGAAACGGTCATCGTCGTCACGGGCGACAAGGTACACCGCGGCGACGTCATCGGCTACCTCGGCAGCAGCGGTCGCAGCACGGGTCCGCACCTGCATTACGAGGTCCACCGGCACGGGATCCCGCGCGACCCGATGGACTACATCCGGGAGTAGCACCTCCCCTACGGGTGTCTGTCCCCCCTGTGCTAGCCTAGCGGTTCGTGCCCGCGCCGCGGGTGGCGTAGCGTCCTCTCGTCATGTTCTCCGCCGTCCTCACCAAGATCTTCGGCACCCACAACCAGCGGATGGTGCGCCGACTCCAGCCGCTCGTTGACCGGATCAACGCCCTGGAGCCGGAGATCCAGGCCCTCACCGACGACCGTCTCAGGGCACAGACGGACCGGTTTCGCCAACGCCTGCGCGATGGCGAGCGGCTCGATGACTTGTTGGCCGAGGCCTTCGCCACGGTGCGCGAGGCGAGCCGCCGGGTCCTGGGGATGCGCCACTTTGATGTGCAGCTCATCGGCGGCATGGTCCTGCACCAGGGCAAGATCGCGGAGATGAAGACCGGTGAGGGCAAGACCCTGGTGGCGACCCTGCCAGTCTACCTCAACGCCCTCCTTGGCCGTGGCGTTCACGTGGTGACGGTCAACGACTACTTGGCGAGCCGCGACGCGGCGTGGATGGGGCGCATCTACGAATTTCTCGGCATGCGCGTCGGCACCGTCGTCCACGGGCTCAATGACGCCCAGCGCAAGGAGATCTACCGCTGTGACGTCACCTACGGCACCAACAACGAGTTCGGCTTCGACTACCTGCGGGACAACATGAAGTACGATCTGGCCGACTACGTGCAGCGGCCGTTCTACTATGCGATCGTCGACGAGGTGGACTCGATCCTGATCGACGAGGCGCGTACCCCGCTGATCATCTCCGGCCCCACCGAGGACTCTACCGACAAGTACTACCTGATCAACCAGGTCATTCCCCACCTGGAGCGCGGTGAGGTCATTCCCAATCCGGAGCCGGGGAGCCGCCGGGTCAAGGAGGAGACCGGCGACTACGTCCACGACGAGGAGCACAACACGGTCGCCCTCACCGACCAGGGGACCGAGCGGGTGGAGAAATTCCTGGCGGAGGGTGGGCTGCTCAAGGGCGGCAACCTCTACGACCCGGACAACATGGAGCTGGTGCATCACGTCAACCAGGCGCTACGCGCCCACAAGTGCTTCACGTGCGACGTCGACTACGTGGTGAAGGACGGCCTGGTGGTGATCGTCGATGAGTTCACCGGCCGCATGATGCCCGGGCGCCGCTACTCCGACGGCCTACACCAGGCCCTGGAGGCGAAGGAGGGCCTCACCGTCGCTAACGAGAACCAGACGTTGGCCTCGATCACCTTCCAGAACTACTTCCGCCTCTACGAGAAGCTCGCGGGGATGACCGGCACCGCCCAGACCGAGGCGGCGGAGTTCCACAACATCTACAAGCTCGACGTGGTCGCCATCCCGACCCACATGCCGATGATCCGCCGCGACCAGCACGACGTGGTGTATCGCACGGTGGAGGAAAAAGAACGGGCGATCGTGCAAGAAATCCAGGAGCTGCACACCCAGGGCCAACCGGTGCTGGTAGGCACGATCTCCATCGAGAAATCGGAGCGCCTCGCGGCACGCTTGAAAAAGGCCGACGTCCCGCACAACGTGCTAAACGCCAAGCACCACGAGCGGGAAGCGGAGATCGTCGCCCAGGCGGGGCGGTACGGCGCCGTCACCATCGCCACCAATATGGCCGGCCGCGGTACCGACATCATGCTCGGCGGCAACCCGGAGTTCCTTGCTAAGGCATTCCCATGGGAGGATGTCGAAGGCCACGAGGCCCAGCTCGAGCGCTACCGCAAGCAGTGCGTGGACGAAAAAGAGCGGGTCCTGGAGGCTGGCGGCCTCTACATCCTCGGCACCGAGCGCCACGAGAGCCGGCGCATCGACAACCAGCTGCGCGGCCGCTCCGGCCGCCAGGGGGATCCCGGCGCATCGCGCTTCTACCTCTCCCTCGAAGACGACCTGCTGCGGATTTTTGGCTCCGACCGCATCTCCGGCCTCATGCAGCGCCTCGGCATGGAGGAGGACGTGCCGATCGAGAACCGCATGGTCAGCCGGTCCATCGAGAACGCCCAGACCAAGGTGGAGGCGCGCAACTTCGAGATCCGCAAACACCTCCTGGAGTATGACGACGTCCTGAATCAGCAGCGCCAAGTGATCTACGCCCAGCGGCGCAAGGTGCTCGAGGGCGACGGCATCGGCGAAGACATCGACGCCATGCTGGAAGAGGTACTGGAACGACAGCTCTACCAGCACCTGCCGCCGGATTACACCTCCCGGGGGTGGGACCCCGCGCCCCTCGCCACGGCCCTCACCGCTATCTTCGGGCGGCCGCCGATCGACGACCTTTCGTCGCTGCTGAAGAAGTCGCACAAGGAGCGCATGGCCGCCCTGCTCGCACCCCTCCAGGGCCATCTGAACAAGAAGCGCGGCTTAATCGGCCCGGCGAACTCTGCCCACCTGCAAAAGATGGTGATGCTCCAGTACCTGGATGGCTTCTGGAAAGACCACCTCCTGATCATGGACCACGTGAAGGAGGGCATCGGCCTGCGCGGCTATGGCCAGCGCAACCCGCTCATCGAGTACAAGAAGGAGGGATACAAGCTCTTTCAGGCCATGAGCGACCGGATCAAGGAGGAGGTGATCCGCACCCTCTTCCACCTCCAG
This sequence comes from bacterium, assembly GCA_036393335.1. GTDB lineage: Bacteria > CG2-30-53-67 > CG2-30-53-67 > CG2-30-70-394 > CG2-30-70-394 > DASWHD01. Next base: position 4,720 of record DASWHD010000015.1, read on the forward strand.
ATCCGCATCCAGGAGCCCCCGGCCGCCGCACCGCGCCCCGGCCTCCCCGGCGACGCCACCGGCCAGGCGACGGCCCAGCGCCGCGAGCCGGCCGCCACGCCGGCCGAGGATGAGGCCGTACTCCAGGGGTTGCGCGTGCCGCGCCCCCAGGCACCACGCAACCTCAAGTACTCGCGGGGCGAAGAGGACGAAGGCCGCCAGCCGGTACGCAAGGACGGGGCCGACAAGGTCGGCCGCAACGAGCCGTGCCCGTGCGGTAGCGGAAAGAAGTACAAGAAGTGCCACGGCGCCCGCATGGCGTCCGGTGCATAGGGTGCGATGCGACGCAGAAATCATCAGCATCCGCAACCCGCGCGACCCCCTTGGCTTGGCTACCGCTCACCGGCAAAGATGCGCCGGGTTCGGCGAAATGCCCCCAGAGTTACCGGAGCCTCCCGATGCGATACACCCTGGCCGGCATCCAGTCGGCGGCCACCGCCGATCCGGAGCGCAACCTCAACCACTTGCTGCAGCTTGCAGAGATCGCGGCTGCGCGCGGTGCCGGTATCGTCTTGTTGCCGCAGCTTTGCACCACGCCCTGGTTTCCCGCCACGGAGAACGGTGGCGTCCCGCTCGACGGCCACGACGCTGCTTTGCAGCGGCTGCAGGAGTGCGCCAAGGAGCATGGCATCCACCTGGTAGCGCCAATCCCGGAGCGAACGCAGGGCGAGCGCGAAGAGTGGTTCAACTCGGCCTTCGTCATCGGGCCGGATGGGGCCGTCATCGGCACCTATCAGAAGCGCTACTTACCCGACCTCGACGGCTACCGCGAGAAGGCGTACTTCAGCGCCGGCACCGGCCCGTTGCCGGTATTCGACCTGGGTGGGCTGAAGGTCGGGGTGCAGATCTGCTGGGACAACTACTTTCCGGAAGGGGCGCGCCTCCTTGCCCTCGCCGGCGCACAGCTCATCTTTGCGCCCACCGCCGCCGCCTTCGATTCGCAACAACGGTGGCGCGCCCTGCTGTGTAGCCACGCCCTGTGCAACAACCTCTACGTCTTCCGCCTCAACCGAGTCGGAAGCGAGGGGGCCATGGAGTTCTACGGCCAGTCGTTCTGCGTCGATCCCTTTGGCGAGCTGGTGGCGGAGCCCGCCGGACAGACCGAAGCGATCGTGATGGCGATGATCGACACCGACCAGGTCGACGAGGCGCGGCGGATCACCCGCTTTCTCGCCGACCGGCAGCCCGACCTCTACGCCCCTCTGGCCGCACCGACCGGCGGTTGACACAGCTCCAGGGGCGGAGCCTGGGTGATCGCCCCCACCGCCACCGCCAACTCGAAGAAGCGCGTCACGCCGGCTTGGTGCCGGTCGCCGAGCTCGTAAGAGAGGGCGCGCCAGTAGGTCAGGAGACGCTCGGCGGAGATCCTGGGGCAGGCGAAGTCGGCGGCCAGCCCAGCGAGGCGCTGGTCGTCGATTTCGCGGCGGATCTGGATGAGGCGCGCCGCAAGCCGTGCGCACTCCTGCCGCTGGTGCGCGACTGTGTGGCGGCGCAGAAGCCACAATGCGAAGACCATGGGCAGGTCGGTGACCTCCTTCCACCAGCGACCGAGGTCCACCACCTCGACGCCGGGCGGTGGATCATGGACCAGGTCCATGGCACGATCGCCGATCAGGAGGTGGGGCCGGCGCACGTCCTCCGGGATACCCTCCACGTAGCGTGGCCGGACGCCGGCAAAGTGTTCCAGGAGGATCTTGAGCAAGACCACCGAGGTCGCCGAGGCCGGCGTGAGATAGACCTCGCGCCCATCCAACCGGGCGACGTCCACCGGTGTCACCAACACGACGCTCCGCGCCGGCCCGTCCGCACCGATCGCGAGCCCCGGCAGGATCCAGTACCGCTCGGGGTAACGGGCGTACTCGATCGACGACGCAGGGGCACAATCGATCGCTCCGGCACGCAGGAGGTGGTTGATGGCCCGTGGCTCACCGGCGGTGAAGCGGTACTCATGCCCCCAACGCGCCCGAAATGGCTCCTGAATCGGCAGGCAGTTCGCGTACTCGATCTCACCCAGATGAAGCATTGGGACCACCAGAGAAGGCAAACAGAATCGGCGCGTCATGCGCGCCGTACTCATAGGGTTGAGAGCCTGAGGCCGGCAGATCGGTGCGGGCTCGCTCAGGATCGACGAGCGGCAGGCAGCGTTCAACCCGGTGCTGCCATGCGGATCGAGAAGGTGCCAAAGGTTCCCGAAAAGACGCCCAACCCGCCGCAGCGACGGCGGCACGAGACGGGACACCGGCCCGAATCCTCCGGAGATACCACCATGTTCCCGCTACGGTCCGCCGGGCGCCTGCCTGCCGGTAGACATGGAATGCCGGGATCATTCAACCCCCTGCCGTAGCCAAGAGCGGTCATGCGCACCCTGGTCATCATCGTCGTCCTGTGCGTCACCACAGGGGCAGCGATCGCCGCACCCGGTGATGAGGGGGCAGGACCATCGGGGGTGGTGGACGCGATCGAATACCGCGGCAACCATCGCACCAAGACCAAGGTGTTGGCGCGGGAGATGCTGCTGCAGGTGGGAGACCCCTACAGCGAGGAGCAGTTCCAGGCGTCGTTGCAGCGCATCCGCAACCTCGGCCTCTACTACCGCGTGACGGGCGAGGTGGTGCCGGTCCCCGGCACCGACCGGCTGCACCTGACCGTCCGGGTAAAGGAGAAGTGGTCGATCCTGCCCCTACCTGAGCTCGATATCTCGGACGAGGGCAACGTGAAGGCCGGGATCAACTACACCGACTACAACTTCCGTGGCGAGGATCAACTGCTCCAGGTGAAGGTCAAGCACGCCTTCGGCACCGACAGCGATACTGAACGAGGCGACTCCGCCTCCGTCAACCTGGATTTCCGCGAGTTGCGCGACTCGCCATACGATTTCAGCGTCGGGCTCGGCTGGGCCACCGATGGCGAGGCAGCCGCAAGCACCGAGCTCACCACCACCGGCGAGGGCGAGGCCACCAGCGTCGACCTCGACCTGGAGCTCCACCACTTTACCCGTGAGGGGACAAGCCGCCGGCGCATGGGGGGTGGCGTGACCATCAACTACGTCACCGAAACCGACGGCGCGGGAACTGAGGATACCCAGTGGGTCAACAGCGTGCGCTTTACCCATTCGTTGGACTCGGTGGACGACTTCAACTACACCTTCGCCGGCCACCGGTGGGACTATACCGTAGAGCTGTTCACCCTCGCGCTCGGCAGCAACGCCGATGCATTGAAGCTGGATCTGGGCTACCAGTGGTACTGGAAGTTTGGCCAGCAGAACGTGACCGCCCGGGCGCAGACGGGATACACGATTGGGCCGGACGCCAGCGAGGTCGGCTTCGAGCTGGGGGGTGGGCGATCGGTGCGCGGGATCGAAAAGGACTCCATCTCGGGAAAGGGCATGTGGCTGGGCAACCTGGAGTACCGCAGCCCACGGGCCTGGAACTGGCTCGGTGGCGCCGCCTTCCTCGACGCCGGCACCGCGGGCCAGGCGTCCGATCTCCTCGACCCAGGCAGGGTGGCGGCGGGCGGCGGTCTTGGTCTCCGGGTGTACATCGGCAGGCTGGTACAGGGCGTCGTGCGCCTCGATACCGCCTACGGGTACCACCCCGACGATGGCTTTAGCACCAAGCTCTACTTCAGCCTCAAGCAGCCGTTCTGATCGGCGCATGGCGCGCGGCAGGGGCCAGCCCCTCGACCACCGCGGCTCTTATTGCGCCACCGGCACGAACGCCGCCAAAACACGCGCATGCAACTCCCGAGCGAGGTGTTTGCGGTCGCCGGGTGGCATCACCGCCTCCCCGAAGTGGACCGTGACCTCCACGCGCGGCAGGGCAAGCAGGCGGATGAAATGGCTGGGGAACGGTGTCGCCTCCCACCAACAGACGGTGCGCGCGGGAGGGTCCGGGCTCCCCGGCGTGGTCACGCTCAGCGTGGCGGGGATGCACGGCACCTCCGCCAGCACCGCGGCCTGAAACAGCGAGGACTTGAACGCGGCCACCGTCGCCCCACGAGAGGTGGCGGCCTCCGGGAACCAGGTGATGCGCAGGCCCGCGCGTAGCCACGCGGCGAGCTCGCTGTTAACCCGCCCGGTATCGCGGCTCTGGTCCCGGTCGATGAACAAGGTGCCGGCCGCACGGGCAAGTACCCCGATGGCCGGCCAGCCAGCGACTTCCGCCTTGGACAGGAAGAGGCCGGAATAGCACGAGGCGAGACACAGGATGTCGAGGTAGGACAGGTGGTTGGCCACCACCATGGTACCGTCCACGGGCAGACGCCCCGTGCGGTGCACGCGCACGGCGAACAGGGGAAGCAACACTCGTGCCCACAGGTGACTCATGTGCGCCCCGACCCGTGCGCGCGCCGCGGGATGGCCGGCCGTGGCCACCATCACGAAGATGACGGGTACAGCGGCCACGGCCGTCGCCACGACTGCGCCGAGGAGCTTGTAGGTGATGCGCCAGTAGCGGGCCATGGACCCCACGGGAAAACACCGGAAAGGGCAATGGAGAAACGCGCCCTATCCTAACCCGCATTGTGCTGCACCGAGGCCCGGTCAGATGTAGTGCGGCGGCGGCACCTCCGCCTCGTAGAGGTGGCACAGGAAGCGCAACCACGCCTCTTCCTCGGTCTCGAAAAAGGTCTGTTCCACCATCCACTGCTCGAAGCGCTCCTGGGCCAGGCGCCAAGAGGTGTTGAGGCGCCGCTGACAGCGGGTCTTGAGCTGATCCAGGCGTGGGTAGAAGCGGTGCTCTGCCGTCCCTGGGGCGACCACCAGCGCATCATCCGCCACGACCCACACGGGACCATCGCCGCCCTGGTCGGTCGAGAAGCAATAATCACCCTCTGCAGGCTGCCAGGCGAGAAGCCGGACGCAGACCTCCTGTGTGCACAGCCAGCGATAGCCCTCGTACTCCGCACCACTGGGGTAACTCATAGGTTGCTCCTCACAGCCCCCCAACGTATCGGCCAATGACCATTTCTCCTCAGCGGCCAACGGCGGTAACCGCGTGCCAGGTAGCTCGATGCCAGGGTCGCTCGCCATGGGCGTCGAGCCACTCTTGCCACGAAGAGGAGTTGTAAAAACTCTTATGAAATCGACCACCATGGGAGACGGCGGCGGACCCCTTTCACTACGCCGTCACCGAGGTGGTGAACAACGCGATCGCCCACTCCGGTACACAGGAGGTGGTGGTGGTCGAGCCTGTGCAGGGGAGCCTTGTCCTAGCCCGCATTTCTCACCAGGGATCTGCTGCGACCGCGCAACCGCCCTGCCTGCCGGCAGGCAGGCCGCATCTCCTGGCCGGGTCCTCGTCCGGGGTAGGAGCCGAATCCCTTCGGCGACCTGCCACATGGGGTCGCCGATAGAATCGGCTCCTACCGCGGGCCAGCCAAGATCTACGGGCGTTTGTACGGTCTCGCCACGATCCCTGGTGAGAAATGCGGGCTAGCGCCGCTTACACCCCATGGCCCGCAGACCCTTTACCCACACCGGGTCGGGCTGGACCCCTTGCCACTGGCGATCGCCCATGATCACCGCCGGGAAGGCGCGGAAGCCCCGCGCAGCGCAGTCCCGCAGGCGCTCCGTAATAATGGCGGCGTATCCCGCGCGATCGGCGAGAAACGCGGCGATGACCCGCTTGGAGATCCCGAGGTCGCGGACGATCGCCGGGATGGTTTCGCTGTCCCCAATGTTTCGGCCCTCCTGAAAGTAGGCCGCGAAGACGCGCTGTTGATACTTCTCCAACGCCCCCTCTCGTCGCGCACACTCTGCCATGCGGTGGGCGAGGTTCGAGTTGGCCAGGGTCAAGGGAATGGCGAGATCGAGCCCTTCTTCCGCCACCAGGGGGACGATGCCGGCCGCCGCCTGCCGCAGTCGCTCGTCGCCGATGGCCGCAAGAGGCATACCCACGGACGGGGTCTCCGGATGGATCTGGATCCCCCGCCACTCGACGTCAAAGGCCCAGCGCGCCTGGAGACGGCTGAGGCGATACGCGCCGAGGTAGCAGAAGGGGCAGATAAAATCGAAATACACTACGCATGTCGGTCGCATGACTGGGCCACAATTTTACTCAGCCGACAGACCTGCATGCAGCTCCGGAGCGGCGTCGAAACGCCGCGGGATCGTCCCAGCCACCCAGTCCATCGGCTTGCCGCCACCCGCGCCTTTCGCCCATAGTGCCCGACCGTGGTCGTGAGCCTTCTTCCTGGAGCATCGCCGATGCCAGACCACCTCCTCCTCCGCGCCGCGTTTCGCCAGCCGGTGGAGCGCACGCCAGTGTGGATGATGCGTCAGGCCGGCCGGTACCTGCCAGAGTATCGCGCCGTACGCGCGAAGGCCGACTTCCTCACCATGTGCAAGACCCCAGAGCTGGCTGCGGAGGTCTCCCTCCAGCCACTCGACCTGATCGGCGTCGACGCCGTCATCCTCTTTTCCGACATCCTCACCATGCTCGAGCCCATGGGGCTGGAGCTGGTGTTCGACAAGGGTGGCGGTCCACGCTTTCCGGACCCGATCAACGGCCCCGAGGACATCGAACGGCTGCACGTGGTTGACCCGACGGATGGCCTTGGCTTCGTAGGTGATGCCTTGGCCCTATGTCGCAAGCTGATCGCCGACCGGGTACCCCTGCTCGGCTTCTCCGGGGCACCCTTCACCCTTGCCACCTACGCCATCGAGGGGTGCACCGGAGAGGGGTTCAACAAAGTCAAGCACTGGTACTACCGCGAGCCCAAGACCCTCGCCACCCTGCTGGAGAAGCTCGCCCGTCAGGTGACCACGTACCTCAACTACCAGATCGCCTCCGGCGCACAGGCGGTGCAGCTCTTCGATACCTGGGCCGGCACCCTCTCCCGGGAGGACTACCGGACCATCGCGGCACCGTTCACGCGCCAGGTGATCCAGGGACTCCACCGTGACGGCGTGCCGGTAATCCTGTACATCAACGGCGGCGACCACCTGGTGGACGAGATGGCGCAGCTTGGCGCCGACGTCCTGTCCTTGGACTGGCGCACCGACATCGGCGCGGTGAAGGCACGCCACGGTGCCACCCACGCCCTGCAGGGCAACCTCGACCCATGCGCCCTGTATGGTACCGAGGAGCGCATTCGCCAGGAGGTGCGCCGCATCCTCGATGCCGCGGGACCCATCGGCCACATCTTCAACCTCGGCCACGGCATCCACCCGGACATACCGCCAGAGAACGCCAAGGCGATGGTGGCCGCAGTGAAGGAACTGAGTGCCCGAGGGTAAGGGCTAGGGACAAGGGGGGTTAGGGGTGGTACCGGCCCTGCGGGCCGGTGAAAAATTCTTGGCGGGAGCTTCTCCACGAAGAGACCTGCAGGCCGTGACAGGCGACTAACCATCCCTAACCCCTAGCCCCCCCCTCCCCCCTGCGAACGAAGTGAGCCTGGCCGACTGCGACGTCTTGGTGATTGGTGCCGGCGCCACCGGCCTCACTTGTGGCTACGCCCTGCACCGGCGTGGCTGCGATGTGCGGGTGGTGGAGGCAGGCGGCGAGCCCGGCGGTGTCATCCGCACCGTGCGGGTCGGCGGCTACCTGCTGGAGCGAGGACCCAACTCGACCCTCAACACCTCGCGTCGGATCGAGGCGTGGCTGGCGGATGTCGGGGCGCTACCGGCGAGATGTCACGCACCTCCTGCGGCGGCCCGACGCTACATCCTCCGGGGCGGCCGCATTCTCCCCCTGCCCGACGGGCCGATCGCCTTCTTCAAGACACCGGTATGGCGGGCGCGCGGCAAGTTGCGGGCGATGGCAGAGCCGTTCATCCCGCGCCGCAAGGGAGACGCGGACGAAAGCGTTGCCGACTTCGTCCGCCGCCGCCTTGGCCAGGAGATTCTCGACTACGCCCTCGACCCGTTTATCTCCGGGGTTTATGCCGGCAACCCGGAACGGATCTCCATGGGCGCCGCTTTTCCGCTGCTCGACGGCTTCGAGCGCAATCACGGGGGTCTCATCCGCGGGGCCTTGAAGACGGCCAAGACCCGGAAGGCCGACCCGGACCGACCGGCCGATCGCGGCCTCTACTCCTTTCGCGAGGGGATGCAGCAACCGATGCACCACGCGGCCAGCGTCCTTGGGGAGCGACTGCACCTCGGTTGCACAGTGCGCGAGGTCACGGCCATGGGCGGCAGGTTCCGCGTCGAGACGGACGGAGAGTCCTTCACCACCCACCGGTTGGTGTGCGCCACCCCGGCCTTTGCCGCCGGCGACTTCCTCTCCGCATTACTACCGGAGGCGGCGGCCCTGCTGCAGGCCATCGAGCACAACCCGGTGGCGCAGGTCTACCTCGGTTACCGGAGGGAGGCGATCGACCACCCGCTCGACGGCTTCGGCGCCCTCTTCCCGTCGCGGGAGGGACTGCTAACCCTCGGCAGCTTGTGGAGTTCTACCCTCTTCCCCGGCCGCGCCCCGGCTGGCTTCTGCCTCCTCACCAACTTCGCCGGGGGTGCACGCCATCCAGAGATCCGGGAGATGTCCCCGGACGAGATCCAGACCCGCGTCATCACCGAGATCGAGCCACTCCTCGGGCTGCAAGGGCCGCCGGCGTTCGTCGAGGTCCATCGCCTCGCTCACGCCATCCCGCACTACACCCTCGGCCACACCGCACGGCTGGAGCGGATCCTCACCGCGGTCACGCGGTTTCCCAACCTCCACCTGACGGGTAACTACTGGCAGGGGGTCTCGGTGGCCGACTGCTGGAAGCGAGGGCTGGCGCTTGCGGATCGGCTGGCCGTTGAAACCACCGCCGCGTAGCCCCACACGCGGCCCCGTCCGCACCACGCTCGCAGTACCCAGCAGCCAACATCTGATCGAGAGCGCCGGTTAGAACGGGATGCTCCACGAGATGCTCGCGCCGCCGGCCGTCGAGACGCCGCACGTTACCGAGGTGGTGCGGAGATCGAAATCGACCTCCATCTCACCGGTAATCGGGTTGAACTCCACACGACTACCCCGCAACCAGTCCGGCCCGTGCAAGTCGAGATCCCGGCCAAGAGAGAAGGTGAGGCTCTCCTCCCCACCGTAGCGCAACTCCACGTCCGTTTCGTTGATCACGTGGTCAACGAACTCTGCGGCCCACCCGCTGCCTCCGACCCCGGCACTGGTCGGGCCGTCCGTGCCGCCCGAAATCGCGGACGACTCCTCGGTCGGCCACTCCCCCGGAAACAGGTCCAGGGACCAATCACGCAGCCTGCGCAATGTGGCCTTGCGGTAGTGGCCGAGAAAGGCACGCCGCTGCCGCCGTCGCTCGAGCTCCTCGAAGTACCCCACCCCCTCTTCCTCGGTAATGGCGTAGAGATCGTGAAATTGCCGCTCGATGTCCACCTCCGGCTGGGGTGAAGGTGCCCGCAGGCTGTGGCTGTGAATGGCCTGCTCGGCGTCCTGGGCCTCGGCGAGGCCGTGTCCGAACAGCAGGAGTAACGCGATCCCCGCCACGGACCCGACCTTCGCGCGGATGTGTCGCGACACCGAGAGGATTGCCGCACCGGAGGGCGTTCGCCGCCCTCCGGATAGAACGCACGGATCACCCGTCTCCTTCGCTGTCACGCCCGCTCCTTGCCACCTCCCATTCCGCCCAGCCCTTCGGGTAGGGGCAAAAAAAATGTACCAAATACCTAATGATTTGGATATAGCAAATTTAAGCCGTTGAGCGGTGCCGCCCGCGGCGTCGCGCCTTACCGCCGCGGGGCGTTGTGAATGAGGTCGTCGACCACCGAGGGATCGGCCAGGGTGGTGATATCGCCGATCGCGTGGCTTTCTCCTTCCGCCACTTTTCGGAGAATGCGGCGCATGATCTTACCCGACCGGGTCTTGGGCAACGCCGGCGCCCAGTGGATCACGTCCGGGGTCGCGATCGGGCCGATCTCCTTGCGCACGTGGGCGATCAGCTCATCGCGCAGGGTCCCATCCTCGCTCACCCCGGCGTTCAGGGTGACGTAGGCGTAGATCCCCTGTCCCTTGATATCGTGCGGGAAGCCCACCACTGCCGCCTCGGCCACCGCCGGGTGCGAGACCAGGGCCGACTCGACCTCCGCCGTCCCCAGCCGGTGACCGGAGACATTGATCACGTCATCTATCCGGCCGGTGATCCAGTAGTACCCTTCTTCGTCCCGCCGGCAACCGTCACCGGTGAAGTAGAGCCCTTTGAAGGTGGAAAAGTAGGTCTGGCGGAACCGGTCGTGGTCGCCGAACACCGTCCGCATCATCCCCGGCCACGCTCGCCTCATGCACAGGGCGCCCTCACACGCCCCGGTGAGCTCGTGACCATCCGCATCGACGACCGCCGGCTCCACGCCGAAGAACGGCAGGGTGGCGGAGCCGGGCTTCATGGGGGTACAGCCGGGCAGCGAGGTGATCAGATGGCCGCCGGTCTCGGTCTGCCACCAGGTGTCGACGATCGGGCAGCGACCGTCACCAACCACGTCGTAGTACCACTGCCACACCTCCGGGTTGATCGGCTCGCCCACCGTCCCCAGCACCCGAATCGAGGCGCGCGAGGTCGCCTTGACGAAGGCGTCACCGTGGCGGGCAATCGCCCGCAGGGCCGTCGGCGCGGTGTAGAACTGGGTCACGCGGTGCTTGTCGCACACCTCCCAGAACCGCGACCACGTGGGGTAGTTGGGCACTCCCTCGAACATCACCGAGGTGGCGCCGTTCGCCAGGGGTCCGTAGACGATGTAGCTGTGTCCCGTGATCCAACCGATGTCCGCTGTGCACCAGAAGACATCGCCGTCGTGGTAGTCGAAGACCCATTCGTGGGTGAGCGCGGCGTACAGCAGGTAGCCGGCGGTGGTGTGCAGCACCCCTTTGGGCTTCCCCGTCGAGCCGGAAGTGTAGAGGATGAACAACGGGTCCTCCGACTCCATCTCTTCCGGCGGGCAGTCGGCGGAGGCAGCGGCCATCTCTTCGTGCCACCATCGGTCAAGGCCCCCGTCCCAGGCGATCTCCGCCCCCGTATGGCGCACCACCAAGACGCGCCGCACGTGGGCCAGCGTCGCGATCGCCTCGTCGACGTTTGCCTTCAACGGGATCGGCTTTCCGCCGCGGCGGCCCTCGTCGGCGGTGATCACCACGTCCGACCGGCAGTCTTCGATCCGATCCCGAATCGAGTGCGGTGAGAAGCCGCCGAAGATCACCGAGTGGATGGCACCGATTCGCGCGCACGCTAGCATCGCCACCGGCAGCTCGGGGATCATCGGCAGGTAGATCGTCACCCGATCGCCCCGTTTCACCCCGTTCGCCTTCAACACGTTGGCGAACCGGCACACCTCGGCGTACAGCTCGCGGTAGGTGATGTGGCGGTCCTGAGACGGATCGTCCCCCTCCCAAATCAGCGCGGTCTGCTCCCCGCGTGTCGCCAGATGACGATCCAGGCAGTTCACCGACACGTTGAGCTGCCCACCGGCAAACCATTGGATCGCAGGTTTGACAAAGTCCCACGATCCCACCGACTCCCACCGCTTCATCCACGTCAGGCGTCCTGCCTGCTCGCCCCAGAATCCCGCCGGCTCATCCAGGGAGCGACGGTACAGCGTCCGGTACTGCTCCATCGAGGAAATCCGCGCACCACCGGCCACCGCCGCACTGGGAAGAATCGTCTGCGACATAACGCTTCTCTCCTGCAAAGCCAAACCAGAGAAAACCAATCAACGGGCCCACTCTGCCCGAGGGGCCACGCCTCCACAAGGCAAGCGTTCGCGGTGTCGTTGCGCCGAGGACTATGAGCGGGAAGGCAATCCGTTTGGCGCAGGACCCGCTCAGGCGACCAATGGGTTTGCGTCGGTAGAGACTCGACTGAAAAACAGACAAACCTCATCAGCTTCGATATACTTTTTCAGCACACTGGGTCATTCACAAAGAAGAAGGTTCACCGGTGCAGATCCAGATCCAATATTGCGTGCAATGAAACTACCTCCCCAGGGCCGCCAGGTTGGCGGCCGAGATCAAAGAACGGTTCCGGATCGAGCCGGAGCTAGTAAGGGGGAACGGGGGGGTCTTCGAGATCATCGTCGATGGGGTAGCGGTGTTTTCAAAGCGTTCGTTAGGACGCTTCCCGGAGGAGGGTGAAGTCGCACGAATGATCTCCGCGAGAGATTCTCGTTGAGAGCCGCCGCTCAACCCGCGCCAGGGGTGTGAGACGTTTTATCAACCGGCCCATTGGTGGCCAAGCCCAACAAGGGGGAACATGATGAAGACCACCGTCCACTCTCCCGTCGAGACCCTCGAGGTCAATGGCAAGAGGATCGACATTAACCCCGACGGCTACATGCTCGACCGCAGCCAATGGGAACCGGCGGTTGCCGAGGCCATCGCGGCGCGAGATGGCATCGAGCTCACCGACAGACACTGGGAAATCCTCGATTTCCTGCGGGACTACTACCAGGAATACATGATCTCCCCCAATGTTCGCGTGTTGGTAAAGAAGCTCAATGAGAAGTGGGGTGAGGACAAGGTCGACCGCACCGGCCTGTACGACCTCTTCCCCAAGGGCCCGGCCTTCCAGGGCACCAAGTTCGCCGGTCTGCCCAAGCCGTACGACTGCATCGACGGCTAACGACGACCACGCCTTCCCGGCCGACTGCGGCCGCGTCTGATGTACTCCTCCTACGCCAGGCGTCCCCGTCGCAGTCGGTCGGGACTCATCGCGGCACCCACCGCCGAGAGGGGTCCAGCGGGTCGGCAAAAGGCGTAAGAGAACGGCATCGCGTACGGTCGCCAGGGCGCCGGGTACTCTACCGCGCGCAGTTTGGCCCTGCCGAGAGGTGGTGAGGACCAGGTCGCCAGCCCTTCTCGGCAGCTCCATGCGGCTCTCGGTCGTCCCGGGTTGACGGAATTACCCTGGCGGGCCTGGCACCAGCCGTCCACCACGGGCCGGGAGATGGTTACGTTCCGGCAGCGGCCGTCCTGCCAGGCGAATGGGAGGCGCCGCCGGCTGGATGGCCACGCATTGTTAATGGATTTGATTATCTTTTTATACGAGGCACATAGTTGTGGCAGGACCTCGGTGCACACGTCACGCAGGAAAGCCAGCGAACCTGCCGTGGTGGTGGTCAACCGAGGAAGAAAAGGAGGGCAGAAAGGGGCATTTGGCACGTCCGGGCGCTGGCGGAATTGGGCATCGGGGTACATGCAGCGGCCGGGCGGAAGGCCCCATATCGGGGAAGGCATGTATGCGGACCGCTCCTGAAGGTGGGCTGGGCAGGAGGCACAACCCGATTGCCGTCACTTCATAGTCGCGGACCCGTCCCGGGGAGTCCGGGGGGGGGGCGCACGAGCAAGAAGGGAGTGTAGCCAT
>DASWHD010000016.1:0-13010 GCA_036393335.1 bacterium
GCGGCCCGCGGCCTCCGACGCGGGCCGCCGCTCCGACTCCTCTGGCCCGCGTGGCGTGCAAGGTCTCTCCGTGCCTGGCATCGCGCAGCCCCGGCAAGGGGTCCAGCGAGGGGGGCAGCTCATAAGCTCATAAGCAGCTCATAAATGGCATGGCCGGCGATTTTTCGTGTCCTCCTGTCGTGCTCGAGACGATGAGTAGGAGCGTCTGGTCGACGGAGGGGCGACAGGCGCCGGTAGCGATGCCACGCATCATTTTTTGTTATGACTTCGTCACGCCGGTGAGCTACCTGGCGGCGCGCGAGATGCAGCGCTTCGGCCAGTACCACGAAGTCGACATCCTGTGGTTGCCGGTGCTCTCCGCGGGACTCAAAGAGCACGCCATGCGCAATCCTGCCGCGATGTCGCGCCGTGCCTGTCGTGGGGTCCATCACCACGTGAAGCGCTGGGCCGACATGCTGGGTGTGCCTTTCCAGATGCGCTACCCGGTGGTCTTCGACCCGTGCCCCGCATTGCTCGCAACCCAGGGGGTCCGGGATGACCAGCGTGTGGCGCTGACCCTCGCAATCTTCGAGGAGCTGTGGAACGGCAACGCGCGCCCCGAGTCGCAGGGCTGGGTGAGCGACGTGTGCTCCTCCCGCGGGCTGCCCCAGGAGTGGGCCACGCCACCCCAGCCGGGCGCACTCATGGCACAGATACGCCACAACACCGGTGTCGTGTTCGGTGCCGGTATTCACAGTGTGCCCGGCTTTCTCTTGCAGGCCGGAGGCAAGGGCCAGGCGTTCCGGGGCCTGGACCAGGTCGACCTCATGCGTTGGACCCTCGTGAACCAGCATGGCGCCCGAGAGGATGAAGGATCGGCGTCCCGAGCCGTGTCGGTGGTGGTCACGGATCCGGTCGAGTCCGACGGCCCGCGGCGAGAGACCGGTGGCCAGCCTATGAGCTTGCGTCACATCTTGCGGTGACGACGCCGGCTCGGCGGAAGGTGTGGGAAAGCCGAGCTATGGTTCCGTCGTTTCGACTCGCATGTCGGCGCTCCCCGCGGCGAAGCGCAGGCGGAGGCGATCGCCGGGGCGCAAGGTGCTGGTGTCGGTGACGGGGCGATTGCCCCCCGGCCGGGTGGCGATGGCGTAGCCTCGGGACAGGACCGCGAGGGGGGAGACCGCGTGCAGGGTCTCGGCGGCCAGACGGAGGCGCTGCCGCGCTCTATCCGCGAGGTGGACACCGGCGCGGTGCAGCCGCGGCGTGAGACCGGCGAGGCGCGCGTGGGCGCGGGAGAGGCGGGCGGCCGGCGAGTGGCGCTCGAGCAAGTGTGCGACGTGGTAGAGGCGCTCGCGACGGGCCATGAGAGAGGCGTGTAGGGCGGTGGCAAGGTGGGCGCCGCGCACGGCGATGTGGTCGCGCTGGTCGCGGAACCGCTGCCGCTGGTGGACCAGGGCGCGGCTCGCGACGTCGACGCGCTGGGCCAGGTGTTCAAGGCGGCGTTGCAGGCCCAGGCGCAGAGAGCGGTGGCGCTGGGCGAGGGTGGCGAGGAGCTCGACCTTCACTGGCACCACGATCTCCGCCGCGTTGGACGGGGTCGCGGCGCGCACGTCGGCGGCGAAATCGCACAGGGTAAAGTCGGTCTCGTGGCCCACGGCGGAGACAATCGGCGTGCGGCACGCCGCCACCGCGCGCACCACCCCCTCCTCGTTGAAGGCCCACAGGTCCTCCAGGGAACCGCCGCCGCGGCCGACGATGAGCACGTCGAGATCGCCGCGGGCGTCCATGGCGGCGATCGCGGCGGCGATCTCCTCGGCGGCCCCGGTGCCCTGGACGCGCACCGGGTGGAGGAGGAGCTCGATGTTGGGGAAGCGGGCGGTGGCGACCCGCACGATGTCGCGGATCACCGCGCCGGTGCGCGAGGTGATGATCCCCACCCGGCGTGGCAGGAAGGGTAGGGGCTGCTTGTGGGCCGGGTCGAACAACCCATCGGCGGCGAGGCGCTGCTTGAGCCGCTCGAAGGCGGCCTGGAGGGCGCCGGCGCCGAGGGGCTCGAAGTACTCGACGACGAGCTGGTAGGTGCCGCGCGGTTCATAGATGGAGATTCGCCCCTTGGCGGCGATCGCGATCCCCTCTTGCAGTTCGAAGCGCTGATATTTCGCCTGGAAGCGGAACAGGGCGCAGGCGAGGGTCGCGCGGGCATCCTTCAGGTTAAAGTACTGGTGGCCGGAGGCGGGACGCGACAGGGAAGAGACCTCGCCCGCCACCCACACTTCGGCGAAGGTCCCCTCCACCACCTCCTTGAGGTGGGCGGTGAGCTCGGAGACGGTGGCGATGGAGGCGGGCGGGGCCATGGGTGGCGGTACGGCGGGCCGATGGCCGCAGCGGCGAGGCGGCTCAGTCGACCACGAGGTGGATCCGCTCGATGGCGCGCGCCAGGCCGGTTGACTCGTCGGCGTCGATGACCACGCCGTTGACCTGCATGCGTCCCTTCTCCTCGGGCTTGAAGCGCACCGGACGGCCGGTGAGGAAGCGCTCGATGGCGGGGGCCTTCTCCATGCCGATCACCGAGTCCAGGGAACCGGACATGCCGGCGTCGGTGATGTAGGCGGTGCCGCCGGGCAGGATCCGCTCGTCGGCGGTCTGCACGTGGGTGTGGCTGCCGCAGCAGGCGGTGATGCGGCCGTCGAGATAGTGGGCGATGGCGACCTTCTCGCTGGTGGCCTCGGCGTGCATGTCGACGAACAGCACCTGGGCCTTGTCCCGCAGGCGATCGATCTCCCGGTCCGCCACGCGGAACGGGTCATCGATGGGCTGCATGAAGACCCGACCCATGACGTTGATCACCCCCACCTCCACGCCGTTGCGTGCGGTCACGGTGCGGGCACCGACCCCCGGCGTACCCGGCGGGTAGTTGGCCGGGCGCAGGAACGCGCGCTCCGCGTCCATGCCCCCGACGAACCCCTTCTGGGCCCACACGTGGTTGCCGGAGGTGATGAGATCGAACCCCATGCCGAGGAGCTCGTTCTTGATCTCGCGGGTGATGCCAAAGCCGCCCGCGGCGTTCTCGCCGTTGGCGATCGCCAGGTCGATGGCGTGCTCGGCGAGCAGTTGGGGCAGGGTCTTGCGCAGGGCACGACGCCCCGGCTTGCCGACCACGTCGCCGATGAAGAGGAGGTGCATGGATGCAGGGGGTAGGGGTCAGGAGGATAGGAGGTAGGAGGTAGGGGAGGCGCCGCCCCTGCGGGCGGGCAATTATGCGGGGTTCGGGCGACTACCCGCGATAAATTCGTTGGCCGCCAAAGGCGGCCATCCGCGCCCTGTCTCCTAACCCCTATCTCCTAACCCCTGAGTAGGGGACGGCGCAGCCGTCCCCTACTTGGCGTACTCCACGAAGCGGCTCTCGCGGATGGTGACCACCTTGATCTGGCCGGGGTAGGTCATCTCCGACTGGATCTTGTTGGCGATGTCCTGGGCGATGAGCCGGGCGTCCACGTCGCCGACCTTGTTGTAGTCGACGATCACGCGGATCTCGCGGCCGGCCTGGATGGCATAGGACTTCTCCACACCTTCGAACTCGCAGGCGATGCGCTCCAGGTCGGAGAGGCGCTTGACGTGGGTCTCCACCGCCTCCATGCGTGCGCCGGGACGGGCCGCCGAGAGGGCATCGGCGACCGCCACGAGGATCGACTCGACGCTGTTCGGCTCGACCATCGCATGGTGGTAGAGGATGGCGTTGAGCACCGTCTCCGGCTCACCGTATTTCTTCGCCAGGTCGGCGCCGATGTGGGCGTGGTCGCCCTCCATCTCCTGGTCGATCGATTTACCGATGTCGTGCAGGAGACCGGCACGGCGCGCCATCGCCTCGTCACAACCGAGCTCCGCCGCCATGTGGCCGGCGAGCAGTGCGACTTCCTTGGCGTGGTCGAGCTGGTTCTGTCCGAAGCTGGTGCGGTAATTGAGGCGGCCGAGGAGCTTGACGATCTCCGGGTGGACACCCTGGACATTGAGCTCGTAGACGGTCCGCTTGCCGTCTTCCTCCATCTGCTTGTCCAGCTCCTTGCGGCACTTGGCGACGGTCTCCTCGATGTACGCCGGATGGATGCGGCCGTCTTTCACCAGCCGGCTCAGGGCCATCCGTGCCACCTCGCGGCGCACCGAGTTGAAGCCGGAGAGCACCACCGCCTCGGGGGTATCATCGATCACCAGGTCGATGCCGGTGG
The DNA here is from genome assembly GCA_036393335.1 of bacterium. GTDB lineage: Bacteria > CG2-30-53-67 > CG2-30-53-67 > CG2-30-70-394 > CG2-30-70-394 > DASWHD01. Next base: position 4,203 of record DASWHD010000016.1, read on the forward strand.
CCGCCTCGAAGGCGCGGATGTTGCGGCCCTCGCGGCCGATGATGCGCCCCTTCATCTCCTCGGCGGGCAACGGGACGACGGTGATCGCGTGCTCGGAGACGTGGTCGCTGGCCATGCGCTGCATGGCCAGGGACATGATCTTGGCGGCGCGGGCCTCCCCTTCCTGCCGGGCCTCGTCCTCGATCTGGGTGATGAGCCAGGCGGCCCGGTGGCGCGCGTCGCGCTCCAGGTGCTGCATCAGTTCCCCTTTCGCCTGCTCCGGGCTGAGGTGGGCGATGGCGGCCAGCTCGTCGACCTTCTGCTTGATGAGGTGGTCATACTTTGCCTCCTTGTCCACCAAGCGCTGCTCCAGCTTCTTGACCCCCTTCTCGCGACCCTCCAGCGTCTCTTCGCGGTGGGCCAGGGCCTTCTCCCGGGTCTCGACGCTCTCCACTTCCTTGGCCAGGTGGTGGCGCTCGTCCTCCAGGGTCTTGCGGAGCTGGTCGGCGGACTTCTCGGCCGCTTGCAGGAGGCGGTCCGCCTCCAGCTTGCCGCGGCCGATCAGCTCCCGATGCTCCAGCTCCGTCTCGCGGCGCAGGGTGTCGGCGGCGGAGCGGCCCTCTGCGACGACGCGCTCTGCTTCGCGGGCCGCGGAGCCGATCTTGGAGTTGATGAACAGGCGTTGGCCGACGGCGCCGGCGAGCAGGGCGCCGGCGGCCGTGAGGATCAGTATTACGGTTTCCATGGGATCACCTGGGAGGGGTGTTATCGATAGGCCCACCGTCATCCGGGGCCGTGGTGGGCTCGTCCGAAGGTTCGATTGCGTCTCGTAACTTATTTGTGGGTCGCTGTTTCATACATTCAGCGATGTGTCGTTCAAAACCCTGATCCGAAGGGTGATAGAAAGATCGCGTCTCGGGTAGGTAGATCTGTGGGACCCAGTGACCAGGGTAGTCGTGGGGGTAGAGGTACCCCACGCCGTGGCCCAGGGATCCGGCGCCGCGGTAATGGGTGTCCCGGAGGTGGAGGGGGACCGCGAGGGTAGGACGTTCGCGGATCTCCCGTGCCGCCTCACCGATCGCCACGGTGGCACTGTTGCTCTTCGGCGCCGTGGCGAGATAAAGGGTCGCTTCGGAGAGAATGAGGCTCGCCTCGGGCATGCCGATCCGCTCGACGGCGCTGAACGCCGCGTCCGCCAGGGGCAGGGCCGCGGGGTCGGCAAGCCCCACGTCCTCCGCCGCCAGGATCACCAGCCGGCGGGCGATGAAGCGTGGGTCCTCCCCCCCTTCGATCATCTTCGCCAGCCAGTAGACGGCGGCGTCCGGGTCCGAGCCACGCACGCTCTTGATGAACGCGGAGATGGTGTCGTAGTGCTCGTCCCCGCTGCGGTCGTAGCGCCGGCCGCCGTACTGTAGATGGCGCCGCACCTCGTCCTCGGTGACCCGCAGGGGAGCGCCGGTCGTCGCCTCGGCGCCCAGGACGCACAGCTCCAGGGAGGCGAGGAGCCGCCGTCCGTCACCGTTGGCGTAACCGATCAGGGTGGCGCGCGCGGACCGCGTGACCTCGACCGACAGGGCTCCCAGGCCACGATCGACATCCGTGAGCGCCAGGTCCAGGAGCCGGCCCAGGTCGTCCTCGCCCAGCGGATCGAGTCGGTAGAGCTGGCTGCGCGAGCGCAGGGGCGGTGTGAGGGAATGAAAGGGGTTTTCCGTGGAAGCCCCGATCAGCACGATGTTTCCCCGCTCGGTGTCTGGGAGCAGGGCAGCCTGCTGCACCTTGTTGAAGCGGTGGATCTCATCCACGAACAGCAGGGTGGGTGGGCGGCCGGCCGCACGCAGTCGCGCGGCCTCTGCCAAGATCGGCTTGAGCTGCGGGAGGCCGCCGGTGACGGCGTTCAGGCGCCGGAACGCCGCGCCCGAGGTGGCGGCGATCACCTGGGCCAAGGCGGTCTTCCCGCACCCCGGCGGTCCAAACAGGATGAGGGAGTAGAGTTGACCCCGCTCTACCGCGCGCCGCAGCGCGCTGCCCGGCGCGGTCAGGCCAGGCTGCCCGAGGACCTCGTCGAAGCCCCGCGGGCGCAATCGATACGGCAGCGGTCGCTGCGAATCATGCGCCGTTGCGGAATCGTCGGATACCTCGGTGTCGAACAGGTCCACGGCCGGTCCATCGGCACGACCCTCCTGCCAGCACTGCTGTCCGATACCTGACGATCCGGAGGCATCGGCCTCATCCTCGGGGTTGTAGACCCCGCCTTACCGTGTGGGTTGTTTTCTTGAACCTGTCTGCGACAGGTTGGGAATCGGGGAAAGACTTCAGGCTTCTCTACGAGAGAGCATGCTCACCGTCTTTCGATCGTCATCCCGGGGGGGTAGTGTTGGTTCAGAGAAAAGGATCCCATCACGCGTAAGGCAGGGCACATCAGTCCCGCAACACGGCCTCGATTTGGCTGGTTTGTGCGTCGATGAAGGAGTCGAACCGCGCAATCTCTTTGGTGGCTTGAAGCAACTCGTCCGCCAAGTGGACGAGAGTCAATACGGCAACTTTTTCCAGTGGTGCATCGGGTATCTGGTTCCCGATTTCCCGTAGTCGCGAGTCTACCATAGCGGCAGCGGCCCGCACATCCTCGGCCGAGCCATCGGCCTGGAGATGGTAGTTCCTGCCGGCGATCTGTACGGTGATGGCTCGGTCGGTCACAGGCATCCTGATCTCGGGGCACGGGCGCGGGTCAGAAAAGGGTAAGTTCCTCGACAGCAGGCGTCGCGGTGGCCTTGGCGGCGCGAGCGGGGGGGTCCTTTGTGGGAGGAACTGGATCGGTCTCAGCGGTGAGTGCCTGCGACAGGGTGGCGTCCATGACCTCCAGCCGTTTGCGAATCGTCTCCCGCTCCTCACGCAGGGTGGCGACCTCCCGGCGCAGCCCCTGGCTCTCGTGCTCCATCGCGCTCAGTCGACCCTGCAAGCGGTCGCACTCTCGGCGCAGATCTTCGGCCATTTGCACGAGTCGCGTGGTTGCTCCTGCCAATTGGGCAAGGCGCTTGTCCTGGGTCTCCATGGCTCTCCCGCGTGGCAGGCGACTACTGCGCCGCAGGGTACGGAGAGGCCGGAAAGGGTGTCAAGGTACCGCCACGGGCCGTCGTGGCGAGGCGTGGCCGGGCGCGTGGCCGTGACGTGGTTTTGACGTCCCTACGATGCTCTGGGATTATGCCACCCGCGCCGCGCGTCGCATGAGGACCGGTGATGCCGGCCCCGAGCGGTGGGATGGGTCGTGAACATCTTCGACAATTTGGCGGCTTGGCACGATGAGACCACGATGGAGACATGGGGGGTGGTGTGGTGGCGGAGCATCGGCTCGCCACAGTGGCTCCATGACGCCGGCCGCAGGGTGCAGCGGATAGGAGGATCACGGATGGGTCGTTTGTGGTGGTTGTGGCTAGTGCTCGCGATCACGTGCGTGCTTCCCGCCTGGGCGGAAGACGTCGATCAGGCGAAAGTCCACTTCGATGCCGGCATTCGCCACTTCAACGCGGGCGAGCTGGATGCCGCATTGAAGGAATTTAAGGAGTCGGCCGAGCTCAACCCGCGCTCGGCGGAGACCTTGAATAACATCGCCGCGATCTACAACGAGATGGGCATGTTCGGCCAGGCGGAGGACTACTTTCAGAAGGCACGCCGTCTCAACCCGGACTACGAGCTGGCGCACTACAACCTTGCCCGTCTCTACCTCACGCTGGCGCGCGACGAGTACCAGCACGTCATCCGCCTCACCAAAGACCCGGGTCGGGCAGAGGAGGCACGGAGTTATCTGAAGTCCCTTGACGAAGTCCTCGGCAATGAGGCCACGGAGGGGATTAAGGTCGAGCCGCCACCCGCCGCGGCGCGGCCGGAGCCGGCCCCCGACCCAGGCAAGCTGGTACCTGCCGGATCGGTCGACGCCCTTTTCCAAGAGGCCAAGCTCGCCCATGCCAATGGTGACCTCGATCGGGCGGTGGAGCGTTACCGAAAGGTGGCCGATCTCCGCCCGGACGACGCCAACGTGCAGTACAACCTCGGGTCGGCCCTGTTCACCAAGGAGGACTATCAGGGTGCGCTCGCGGCGTTCGATCTTTCCATCGAGCTGGATCCCACCAACGCCGAGACCCACCACTTCCGCGGCGCGACCCTGGAGAAGCTTGGCCGGGCCAGCGATGCGATCGCGGCGCTCAAGCAGTCGGTGGCGATCCGCGACAGCTACAAGGCCCGCTGGCTGCTCGGGGTCGTGTACGAGCAGGTGGGCGATTACGCCAGTGCGGTACAGGAGTTCGAGGCGGTGGCGCGGCTGGAGCCGGACAACAAGAAGATCAAGGAGTACCTCGAAGAGGCGCGCATGATCCTGGCCATGAAGGGCGGCGGCGAGGCGCCGGCGGCGCCGATGGCCGATCCGTGGCAGCGCGAGCGGGCGTGGCTGGAGCAGTGGCGGCAGGCGTGGGAGGCGCGCGACGCCGATCGTTACCTGGGTTTCTACTCCGAGGCGTTCAGCGCGCGCGGCTCGGGGGGTAACAAGGGCAAGGCCGCCTGGGCGGCGGAGAAGCGCGACAAGCTGAAAAGCGGTCAGCCCAAGGTGAAGATCTCCGATCTGCGTGTGCAGAAGAGCGACGACATCCTGGTCTTCTCTTTCGTCCAGGATTACCGAGACCGTGGTTATGCCGACCGCGGTCTGAAAAAGCTATTCGTCCGTGAGGAGGGGGGCACACTGCGGATCGTGAGCGAGGAGTGGCGCAAGCTGTGATACCGCCTGTGAGCAACACGGGGGACCGTGATCCCGCGTGCGGTGTGGGGCGGTCGTGGACGTGGCCGAGGGACGGTGCGACGCGGCGATCGCAGTCGCGCCGCCACCGTGCTTGGATGACGGGTGGTGACGGGAGATGAGGGGTCGGCGATCGTGGTGGCTGCTGCTGGTGGCGGTGATCGGGATTGGCGGCGTGGTCGGTCACGAGCTCGTCGCCGGCGCGGCCCGCGATCTCTCCCCCGACGAGTTCCTCGCCCGTAGCCTGCAAGAGATGGCGGCGGGCCGCATCAACGATGCCCTGGACACGGTGCGGGAGGCGGTGCGTCTCGCTCCCGACAACCCCGTGGCCCACAACAACGCCGGTGTCATCCTCAACGCCGGTGGCCACTACGAGCTCGCCGCGCGTGAGCTGCGCATCGCCGTGCGCCTCGCCCCCGACTATGAAGAGGCGCATTACAATCTCGCCCACGTCTATCTCAACCTCGCGCGCCAGTACCAGCGCGGCAGGTAGCACCTCTCTGTGGAACGCCGACCCGCCATGTGCGCACCACCCGCCCGTCGCGGCAGCAGGCGCGCGTGGGGCTGGGTGCTGTGTGTCGCGCTCGCCCATACGGCATGGCTGCCGCTGGCAGTGGCGGATGACTGGCGCGCGCGCGGCACGGTGGCCTTTCGTGGCGGTGACCTCGACGGTGCCCTCGCCGCTTTCACCCGGGCCGCGGTCGTGGCACCGGAGGATGCGGTGCTGTGGAACAACGTCGCCGTGGTGTTGTGGCGCCTGGGGGAAGGAGATGCCGCGCGCCTCGCGGTCGCGGAGGCACTGGCCATGCGCACGCCCTACCCCGAGGCGATCGCCAACCAGCGCCACTTTGCCGGTCACGACGCCCCGCAGGCCAAGGCGGGTATTCCCCACGGCGAGGTGCGTTTCCTCCGTGCCCTCCTCGACCGACGGCGCCAGGCGCGGGTTGCAGCACGCACCCCGGTCGCGGCGCCGCCGTCGGTAGCCGTCCAGGCCAAGTCCAACGCGCCAGGTCCGCCGCTGACTGTGGAGACCGCCGCGCCGGACCTTCCTCCAATGCCGCCCCAGCCCCGTCCGCTCCAGCGCATGGTGGCGCGCTACGAGCCCGTGCGTCCCGCCGCCCCGCCAACCGTGGCGAATCGGCCGCCGCTGCCATCGCTGCTCCCCACTGCTATGGCACAACACGAAACACCTGCAGAAGCAGTGGCGGTCGCGCCGGTGCCGGTGGCAGAGGCGACCCAGGCCGAGGGCGAGCCCTCCAGTGAGGCGGTCCCGGCGGCCCTCGTCTATCTGCCCGCGGGTGTCCCGGACGTGCTCGTCGTGGACAAGGGCGCCCACCGTCTCTACCACTACCGTGGGACCGTGGCCGGGCCGCGGCAGGTGGCGAGCTACTCTTGCGTCGTCGGCAAGAACGCCGGGCGCAAGGAGGTCGCTGGCGACCTGCGCACGCCGGAGGGCGTGTACTTTATCGAGGAGCTCCTGACCGACACCCAGCTCGCCCCGCGCTACGGCGTGCTGGCCTATCCTACCGATTATCCCAACAGCTTCGACCATATCGCCGGGCGGCGCGGCAATGGCATCTGGCTCCACGGCACCGACGAACCCGAGCGTCTGGCACTGCGCGACGATTCCCAGGGCTGCGTGGTGCTGGCTAACGACGACCTCCTCTCCCTGTCGCGCGCCGTGCGTGAGGGCCGGACGCCGATGGTGGTTGTCGCCGCCATCGACTGGGTCGAGCCGCAGGCCTCCGCGACACGCGCGGCACAGATTACGGGCTGGCTCGACGGATGGCGGGCCGACTGGGAGCAGGGCGACCTGGAGGCGTACCGCGCCCGCTACGGGCGCGAGTTCTTCCGCCTCGCCCACACTCGGCCGAGCACCTGGCTGCGGCGCAAGCAGATACTTCTGCAAGCGGAGGGGCGCCGTGAGATCGAGCTTGCCGGCATGACCATCCTGCGTTCCGGCGAGCAGCTCGTGGTGGTGTGCAGCCAGACCTACCGTTCGCCGCGCCACACCGACACCGGCACCAAGCGCATCTACCTCGCCGCCGACGGCCGTGACTACCGCATCGTCGCCGAGAAGTGGCTCCCGGCGGGGTAGGGGCCGCGACCCCTGCTTCAGCACCTAACGCGGCACGCGCGGCTGCCCTTACGGCAAGGCTCGCCTCCGAGTCGCATTGCCGCCGAGCCTCGGGCAGTGCAGCCAGCGACTTGGGGAACGCGGGAAGCCAGGAAACCACGAGGAAGCCCTCGGGCTAGCCCGCATTTCTCACCAGGGATCGTGGCGAGACCGTGCCAACGCCCGTAGATCCTGGCCGGCCCGCGGTAGGAGCCGGTTGCACCGGCGACCCGCGCCGCCAGGCTGGCGCCGCTGACGCGGCAGGCCCGAAGGGCCGGGGTCGCCGGAGGGATTCGGCTGGTTTAGCCCAGTCAAGGGTTCTTGGGAGGGTTTTGAAGAAGGTTTGGATTTTGGGGGTCGCCCCCCGTCCCCCCGCGGGGGGAAGGGGGGCGCGGCGCCTGCGGGGTGTGCCCTTGGGACTCGTTCTAGACCCAACGCTGGTGCTTTCGAGGTCGGTCAGAGGCCGCCTCGGCAGTGCTTCATTCGGGTTGCCAGAACTTCAGGGGGTTCCGATTCTCCTACCCGAGGTCAGGCGCCAGCCCGCCTCCAATCGCATCCTGGAAATCCCCCAGCGGGCGTCGTGGTCGGTCTCCTTAGGAAGGGGCGTTAGGGAAGGGCGAAGAGGCGAGGAACCGGGCAGGGGTTAGGCGGGAGTGGATACGGGGGCATACGCCACGCGATCCCGTGCCAGCGCGGTGAGCACGCGCAAGAGCTTGCGCATCATCGCCACCACGGCCCGGAGCTTGACCACGCCATGGTCCACCAGCCGGCGGTAGGCGCCATGAAAGACCCCGCCCTCCTGCACCAACCGCAGGACGGCAAAGAACAGGAGATGCCGTAGGCGAGAGCGGCCCCGTTGGGTGAGGCGGTAGACCACTCGCTCGGGCGTGCGCTTCCCCGAGGCGCTCGCATACAGGTTGAGCCCGGCGTGTTTGAGCACCGCCTGGACATTGGTAAAGTCGGCCAGCGGGCCGGTCTCGCCGAGAATTCGGGCGGCGCACACCCGGCCCAGGTTGGGCACGCTGGCCAGCCATTCCCCTTCCGCGCAGCCGTCCAACGTGGCGGACAGCTCCGTCTCCAACGCCGTCCGCCGCGCCGCCCATCGATCGAGCTCCGCCAGCAGGAAAGACAGCTCTCCCACCCGCGCCGCCACCGCTTCGGTCGTGCCCAGGGAGTCCCGCGCCCCTTCGGTGAGCTGCACCACAAACGCCGCCCCCAGCCGGCCCCGGCTCGCCTGGCGCACCAGCCGCTCCCGGGTGGAGCGCCGCTTGGCCAGCCAGGCCGCCGGCGTCGGGGTGGCCGCCCACAAGCTGCGCCCGGTCGCCGAAAACGGATCGATCGCTGCCACGAGCTCGGGGAAGAGACCCAAGGCCACGTCGCGCGCCTGGTTCTTCAGCGCGGTGATCCGCTGCGTCGCCCGGTGATCCCCCTCGCCCAGCGCCCGCAGGTCCGCATAGGCGCCTTGCGGCAGTCGCAGCCAGAGGCCGTGGCCTCGCTTGGTCAGCTCCGCGATCACCCCCGCATCCTTGGCGTCCGACTTGTTCGGCGAGTTGTCCACGAGTTCTTTGTACTTCTTCGTGTGCGCCGGCGCGATCACCCGCACCCCCACCCCGGACGCCACCAGCCGGCCGATAAACCCCTGCCAGTACGAGCCGGTGGGCTCAAATCCCACCACGATCCGCGAGCGATCCCCACCCGTGCGCTCGTCCACCCACGCCAGCAACGCCGCGGTGCCGGCGGCGGTGTTGGCCAACGACCGCGCCGTCTCCCGCTCCCGAAGGCCGCCGCCCAGAACCGGCCGACATGCGTCTCGGACCCAATGTCCAACCCCAACACGGCAATCCCGTCCGGAATCGGTCCCTTGGAAGGCTTGACCTGCCCGTGCCGCTGCGCTCTCTTGCTCAGGGTGACGTCTCCTGTGGGTGGGGGATGA
>DASWHD010000017.1:0-11010 GCA_036393335.1 bacterium
TCGACTGGTTGGAGAACCTCCGCGACTGGTGCATCTCCCGGCAGATCTGGTGGGGCCACCGCATTCCGGCCTGGTACGACGGCGACGGCAACGTCTACGTCGCCCGCAGCGAGGAGGAGGCCCGGGCCGCCGCCGCGGCGCACCACGGTGGCCCGGTGGCGCTGACCCAGGATGGGGACGTGCTCGACACCTGGTTCTCGTCGGCCCTGTGGCCGTTCTCCACCCTCGGCTGGCCGGATCCGACTCCGGAGCTGGCCGCCTTCTATCCCACCTCCTGCCTGGTGACGGGCTTCGACATCATCTTCTTCTGGGTCGCGCGGATGATGATGATGGGCTTGAAGTTCATGGGCGAAGTGCCTTTCATTGATGTGTACATCCACGCCCTGGTGCGCGACGAGCAGGGCCAGAAGATGTCCAAGTCCAAGGGCAACGTCATCGATCCCCTGGAGATGATCGAGGCGTACGGCACCGACGCCTTCCGCTTCGCCCTCACCGCCTTTGCCGCCCAGGGGAGAGACATCAAGCTCTCCCCTGCGCGCATCGAGGGTTATCGCAACTTCTGCAACAAGATCTGGAATGCGGCGCGGCTCCTGTTCATGAACCTGGAGAAGGCGCCGGCCGTGCGGGTCGCCCCTCTGGGATCGCTGGTCGCCCGCCCGGATCTGGCGCTGGTGGACCGGTGGATCCTGTCCCGCTCCGCCACCACCGTGGCGCTGGTGGAACGGGCGCTCGTGGAGTACCGCTTCAACGACGCGGCCTCGGCCCTCTACCAGTTCTTCTGGGGCACCTTCTGCGATTGGTACCTGGAGCTGATCAAGCCGCGGCTCTACGAGGGGGACGACGCGGCGCGGGAGGCGGCCCTCACCGTGGCGCTCTCGGTGCTGGAGACCACCCTGCGCCTGCTCCACCCCATCATGCCGTTCATCACCGAGGAGATCCGCTCGCGCCTGCCCGGCGTGGCGGGGAGCATCGTGGTCGCCCCGTGGCCGGCGGGCCTGGACGCCCTGCGGGATGCCGGGCTGGAGGCGGAGATGGAGGAGGTCTTCGCGGTGATCGGCGCGGTGCGTGGGGTGCGCGCCGAGATGGGGCTGCCTCCGGCCCAGGAGCTGGAGGCCCAGGTGCGGACCAGCGACGCGGCGACGGCCGCTCACCTCCTCGACCACGCCCCTCTGATCCACGCCCTGGGCCGGGTCTCGCGGCTCACCGCCGCCCCGGACACGGTGCGCCCGCCGGCGTGCGCCACGGCGGTGGCCGGCGCCGCCGAGGTCTTCATCCCGCTAAGCGGCATCGTCGACCTGGCGGTCGAGCGCGAGCGCCTCGCCAAGCGCATCGCCAAGGTGGAGAAGGACATCGCGGTCTTCGCCAAGAAGCTCGCCAACCCGAGCTTCGCCGACAAGGCGCCGCCCGAGGTGGTGGCGGAGACGCGGGCCAAGCTCGCCGACTGCGCGGCCCAGCGCGACAAGTTGGCCACCAGCCTCGCGGCACTCGGTGGGTGACTGGGCGACCGTAGGGCGGATGCCCTGCCTGCCGGCAGGCAGGCCGCAGGGCGATCCGCCGGTGGGCGACGAAGCGTGGCGGAACCGCCTGCGCCGTTCCGCCCTGGTATGGAGGGGGACGCCACGCGCGCCCCTCGCCACCCGGCACAGGTCCGGGTGGTTTCACCCCCCGTGGATGGCGGGCTCGCGCCCACCATCAGACCCGGGAGCGGGATGCGACCTACGGTCTACGTCTTTCTACCGTAAATCAGGCTTTCCCGACGTGGCGAGCAGAGCCCGCCCTACATCTCGAACTGCTTCATCTGCGCCGCGCTGGCCTGCTCCTGGGCGAGGCCGGCGAGGCGCTTGGCCTCCGTGATATCGCCCTTGGCGTAGGCCTGGCGCGCCTCGCACACGTACTTGCGGCCGGACTCGACCTCCATGGCGGCCTTGTGGTCCATGTCCATCACGGCGATCCCCGTGAGGCTGGCATCGATCCCATCGAGGTCGCTCATCACAGAGTGGGCGCAGGCGGCGAGACCGAAGAGGGTCGAGACGAGGGCAACGGCGAGAAATTGACGCATGACGGTTCCTCCCTGAGCGGTGTCCAGGATGGGCTCCCCTGACCGTGACAGTCAGCGAACGTGAAATCGCACACGGGGCGGCAAATGGCAAGAGGGCGCGGGCCTACCCGTGCTCATGGGCGCCTCCAGTCGTGGGCTTCCGATGCCGATGAAGGGAGGTATCGGAGCGCGCCCATCGACACCGTCCGAGAGGCCTTTTTTCGGGATCCAGGCCCTGTATGAAGAAGGTCACCCAACAGCCTACTCGGGTGCACTTGCCGGAAGGGGGCAGCGATGCGCGGACGACGATCCTGCTCGCCACCTGCCTATCCCACCGGCTCAACAACGTGCTGTCCGGGATCGTCGGTAGCCTCGACCTCGGGGACGGCGGAGCGGCTGCCGTGGGTACGGAGGCGTTGGCCAACCTGGTGCGCCAAGCGACGCGCGAGGCGGAGACGATTGCGCGAAACCTGGCCACGATCCTCCAGGATCAGCGCCTGGGGACCGAGCGGGTGGCGGTGGAGCGATTCCTGCCGGAGGTGTTCCATCTGCTGGAGATGGGCACCGGCGAGGGGTACCGATTCGAGGTGCAGAGCCCCGCCGAGCCCCTGGAAGTGGAGGTGGAGAGCTGCATGCTAATGCGTCTCTGCCTGCTTCTCGGTCAGGCCGCCATGAGCTACGTCCAGGCGGATGAGGCCGTCCAGGCGTGGGCACAGCGAATCAAGGACAGCGGCGGCCCCATGGTCCGCCTCTCCTTCGCCCCGATCTATCTCCACGACGGGGCGGATGATGACGACGCGAATCTGGCCACTGCGTTTTTGCAGGAGGCGGTGACCGTGGCTCGATGCCTCGGCACGCGTCCGGAGGTGGGGGACGGCGGGATCATATCGTTCGAGCTGCCCCTGGCGTCGCCTACGACACCGGTCCTGACACGCGGCGACGGGGCCGACCTGCAAGGGATCCGGGTGCTGTTCGTGGATGACGAAAATGTCGTCCGGCAGGTGGTCAAATCGGCATTGCGCCGCCTCCAGGCGGACGGGACGGTGGTGGACTCGCCGCTGGAGGCGCTGCGCTTGGTGCAGGAGAACCCCGCCGGTTACGACATCCTGGTGACCGACTTCATCATGCCGGAGATGAACGGGCAGCAGCTCTTTCAGCGTACCAAGGAGCTGGCGCCTGACCTGCCGGTGTTGATTACCAGTGGCTATGCAGAGGACGCGAAGATCCGCGAGTGTCTGCGCTACGGCGTCCGTGGCTTCCTGCCGAAGCCGTTCAAGTTAACGGTGTTCGCCGAGGCCGTGCGCAGCGCGATCGGTGTGAGGGGGGGATAGACGGTGGCTGCCCTTCACCACTACTTTCACGGTTGGCTCGTGGTGCGGGGGAGCCATCCGCCACGCCACGCGGTGTGGATGCTGGTGCTCGGAATTCTCTGCCTGCTGCTCGCGCTGTAGCCGGAGTCTTTTCCGAAACTGCCTACCCGGCTTGCTCACCAACGTCATCGCATCGGTGGCAAGATCGTAGCGGATCCTCTTCTGGCAGAGGATTTGACCACGTTGTGACCGGGCTGGTCTACCGCGTGAGGTAGGCACGGATGGCATCCAGGAAGGCGCCGCTGCTGGGGTGCTCCGCCATGGCGACGACGCGCATGCCGTGAGCGGTGCACGCGTCGCGGGTCACGGGACCGATCACCGCCGCGGGCCAGGCGCGGGCCGCGGCGGCGAGGCCGGCTTCGGCCATGCGCGCGAGAAAGTGGTCGGCACACGCCCCGGAGGTGAAGGTGATGAGGGCGATGTGTCGCTTGCCCAACGTCGCCCGGGTCTCCGCCGGTGAGTGGGGGACGGCCACCGCGCGGTAGGCGGTGACCAGATCCACCGCCGCACCGACGGTGCGCAGGCCGTCCACCAACACCTCGCGGCCCTCCTCGGCGCGCGGGAAGAGAAAGCGCAGCCCCGCGACCGGATGCCGCGCGGTCAGGGTCGCCAGCAACCCTTCGGCGTTCGCCTCCTCCGGCAGGTAGTCGACCGGCCAGCCCCGGCGCCGCACCGCCTGCGCGGTTTGCTCACCGACGACGGCCACCCGCGGCCCAGGCTCGGGCCAGGAGGCGACACGCTCGGCCAACGCCTGCACGCCGTTGGCCGAGGTGAGGAGGACCACGTCGTAGTTGGCGAGATGGGCACACGCGCGGTCCAGAGGTGCTGGATCTTCCGGCGGCTGGATCTCCATGACCGGGTACGGGATCACCTCCGCCCCCAGGGCTTCCAGCCCGGCCATGAGGTCCCGGGTCTTGGGACCCGGCCGGGTCACCACCACCACCGGCCGCGAGGCCCCGGGGCGCGGTGTGGCGGAATTAGCCATGCGGGCTACCGGCGCCGCGGGTCACGCGCCGCGGTCGTAGAAGTCCGCGAGGATGGCATCCGCGCCGTTCGCCAGGAGGTCTTCCGCGACCTCCCGGCCGAGGATCTCCGCCGCGTCACGCGGCCCCTCCTCGCAGGCGGTAACGAAGCGGGCTCCGGTCTCGTCCGCCACCAACCCGCGGAGGGTCAGACGGTCACCGTCGATGGTCGCGTGGGCGGCGATAGGCACCTGGCAGCCGCCCTCCAGGCGGGCGAGGAGCGCGCGCTCCGCCGTGACCGCGTCGGCGCTATCCGGATGGTTGAGGAAGGCGACGTGCGCCCGGGTCATGGCATCGTCGAGGCGGGTCTCCAGCCCGAGGGCACCCTGGCCGATCGCCGGCACCATCTCCTCGATCGGGATCGGGTGGGCGATGTCCAGGGCCCAGCCTAGGCGCCGCAGGCCGGCATTGGCGAGGAGGATGGCCTCGAATTCCCCCTCGGCGAGCTTGCGCAGGCGGGTGTCGAGGTTGCCGCGCAGGGGCACGATCTGCAGGTCGGGCCGCGCCCGCAGGAGCTGCGCCTGGCGGCGCAGGCTGGCGGTGCCGACCCGCGCCCCCTGCGAGAGGTCGTGAATCGCGGTGGCGGAGTGCGACAGCAGGGCATCGCGGGGGTCCTCGCGCTCACTAGTAGCCACGAGCCCCAGACCCTCGGGGAAGACGGTGGGGACGTCCTTCATCGAATGCACCGCCAGGTCGACACGGCCGTCGAGGAGCGCCTCCTCGATCTCTTTCACGAACAACCCCTTGCCCCCGACCTGCGCCAGGGGCACGTCGGTGATCTTGTCCCCGGTGGTCTTGATGATCCGCAGCTCCACGTGCAGACCCGGATGGGTCGACTCGAGCCGCGCCTGGACCCAGTTCGCCTGCCACAGGGCGAGCTGCGAGCCGCGGGTGCCGATGGTGAGCTTGGTTTCAGGCATGAGGAATCCTGTGAGGTTGGTGGCTAGCCCGCATTTCTCACCACGAGTCGTCGCGAGCCCGTGTCAATGGCGGTAGATCCTGGCTGGCCCGCGGTAGGAGCCGAATCCCTCCTGCCTGCCGGCAGGCAGGTCGGCGATTCCGGCCCGAGAGGGCCGGCCGCGCCGGGCGGCGCGGGTCGCCGGTGAAACCGGCTCCTACCCACGACGAGGACACGGTCAGGAGATGCGGGCGGTTGCGTGGTCGTAGCCAATTCATGGTGAGAAATGCGGGCTAACCCCTCCCTATGAAATGCCGAACATCCTACGGATGATGGAGATGGCGGTCTGGTCACCACCACGGGTGGCGTGCTTGAGGGCGACGGTGGGTTCGTGCAGGAACTTGTTGGTGAGGGAGCGGGCGAGGCACTCCACCGCCTGGCGCTGCTCGTCGGTCAGGTCGGGCAGCCGCGCCAGCGCCTTGGCAACCTCCTGCTCGCGGAAGCGCTCCCCATGCTCCCGCAGGGCGACGATCAGGGGGGCGGCGGCACGGCCTCGCAGCCATGCCTCGAAGGCGGCGACCTCCCGGTCGATGATCTCGTGGGCCCGCTCGGTCTCCCGCTGCCGCTCTTCCTTGTTCGTGTCGACCACCGACTGCAAGTCGTCGATGTCGTACAGGTAGCAGTTGTCGAGGCGTTCGATCTCCGGGTCGAGGTTACGCGGCACGGCGATATCGATGAAGAACACCGGCTGGTGGCGGCGATCGTGCATCACCCGGGTCATGTCCTGGCGGGTGAGGACATAGTCCGTGGCGGCGGTGGAGGCGATGACGATGTCGGTGCGAATCAGGGAGTCGCGATAGTCCTCGTAGCGGATGGCCGATCCCTGGAACCGCTCGGCGAGCTGTACCGCCCGGCCGTAGGTACGGTTGGTCACCAGGATCTTGTGCGCCCCGGCGCCGAGGAGGTGTTGCGCCGCCAGCTCCGCCATCTCCCCGGCGCCGATGAGCATCACCGTCTTGTCTTCGAGGCTGCCGAAGATCTTCTTGGCCAGCTCCACGGCGGCGTAGCTAATGGACACGGCGCTGCGGGCGATGGCCGTCTCGGTCCGCACCCGCTTGGCGGTCGACAGGGCGCGCTCCAGTGCGTGGTGCAGGACCGAGCCGGTAGCCCCCGCGGCGCGGGCGCGGGCAAAGGCGTCCTTGAGCTGGCCGAGGATCTGTGGCTCACCCACCACCATGGAGTCGAGGCTCGACGCGACCCGGAAGAGGTGCACCACGGCCTGGCGTCCGTGGTGGTGATAGAGGTGAGGGATCACGTCCGTGCCGTTGGTCTGCCGGGTAAAGAACCGCATCAGCGAGTCGCGGCCGTTCTCTGCATCCTCCACCGAGGCGTATGCCTCGACCCGGTTGCAGGTGGATAGGAGCAGACACTCGGGGAGGTTGGCGCCGTCGTGGAGGCCACGGACCAGATCGCACACCCGGTCCTGCGGAATGGCGAGCTGCTCCCGCAGCGCCACCGGCGCGGTCTTGTGCGACAGGCCGACGGTGATGAGCTGCAGCGCCATTTATGCACCCGGCGGCTTCAGTGCGTTGAAGAACTGGAAGCTATGGAAGCCGGTGAAGAAGATGTTGACGATGATGTAGCTGAACATCGCGAGGGCGAACCCGGCGATGGAAAGCTGGGCCGCCTTACGGCCCCGCCAGCCGAAGGCCTGGCGCATGTTCAGGATCAGGCCGTAGATCAGCCAGGTGCCGCACGACCAGGCGATCTTCGCGTCGAACGGCAACCTGCCATATACCACCTCGGCCCAGATGGCGCCGGTCAGGATTCCCAGGGTGAGGAGGGGAAAGCCGATGGCGATGGCCTGGAAGTTGATCTCGTCGAGGGTGGCGAGGGGCGGCAGGCGCCGGAAGCTCGCGCCCGGGTGATGGGACTTCACTTCGCGTTCTTGCAGCAGGTACATCCAACCCACGGCAAACGCGATCACGAACGCGGCGTCGGCGAGGAAGGCAAAACTGGTGTGGGCGAGGAACCAGCCGCTTTTCAGGATCGCCGGTGCCTGGCTGCTCTCCTGGCCCAGGAAGGCCGCGTACAGCATCGGGATGAAGGCGATGGGCAGGACGAAGCTCCCCACCACCGGCAACCGGTAGCGCGCCTCCAGTCCCGCCAGGAGGGTGATGATCACCCAGGAGAAGAACACCATGCTCCCGCCGTGGGTGGCCGTGGGGAAATGGCCGGTACGGACCCAGATCGTCCCCAACAGGACGGTATGGGTGGCGAAACCGATGATCACCGCCGCGAGGTAAATTCGCCCGAGGGCATGCCCCCCGCGGCTGAAATAGAGGAGGCTGAAGACCGTGCCTATGAAATAGGTGGTCAGGGCGAGGTAGAAGAGCGGTAACATGGCGCGGGGTTCGGACGGACGACGACTGCCAACACTACTACACCGTCCCTGGAGACGGCATCGCCTCCCTCCGCTGGCGGCCTGCCGCGCGGCGCCGGACCGTATCGCAAGTCGCTATCTTGGCTTTACAAACTCCGGCGTGGCGTTGTTGGGCGGCAAGGACTAGGTTGCCGCGGCTATGCTAACCCCCGAGCAAGCGGGTATTCGTCGTTGACCGCGGGAGCGCTAGATGATAGCTTCCCGCGCCTTTTTGCAGAGAAATCTCCTTTAGTTTGAGAGGTTTTGTCAGCGAAACACCCTCGCTCACGAGCGCGGAGACGTCGATGAACTTGGCCTTCAACCAGCGGAAGTTTGATCTCCAGATCGTAGATCAGGAATACCTCTTCAGTAACTTCAGTTGTTCGTCCGGCTGCCCGGTGAACACCCGCGCGGGGGAGTACGTCCAGGCGATCGCGGAGGGCGACTTCGAGCGGGCCTACGCGGTGGCGCGTGGTCCCAATGTCTTTGCCTCGGTGTGTGGTCGTACCTGCTCCCACCCGTGTGAGCAGGCGTGCCGCAAGGGGGTGGTCTCGGAGCGGCCGATCTCGATTCGTGCGTTGAAGCGCTACGTCACCGAGAAATACGGCGTCGAGATCACCCGCAATCTCGACAAGACCCTGTCCTTTTCCACCGCCCCCGGGAGCGTCACCCCGACGCCCAATGGTCACAAGGTGGCGATCGTCGGCGCCGGCGCCGCAGGGGTCACCTGCGGTCATGATCTCGCCCGGCTCGGTTACGAGTGCCACATCTACGAGAAGCTCGAGGTGCCCGGCGGCATGCTCTGGGTCGGGATCCCCGAGTACCGCCTGCCGCGTGAGCTGATCAAGAACGAGGTGGCCGCAGTGGAACGCCTGGGGGTGAAGTTCCACTACGGCCAGGAGTGCGGGAAGGACTTCACGCTCCAAGGCCTGTTCGACGAGGGATGCGAGGCGATCTTCCTCGGTATCGGGGCCCACATCGGTCGCGACCTGCCCTTGCCGGGCCGCGATCTCAAAGGCATCCACGTGGGCGTGCCGTTCCTGCGCGCGGCGGCCCTCTACCAACCCATCGAGGACATGGGGGAGCGGGTGCTGATCATCGGCGGCGGCAACGTGGCCATGGATGCGGCGCGCACTTCTATCCGCGTGCGACCGGACGTCAAAGAAGTGAAGATCACCTGCCTGGAGGCGCGGGACAAGATGCTCGCCTTCGAGTGGGAGCTGGAGGAGGCCCTGGAAGAGGGGGCCACCCTCTTCAATAGCTGGGGCCCCCTGGAGTTCGTCGGCGAGAACGGCCGCCTCACCGGGGTGAAGATGAAGCAGATCTCCGCGATCTTCGACGCGACCGGGCGCTTCAACCCGCAATATGTCGAGGGCAGCGAGAAGGTCTTCGAGTGTGACACGTGCATCATCACCATCGGACAGGGGATCGACACCGGTTTCCTGAAGGACGAGGACGGGGTGAAGGTGGGGCGGCGGGGGAATATCGAGACCGACCCGAAGACCATGCAGACCACCAACCCCAGGATCTTCTGCGGGGGGGACGCCGCGTTCGGGCCACGCCTGGTCATCGATGCGGTGGCCGAAGGCAGCCGCGCCGCCCGCGGCATCGACGAGCTGATCCAGGGGCGGCCGCGGATCCTGAAGCTGTGGAGCTCCACCGAGGTCGCCAACCATCACATGAGCCCGATCATCGACCTCGATGCAAAGCGCCCGCACGATTTCGCGATGGCCGAGGACTACGACTACTTGCCGCGCGTCGATCCCCTGACCATCTCCCTCGACGATCGCAAGAACTGGAAAGAGGTGGAGCGGGTCTACACCGAGCAGCAGGCGCGGCAAGAGGGCAATCGGTGCCTGCGCTGCAACTTCAACACTATCTTCTCCTCCCAAACATGCATCTTGTGCGGCGGCTGCATCGACGTCTGTCCGGAGCAATGTCTATCGATCATCGACGTGAACCAGATCGCCCGGGGCAGTGCAGGCTCGGACATGGATCTGCTGCTGAGCAAACGCTATGAGGGGGAGGAAATCCCCCATGGTGCCGCCATCATCAAGGACGACACCCGTTGCGTGCGTTGCGATCTATGCGTGCGCCGCTGCCCCACCGACGCCATCACCATGGAGAGATTCGAGGAGAAGGAGATCGCGCTCAATGTCTGAGTTGCCCGTCGAGTCCGAGTTTAGTTACGACCAGTTCTCGCGCCGGGATTTCTTCACCCTGGTGGGGGGTGTCGCGACCGCCGGCACCTTCGCGGCGGCACTGGTCAGCTCCTTCCGCTACATGTGGCCAAACATCCTCTATGAGCCGCCGAAGAAGTACAAAGTCGGTAAGCCGGAGGAGTATCCGGAAGGGGTCAACTTCATCGCCGACAAACGCGTCTTCGTGCTGCGTGGCGTTTATGGCCTTGCTCCCAACGAGCTCCGGGTGATTTCGGCGATCTGTACCCATATGGGGTGCACCCCGAAGTGGATTCAGAAGACCGAGCGGTTCGAGTGCCCGTGCCACGGCAGCAAGTTCAATACCCTCGGCACCAAGGTCGCCGGGCCGGCCCCTCGGCCCCTGCCTTGGTACCACGTGATCATAGGTAACGACGGCCGGCTGGAGATCGACCAGAACCAGGTGGTCACCGCCGAGTACAAGCTCGCCGTTTAGCCCGCATTTCTCACCATGAATCTGCTGTGCCCGCGCAACTGCCCCCATCTCCTGGCCCACCTCGACGAGGGTAGGAGCCGGTTACACCGGCGACCCGCGGCCGGTGGCCGCGGCAGGCCCGAAGGGCCTGGATCGCCGAAGGGATTCGGCTCCTACCACGGGTCAGCCAGAATCTACGGCCGTTTGCACCGGCTCGCGACGATCCCTAGTGAGAAGTGCGGGCTAGTCCCGGGGGGGACGACCCCGTGGCCCCCGCCGATCACCGCGGCGGCCACGGGGGATTTTTTTTGGCCGCGTATGGACGCGGATGAACTGCGAATGGACGCACATCCGTTTGCGATGAAGCCGCACCCTACTCAATAGAAGGAACCGACGTCATGGCACATACACCACGAGACACAGTGACCTACGACCTCAAGGATGGACACCGCGTGGTGTACCGGGGTACGACCGATGACCCCGAACGCCGGGAGCGAGAGCACCACGCCGAGGGAAAGCGTTTCACCCGGATGACGATCACCTCAGCCAAGCTCGCCCGCCGGGAAGGCATCGACTTCATCCTCGACCCGATGTGGCATCCCATCCGCCCCGATCTCCATGAACAC
>DASWHD010000018.1:0-17032 GCA_036393335.1 bacterium
GCGGGCATGCCGTAGACGACACAGGTTTGCTCGTCTTGTCCGATCGTCGCCGCTCCGGCCGATGCCATCGCCTTGAGGCCGGCGGCACCGTCGGTGCCCATCCCCGTCAGCAGGATACCGACCGCGTTCCCGCCGAAGACCCGCACGGCCGAGTGAAACAGGACGTCCACCGAAGGTCTGTGGTGGTTCACCCGTGGACTGTCCACGATCCTGACCCGCGGCTTGTCGGCCGTGCCGGTGATCTCGAGGTGGGCGTGGCCGGGCGCGATCAACACCTCACCAGGGCGCAGCGGGTCCCCGTCCGTTGCCTCCCGGACCGTCAGCCTCGTCGTCTTATCCAGCCGCGCCGCGAACGACTTAGTAAACCCCTTGGGCATGTGCTGCACGGCGACGATCGGCGGCGCATCGTTGGGCAACCGCGCGAGAATCTCTTGGATGGCCTCCGTACCCCCAGTCGAGGCACCGATCATCACGGGGAGACTCGTCCCCCGAGCGCCGCCGTGATGATCGATCGGCGCCGCGGTACTACGCCCTCCGCCGCGGCGCTGGCCGACGCGACTGCTGGCAGCGGCGCGTACATGCTCGACCAGCACCCGTGCGAATTCTTGCATCAATCGCGGGTGCGGGATCGTGACCTTGTCGATTACCCCGACGGCACCGACCTGCAACGCCTCCAAACAAAGATCGGCGTCTTCCTGCGTGAGCGTCGAGACCACCACGACCGGCATGGGCCGACCCGCCATGAGCTTGCGCAGGAAGGTCAAGCCGTCCATGCGCGGCATGAGGAGGTCGAGGGTGATGACATCCGGCGTGAGGCGATCGAGCAGCTTGCGCGCCACCAGGGGATCGGCCGCCTCGCCCACCACACGAATCCCCGGCGCGCCATCCAGGATGATACGCAGCCCATCCCGAGTGGGGGCGGAGTCGTCGATGATCAGGACGTCGATGGTCTCGCTCATCTAACGCACTACCTTTCCCGGATGGAAAGTGTCGTGAACGGAAGTGGCCTGCCCATACGGCACCAGATTTCCGGCGAAGTACATTTAGAAGATCTCTACCTCCATCTCACGCGGGGCCTTGATCGCCTGGACCTGCTTCATGCGGTAGCGGTTTTCCTCGGCTTGCACCCGTCCCACCTCGGACTGGCCGAGGCGCCGCACCTTGACCTTGCCCGTGTCGAGGAAGAAGGCGATCCGCCGACCGCTTTCCCCGCCCAGGTCGGCGCAGGCAATCGGTATCCCCTCGTTGCCCAGTAGCTGCAGGACGAATTTCTCGTTGGCCGTCGAGACGGACCGTTCCTTCGCCACACCGGCCATCACGCTGCCGGCGCCGAAGACCTTGGCGGCGAGCAGCGAGCGTCGTGAGCCACGGTGCATCATGTCGTTGATCAACAGTTCCATGGAATACAGGCCGTAACGGCCGGAGACGTTTTCCAGGGAGGTGTCCTCGCCCGGCAGCATGAAATGGTTCATGCCGCCGATGCGGTTCGTCTGGTCCCATAGGCAGACGGCCACACAAGAGCCGAGAACCGTCTCGATCAACCGGTCCCCGAAGCCCACGTGATACTCACCGGCCATGATCACGCACGCTTCACGCTTGAACGTGGTGCTGTAACGGAACTCCATCAGGGGCCTCTTCGGCAGGGCAAACCTATGCGTAACGAGGTGCCCTTGCCGGACCGGGTGAGGAAAGTTACACGGCGGCTGCCTTCTCGCTGCCGGACGCCGCCTTGAGGAGCATGTGCGGTATCCGCTCCAGGGATAGCTGCCGGGAGACGGCGCCGAGCGCCATGGCCGCATGAGGCATTCCATAGACCACGCTGCTCTCCTTGTCCTGGGCGATGGTAAAGGCACCGGCAGCGAACATCGCCTTCATCCCTGCGGCGCCATCGGCCCCCATGCCGGTCAGCAGGATCCCCACGGCGTGGCTGCCGAGGACCTTCGCTCCCGAGTAAAACAGAACGTCGACCGACGGGCAGTGCCGGTTCACCCGCTCCCCTGCAATCAGACGCACCCGAGGTTGAGCACGACTGCCGGTCACCTCCATGTGGAGGCCGCCCGGCGCGATCAGGACGTGCCCTGGGGCGAGCCGGTCACCGTCCTGCGCCTCGTGGATGTGGGGCCCGCAGATGCGATCGAGGCGCTGGGCAAAGGACGCGGTGAAACCGGGGGGCATGTGTTGCACGATGGCGATGGGTGGTGCGTCCTCCGGCAAACGAGACAGCACCGCATACAAGGCCTCGGTGCCGCCGGTGGATGCCCCGATCAGCACGGGACACAGCGCTCGCTGCCCGGCAGGGCGGGGCGTGACTGTGAGACGGGGTCCCTGCGGCACCGCCGGCTGGCGGCGACCCACTCTGGCGTGAGCGGCGGCTCGTACCTCATTGACGAGATCGATGGCGAACTCTTCCAGGGACCAGGGATGATCGGGAGTCGGTTTAGCGATGATTCCCACCGCCCCGAGGCGCAGCGCTGCGAGAGAGGTCTCGGCGCCCTTCTGGGTCAATGACGATGCCATCACCACGGGCATCGGCCGTCCTGCCATCAACTTGCGCAAGAAGGTGATGCCATCCATCCGCGGCATCTCGACGTCCAGGGTGATGACGTCGGGATGGACCTGATCGAGAAGCCGGCGCGCAATGTACGCATCCTCCGCTACGGCCACGACCTGGATATCCGGCTCGGCAGCCAGGATGGCCTGGTACTGCGCACGAATCGCCGCCGAGTCGTCGATGATCATCACCTGGATCACGTCGCGCTCTTGCCCCCTCAGGCTGCGGCCCCCGCCGCCATGTCAGCTACGCCCGGAATGTCGAGCACTCGGTCGGCATCCAAGAGGACGATCATCGTATTGCCGACTTTGGCGATGTGGGCGATGTAATCGCTGGCGATCTTTTGACTGGCGGCAAACGACGGTGTCTCCTGGATCGCTTCCTCCGGGATTCCCATCACATCCGCCACCGTGTCCACCACCATGCCGATGGTGGTCGACGCGACGTTCACGACGATGATTACGGTTAACTTGTCGTAGTCCCGCTGTTTCATGGCGAAACGCGACCGCAGGTCGACTACCGGCACCACCGTACCGCGCAAGTTGATCACCCCCCGGATATGGGCCGGCATGTTCGGCAGCGGCGTGAGGTCGGTTCGCCCGATGATTTCCTGCACACGCAGGATCTCCAAGCCGTACCGCTCCCCTCCCAGGGTGAACGTGAGGTACTGGCGCGACGCGCCCTGGGCGGAAAAATTGATGATGTCGAAGACGGCGTCGTTCTCTTCCTCGCCCATCATGCCCGCGAGGACCGGGGCGGCATCGTGCGTAGCTCCGTGGGACGGCATGGCATTCTCCTCTACGTGGCAGGCCCGAGCATCAACCGGCCGGCGCCTTCCGGCGAAAGACCGTCTTTGGTAAGCGCTCGAACAGCTCGACTCCGGTGGGCACGTTCTCCGAGTGACCAAGCATCAGGATGCCGCCCGGACGCAGCGTGCCGGCAAAGGCGGTGACGACGTTCCGCTGGTCTTCCGGTGAAAAGTAAATGAGCACGTTGCGGCAGAAGATGCAGTCGAATGGCGCGGCGAATTGCGGCCACGGCCGCAGGAGGTTGATCTGGCGGAAGCGCACCATTTGCCGCGTATCTGGGCGCACACGATATTCTCCGGCGTGGGTCCCGGTGCCACGCTGAAAATGGCGCCGCAGCAAGTTATCGGGAACGCCACGCACTTCCTCCGCGGAATAGATCCCGCGCTCGGCGTGGGCCAGCACCTCCGTGTTGATGTCGGAACCGAGAATCTCCACCTGCCAACCGGCATGACCCGCGAGGGCCTCCCGCAGGACGATCGCCAAGGTATATGGCTCGGCCCCCGTCGAGCAGGCCGAAGACCAGAGGTGGATGGTACGTTCGCGTCGCGCGGTGGCGAGGATTTCCGGAATGGCCGTCTGTGTGAGGTAATCGAAGTGGTGCGCCTCACGAAAAAAGCTCGTGAGATTGGTCGTCACCAGGTTGAGGGCTATCCCGAGCTCCGTATGATCCGGATCGTGCTTGATCAAGAAGTCTGCATACTGGGTGTAGCTCTTGATGCCGAGGATGCGGAGCCGTTTGGCGAGCCGCGAGCGAAATAGGGTGAGCTTCTTGTCCTCGAAACGTACCCCAGTCCACCGGTGCAAGTGTTCGCGGATACGATTAAAGTCCCGGACGGAGAGCTCGGCGGTAGGCGCACAGACAACATTCATGCCGCCTTCTCCTTGATCATCTGGCGGTGGTAATACAACCCGACGATGTCCAGGA
Source organism: bacterium (assembly GCA_036393335.1). Classification (GTDB taxonomy): domain Bacteria; phylum CG2-30-53-67; class CG2-30-53-67; order CG2-30-70-394; family CG2-30-70-394; genus DASWHD01. The sequence continues at coordinate 4,286 of DASWHD010000018.1, forward strand.
TTAGGGCGACGTTTCCTTCGGCTAGGATCGTGGCACCACTGATCCCCTTCAGCTTGGTGAAGTTGTCTTCGAGGTTCTTGATCACGACCTGCTGCTGCCCGAGCAGGTCGTCTGCCATCAAGGCTCGGCGGCCGGCGCTATCCTCGACCACCAACACGATGCCCCGGGCGGGATCGGTCACCACCGGGTCGTGATCCAGCCATTCATACAACCGGTAGAGGGGCAAGTACTCGTCGCGGAAGAAGAGCACCTCGCCCTGGCCGCTGACGTGTTTGATGTCCTGGGCGCGGGGCCGGATCGATTCCACGATCGACAGCACCGGCAGGATGTACGGCTGTCCCGAGACGCTCACCACCATCCCCTCGATGATCGCCAGGGTCAGGGGCAATCGGATCCGCAACACGGATCCTTTACCCTCCTCCGATTCTACGTCGACCGTGCCGCGCAGCGACTCCACATTGCGCTTCACCACGTCCATCCCGACGCCCCGCCCCGACAGGCTGGATACCTGCTCCGCAGTGGAGAAACCAGGGTGAAAGATCAGACGCAGGATCTGATTATCGGGCAAGTCTTGATCGTCGGTGATCAGTCCCTTGGCAATCGCCTTTGCCAGGACCTTGGCGCGCGGGATGCCCCGTCCATCGTCGATCACCTCGATCACCACGCTACCACCCTGATGGCCGGCGCGGAGCGCTAACGTTCCCTTCTCGGGTTTGCCTGCGGCACGCCGCTCCACGGCGGTCTCCAGTCCATGGTCCAGAGCGTTGCGGATCAGATGCTTGAGGGGGTCGCCGATCTGCTCGATCACCGTCTTGTCGAGCTCGGTGTCCTCACCCGTGATCACGAACTCGACCTGCTTGCCGAGCTCGCGCGCGGTATCCCGTACAAACCGTGCGAACTGTTTGAAGGTGGGGCCGATCGGCATCATGCGCACGGCCATCACCTGGTCTTGCAGCTCGCGGGAAAGCCGTTCCACCTCGTAGAGCGAAGCTTGCAGGCGCTCGCCCTCCTCGTCGTCGAAGCCGGTCGAGATCTTCATCGCCTGGCTCTGGGCGATGACGATCTCCCCGACCAGATTCATCAACGTGTCGAGGCGCTCGGTGTCGACACGGATCGCAGAGACCGTCTTCTGCGCGGCCGCCTCTCGCCTCTGTAGGTGCTGGGCCTTGAGGGCCTCGTTGACCTGGGCAGGCTCGACCCTCCCCTTATCCACCAGGATTCGACCGAGGGGTGCCTCCGTGCCCGAAAGTTGTTCGGCGATGGCGTCGCCGATGTCCATCGGCGCCGCATGTCCTCGTTCTACGAGGAGCTCACCCAGGTGCTTGGGCAGGGTCACCCGCGTCGGCGCCGGCGCGGCGGCTGGAGCCGTCTTGGATCTGCTGCTGAGAAACTGTTTGATCGCCGCGACCTGGGCTGCGACGGGCAGGCGGTGCACCTTCGCGAAATCGACCCGACAATCGCCGTCGAGAAACAACACCAGGTTGCTGTTCAGCATGCGCGCCAGGTCGATCGAGTGCAGCAACAGACCGATCGATACACCGTCCAACAGCAGCTCGCCGTTGCGCGCCTTGTCGAGCAGGTTCTCGGTCTCATGGGCGAGCCTGCCCAGTGCCGACAACTCCAGAAAGCCCGCCGAGCCTTTCATGGAGTGGAAGGTGCGAAACAGGGCATGGATGATCTCGACATCCGTCGGGTTTTCTTCGAGGGTGAGGATCTTCTCCTCGACCTCCTGCAGGCTCTCGCTGGTCTCGTTGCAAAAATCGCGCAGGATCTCGACATCCTCTGCCGCGACCGATGCTAGACCCTCCAGCCCCGTGACCTCGGACGGCGGGTCATCTTCCGCCATGGCACCATCCTCCCCAGCCATGTGCCGTCGCTCGCCACGTGGCTGCTGTACGGTACCTGGCATGCTTGCCGGTTGCGCGACCGGCGTGGTGACCAGAGGGGTCATGGTTGCCGGTGATAGAGGTGTTGCATTGGCAGAAAAAGGTTTCGCTGCCGTTGCTCGCGGGGCCCCCTCGGTGCACTGGGGCTCCGCCACGCCGGTGGCACGCGTTCCATCCTGCGGGTCACGTGCGATGCGGATATCCCCGTCATCCCAATGGAAGAGGAACACGTCCTCGATCTCCTCCAGGGCACGACTCGACTGCAGGACCACGTCCCAGGAGACGTACAGGGTGACCGGATCGATCTCCTCTAGGCTCGGCAACTGGCGGAGATCACAGCGGACCTCGGTCAGCTCACCTAAGGTCGACAGCTCGTCGAGCAGCAGAACGGGATTGGCACCTTGAAAGAAGACGTCCGGATTGAGCCCGATATGGATGGAGTAGAGCGAAGCGCCCTCCGGCATCGCTGCGGCCGCATCATCGCCGGCGGGTCCCGTGACTCCCGGCGAGGGTTGAGGCTTTGCCCCTTCGCCGGCGGCGACCACCTGCAGCCGGTGACATAAGGGGGTCAAGGTCTCGCTATGGTCACGTTCAGTCCCATCCGTCGCCTCGTTCACCATCCGGCGCAGCACGTCGAGGGAGTCGAGCAGCAGGCTGACGATCTCCGCATCGATTGCCAAGACGCCGTCCCGCACGCGGTCTAGGACTCCCTCCATGGAGTGGGTAAGGCTGGCGATCTGTGGAAAACCAAACATCGCCGCCGACGACTTCATCGTGTGCGCAGCGCGGAAGATGCGGTTGATCAACTCATGGTCGTGGCGCTTCTCCTCCAACTCGACGAGGTCCATCTCGAGGCTCTCGGTGAGATCCTGGGCCTCGGTGATAAAGGTCTCGCGGTAGATATCCCCCTCACTCATCGACTCTCCTCCGGACCCTTCGATTCGAACAGGTCACCGAGGCCAGTCAGGCGCGCCGCCTCGATCAGCGCCCGGCTCGGCCGGTCAATCGCAAATGGCTTCCCACATGCACGAGCGGATGCCCGGGTGGCGGCCAGTAGCTGCAGGCCCGCCACATCCACCGCCTCGACCTTGTCACCGAGGAAGATGAGGTCGCCCCCGTCCTCGCTCGCGGCCGTGAGATCCTTATGCAACCCCTCCGCCTTTTCGACAGTGAGGCAGCGGGGCAGGTTCAGGTCGCCTCTTTTCGTTCGCTTCATGACTCACCCGTTGCAAGGATCAGCGGTGGGCAAACATGCCTTGGAGCCAGGCGACAAACGATAACGCCACGCAGCGTTCCCTTCGTGTCGCCTAGCCCGCATTTCTCACCGGGGATCGTGGCGAGACCGTGTAAACGCCAGTAGATTCTGGCCGGCCCGCGGTAGGAGCCGAATCGCCTTCGGCGACCCAGGCCCGAAGGGCCTGTTGCGCGGATCGCCGGTGAAACCGGCTCCTACCCCTGTCGAGGACTCGGACGAGGACCCGGCCAGGAGATGCGGGGGGTTGCGCGGTCGGAGCAGATTCATGGTGAGAAATGCGGGCTAGCCGAGGACCTTGGTGAGAACGGCAAGGAGCTGATGAGGCTCGAATGGTTTGACGATCCAGCCGGTGGCTCCCGCCTCTTTACCGCGCAGCTTCTGCTCTCGGCTGGATTCGGTGGTAACCGTGAGGATGGGCGTAAAGCGATAACTCTTGAGCTTGCGTAACTCGGTGATGAGCCCGAAGCCATCCATCCGCGGCATATTGATGTCGGTCAACACGGCATTGAACTGTGCGCTCTTCGCCTTGCCCAGAGCGTCCTCACCATCCACCGCCGTCGTCACTTCGTATCCCGCATCGGTCAAGGTGCGTTCCAACATCAGCCGCACGGAGGGAGAGTCGTCCACGGCCAAGATCGATGCCATTGTCGTCGCCTCGCAAGAGAGCACAGATGAAATCCCCGAAGGCATCCGCCTTCCGGGCCATGGTGCATTCTTTATCGACGTGCAAGATCGATTCTTGAGCCCACGCGCAGCGACGCAGTCGGGTGTGCCTGGCGCTGCGACGCTCGCTTGACCAGCGGTGGCCGTGCGGCTGGCGCGCGCCCTGTAGACCGCGACGTCAGCGCACGACCCGAACCGGAAACGCGTAGCCCTCCCGCAGATGTCGGATCAAGCCTTGGTAAGGATCGATCTCCACGGGATCGCCGGTGTGGAAATAGGGGCGCAGGTCCACGTCCGACTGGAAGCGGGGCTCGTCCCCACCACCTACACCGGGATCTATACATACCCAGGCGACGATCGAGGCAAACGGGATCGCCCCGGCAGGAGGGCAGGCGGCCGCGATCGCCACCAGCGAGCCATCCGTGGGAGCGGGAGGCTGTCGATCGGCGGCGAGCTCCACGAGATAAGCGGCACCGATGATCTTTCCCGTCGCCATGGGATGGCGATGCTCGGTCTCCACCGACGGGGTGTCAACTCGCCCCGCACACCGCGGTTCTCGCCATGAAGCTGCCCTCTCGCACCCCTCTCCTCGTCTTTCGGGTCACCTCTCCGAAGAAGACCCCCCAAGGTTGCCGCTGGACGCGGCCTTACAGGGCGGCGCGGATGACAATTCGCGCCGGCGTGCGACGCTCCTTCGTGAGCGATGCAGGCTAAGGATCCGGAACCGCTCGCCCCCGCCGTTCTATCAAGACGACGGTCCCTTCTACCGAAGGTGTAGGCACCGGTCGCGTGCCAGCGATGAGGTCGTCGGCCCACGCGCTACGCTACCCGTCCACATCACGCTCCCCAGCCATGCCCACAGAGACCATCGACGCGCTTCCCCTCGCCCTCCGCGCGGAGCTCGACGAGCTGCAGAGCCTGCCATCCGTGGTCAGCAGATGTCTCGACGAGCTGCACAACTCGCAGTCCAACGCGCAGCGTGTCGCAGATCTAATGCTCGCGGACGTTGGGCTCACGGCCCGTGCCCTGCATCTCGTCAACTCCTCCTTCTTCGCCCTGTCTACCGAGGTGCGGTCCCTGTCCCACGCCATCGCCCTGCTCGGCAGCGCGCGCCTGGAAGAGATCATTCTCTCCGTCGTGATGCCACAGCTCTTCGGCAAAGGGCCGGGTGGTCCGCTGATCCTCAAGATCTGGGAGCACAGCTTTGCCACCGCCTTTATCGCCCGAGAGCTTGCGGTACGGCTCGGTTTTCCACGGCCGACCAACGCCTACGTCGCCGCCCTGATGCACGATCTCGGATTGATCGTCGCGGCACGCTGTCTCCCGGTGCCGATGCGGCGCGTGGTGGAACAGTTGAATACCATCGGACACTGGAACGTTGATGTCGAGGTACGCGAGCTACAGACCCACCACATGATCGTCGGTGCAAGCCTCGCGCGAAAGTGGGACTTTCCCGACGGGATCATCGCAACCATCCGTCACCATCACTCACCGTTGGGGAGCGACGCGTTGGTGGGGCTGATACACGTGGCGGATCAATGTGCATCGGCCGCGGGTCTCGGCATCCTCGAACGGGAACAGAACCACGAGTTCGATCTCTTGACTCACTGCCAGCAAACCCCTGGTCTCGCGGACGCCCTGGCCATTCCCGCTGACCTGGCGTCACTCGACCTCCCCCATGACTGGGCCGTGCAGGTCCGCACCTTGGTCGCGGAGTTCGTGCCAGCGTGAACCATCGGAGTGCCGCAAGCCGAGCGGCACCACATCATCGTCAAACTACCTCCACGGACCTCCTCACCGCGTCACGGATCGTTTACTGAAAGGAAGTGTGATGGCCATCAACATTCTCATCGTCGACGACTCCTCGACCATGCGCAAAATCGTCCTCCGCAACCTGAAACAGACGGGTCTGGCTGTCGGCGAGGTCCATCAGGCCGGCGACGGCCAAGAGGCCCTGGCGATCCTCGCGGACCACCCGGTGGGTCTCATCCTGTCCGACTGGAACATGCCCAACATGGATGGCCTGGGACTGGTGCAGGCCGTGCGCGGCAATCCGGCCTTCGCCCACATCCGCATCATCATGATCACCACCGAAGGCGGTGACGCGAAGGTGTCCGAGGCCCTCGCCAGCGGCGCCAATGGCTACGTGAAGAAGCCGTTCACTGCGGAGGACCTCGAGAAACAACTGGCACCGGTCATGGCGTGATGGAAAGTCGGGCTTCGCGCTGCGACCGACATCTCATTCAAAAAGGGGAGACGCAATGCCCGCCATGACAACCGCCGCGATCCACGACGCCGTGCACGGGATCTTTCAGTCGATGCTCGGCATCGAGCCCAGCCTGCATGCCCTCGAACGCGCCGATCGACCGTTGAAGAACGCCGGCATTGCGGCGATCGTTGGCTACGCCGGTGAACATGAAGGGACCGTCGTCTTCATCTGCGGTAGATCCGTCGCGACTCAGCTCGCCGAGGCGATGCTCATGGAAGACGGCCTCGACCCGGACAGCGAGGAAGTGGACGACGCGATGGGCGAGATCGCGAACATGATCGCCGGCCAGCTCAAGAATCTCATCTGTAAGGGAGGCAACGAGGTACAGCTCTCGATCCCGGTCATCCTCCGCGAAGGCGATTATCGCTTGCATGTGCCGGAGTACTACGAGCGCTGGCGGCTTACGGCGTTCCATACCAATGGCGATCCATTCTACGTGGAAATGGTCTCGCGGGAGCCGATCGGTTGACGCCGCCCTTCAGGCGGCCGCCGGCCGCCCTGTGATAAGACGCTCGACCCTTGCGGTGGGACGGTTCACGGATAGGTCATGAGCAGGGCCCTGCGCACCTTCACCGAAAATCTCCTCCAGCGGATTAGCGCCGGTCTCGCAGATCTCCTGGCGACGGACATCACCCTCACGCCGGGACAGCTCGGCGGACTCGACGAACACTCCCTCGAGCGCTTCGGGGACGAGTTCGTCGCCGTCCTCACCGCGACGGTCACCCAGCCGCACGAGGGCACCATCTACGTCGCATTCGATCTCCCGCGCGTGGTCGTCCTCGGTGCGCTGCTGGAGATGGTACCGCCCGCGGGGATCGCCGATCGCCTCACTACACCGGTGTTCAATGCAGACAACGCCGATGCCTTCGAGGAGGTCGGCAACATTCTCATCGGCAAGCTCGACGAGGCCATCCGCGACAACCTCAGTGCCACGAAGATCCACACCAAGAAGGGGGATTCGTTCCACGGCCCACCGGGCGAGGTACTTGCCACGATCCGCGAGCACGGTGACTACTACTGCCTCGACACCACCATCCACATCGCGGGGCAAGACGCGGGTCCCGTCGCCTTTCTCTTCCATCCCTCCCTGATCGAGGACGGTTTCCAGGCCGACCCGGAAGTGATCCGCGCGCGCGCGGCAATGCCGGTCGAGGAGACATCTGACGAGGCACCGCCCGACCGGGTCCTCCACGCCGATGGGACCGATATACAGGGCAACGCCCCCGCCGTGGAGCAGGCCGATCGTTCCGAACCGCGACCCGAGCACGTCGCCGAGACGGCGAACGAGGGAGGCCTCGGCGAGGAGGCAACCACCGCCGCGCTCTTGGCGAAGGCGATGGGGCAACCCGTCGCCGACGGTGCGGCCGCGGGTCTAGCCCCGCCACCCTCCAACAAACCAGCCATCGCCTTCGACGCCGAGGCACAAAACCGCGGAGCGAGCGGCAAGACCATCCTTCTGGTGGTCGATGACGACATCACGACGCGTGCGATGATTCGCAGCTACCTCGAAGGTCCAGACATCTCCATCTTCGAGGCGGTGAGCTGGCGAGAGGCCGGTCTGTTCCTGCGTAGCCACCGGGTGGATGGCATCCTGCTCGATCTCTACCTGTCCGACCTCAACGGGATCGACGCCTGCCGCAAGCTCCACCTTCATCCCTCGACCCGGAGCGTCCCTGTCGTCCTGTGCACCAGCCGCCCCAGCCGAGAGGCGGTGATCAAGGGATTGAAGGCAGGCGCCGCCGACTTTCTGATCAAGCCGTTCAATCGCGACCGACTGATCGAAAAGCTCGACACCGTCTTGCATGCAGCCTGACGGTGGGGGGCATGTCCTCCCGCGCCGCGCCACCTCTATCGCGGGGCTGTCAGATGTAGGACGACGCGCACGGAATCGTCGACGCATCCCGGGGTGATGTAGTCGATCGCCTTGCGCTCGCTCGCGACGAAGCGCTTGACGGCCTCGTTCGACGCGAACCTGTAGCCCGCCTTCAGGTGCAGGTAGGGACGTGGGATCCAGGCCACTCCCAGGTCGCCCAGATTTACCGCCGATGCGCCGGCACGATCGAAGTGCTCGTAGCGGCCAACGCAGTAGCCCCCCGGGACCACCTCCTAGCCCGCATTTCTCACCAGAAATTGTCGCGAGCCCGTGCCCTTGACCGTAGATCCTGGCCGGCCCAACCGTAGGAGCCGAATCCCTTCGGCGACCTGCCACATGGGGTCGCCGATCCAATCGGCTCCTACCTACGGACGAGGTGGGGGCAGGAGATGCGGCCTGCCTGCCGGCAGGCAGGGCAGTTGCGCGGGCACACCAGAGTCGTGGTGAGAAGTGCGGGTTAGCCCGAGTGCCACGGCTTGGCCGGTGGACAACCAGGCTTAGGTAGTGCGGAGTCTTCCCGGCGCAAGGCATTGAAAAGCGCGGGAAAATGGATTGCCCGATCGTTTGCCGGACAGAAAAGTGGGCCGCGCCCACTCATCTTTTCCACATCTTTTCCACACCTTTGTAAACAGCCGATATGTTAGATAAACTGTTGTCAACACTACATTTTTCTTGCTTTCACGTGCACCTTGACGGCTCTCCGAGGGGAGCGATATAAGGGGTTCGCTGGAGTTCCCCGCAGCACCATCGCGGGGTCGTCCCATCGCCCCGCCCCACCACCTCCGCTCCTCCTTCCCTCGGGCGCCTCGCCCCAACGAAACCTGATCTTTTAGGTACGCTTTGCTACTCCACCGGAGACCTCCCCATGGCAAGGAAAACCGCCGCCACACCCCCGACTACCGACCAGCCACTCAAGGGGCTGGCCATTGCGCGCCGTTTCACCCGCCCCGATGAGGACGCGTATTCCACCGTCGAGTGGGTGCGGCGCGATTCGCGGATCACCAATACCGACGGCTCGGTGGTCTTTGAGATGGCCGACTGCGAGGTCCCTGCCTCCTGGTCGCAGGTGGCCACCGACATCGTGGTGAGCAAGTACTTCCGCAAGGCGGGGGTACCTCAGACCGACGCCGACGGCCGGCCGGTCCTCGACGACAACGACCAGCCCGTGACCGGCCCCGAGCGCAGCGTGCGCCAGGTAGTGCACCGCCTCACCGGCTGCTGGCGGTACTGGGGCCAGAAGCACGGCTACTTCGCCTCCGACGAGGACGCCGAGGCCTTCGAGGCGGAGCTCGCCTACATGCTCCTCCACCAGATGGTCGCCCCGAACTCGCCCCAGTGGTTCAACACCGGCCTCAACTGGGCGTACGGCCTCACCGGGCCGGCCCAGGGCCACTACTATGCCGATCCCGCGACCGGCGACGTCCAAGAGGGTCGCGACGCCTACACCCATCCCCAGCCCCACGCCTGCTTCATCCAGTCGGTGCAGGACGACTTGGTGAACGAAGGCGGCATCATGGACCTGTGGCAGCGTGAGGCACGCCTCTTCAAGTACGGCTCCGGCACCGGCACCAACTTCTCCAACCTGCGCGGCGAGGGTGAGCCCCTCTCCGGCGGCGGCAAGTCCTCCGGCCTGATGTCGTTCCTGAAGATCGGCGATCGCGCCGCCGGCGCCATCAAGTCCGGCGGCACCACCCGCCGGGCCGCCAAGATGGTGTGCCTCGACCTCGACCACCCGGACATCGAACAGTTCGTCGACTGGAAAGTGAACGAGGAGCGCAAGGTCGCGGCCCTGATCGCCGCCGGCTTTGATTCCGACTTCAACGGCGAGGCGTATGCCACGGTCTCCGGCCAGAACGCCAACAACTCGGTGCGCGTCCCCAACGCCTTCCTCAAGGCGGTGGAGGCGGGCGGCGCCTGGGACCTGCACTGGCGCACCGACGGCCGCGTGGCCAAGACGGTCGACGCGCGGGCGCTGTGGGAGCGCATCGCCCGCGCCGCCTGGGCGTGCGCCGATCCGGGCGTGCAGTTCGACACCACGATCAACGAGTGGCATACCTGCCCGGCCGCGGGACCGATCCGTGCCTCCAACCCGTGCTCGGAGTACATGTTCATCGACAACACGGCGTGCAACCTGGCGAGCCTCAATCTGGTGAAGTTCGAGGACCCGAAGAGCGGTCGCTTCGACATCGATGCCTACCGCCACGCCATCCGCCTGTGGACCATGGTGCTGGAGATCTCCGTGCTCATGGCCCAGTACCCGAGCGAGGAGATCGCCCGCCTGTCCTATGAGTACCGCACCCTTGGCCTGGGCTACGCCAACATCGGCTCCTTGCTGATGCGCCGCGGCCTGCCGTACGACTCCGCCGAGGGGCGCACCGTCGCCGCCGCCCTCACGGCCATTATGACCGGCGAGGCGTACGCCACCTCCGCCGAGATGGCCGCGGCCCTGGGTCCCTTCCCGCGCTTCGCCGCGAACCGCGGGCCCATGCTGCGGGTGATACGCAACCACCGCGCCGCGGCCTACGGCGACCAGGCTTCCTACGAAGGGCTTTCGGTCCTGCCTCAGGGGCTCGACCAGCAGCGCTGCCCCAGTAACCTCCTGGCGGCCGCCCACGAGGCTTGGTACCGGGCCGTCTCCCTCGGCGAGAAGTACGGCTACCGCAACGCCCAGACCACGGTCATCGCGCCCACCGGCACCATCGGCCTGCTGATGGACTGCGACACCACCGGCATCGAGCCTGACTTCTCCCTGGTCAAGTTCAAAAAGCTCGCCGGCGGCGGCTACCTGAAGATCGCCAACCAGTCGATCGCCGCCGCGTTGCAGTTCCTCGGTTACGCCAATCACGAGATCCACGACATCCTCACCTACGTCCTGGGCACCAACCGCCTGGAGGGGGCACCGCACATCAATCGCGAGACCCTCAAGGCGCACGGCCTCACCGACGCCGACTGCGACCAGATCGACGCCATCCTGCCATCGGTCTTCGACCTCGCCGGCGCGATCAATGCTTGGAACCTGGGAGACGACGCCCTGCGCCGCCTGCACCTCGATCCCGCCCAGGCCAAGGCGCCGGGCTTCAACATCCTCCCCGCCATCGGCTTTAGCTGCGCCCAGGCCCGGGCCGCGAGCGACGCCATCTGCGGCCACCAGACCATCGAGGGCGCCCCACACCTGAAGGCGGAGCACCTGCCGGTGTTCGACTGTGCCGCCAAGTGCGGCCAGTACGGCCAGCGCTCCATCGCCCCGGAGGGCCACATCCGCATGCTCGGCGCCACCCAACCCTTCGTCTCCGGCGCCATCAGCAAGACCATCAACATGCCCCATGAGACGACGGTCGAGCAGATCGAGGAGGCGTCGTGGCTCGCCTGGCGACTCGGCCTCAAGGCGGTGGCCATCTACCGCGACGGCTGCAAGCTCTCCCAGCCCCTCAACTCGGGCAACGCCAGAGGCAAGGAAGAGGAGCAGGGGGCCGCGGCGCAGGAGCCGGCGCCGCCCATTCCCAACGTGCGCAGCCCGCGCGAGGCGCGCGACCTCGCGGGTCAGGGCCAGGCCGGCTTCACCACTCCCACCCGCTGGAAGCTGCCGAGCAAGCGCCACGGCTGGACCCAGGAGGCCACGGTGGGCGGCCACAAGGTCTATCTGCGCACCGGCGAGTACAAGGACGGCACCCTGGGTGAGATCTTCATCGACCTCGCCAAGGACGGGGCGGCGTTCCGTTCGCTCATGAACTGCTTCGCGATCGCCATCTCCAAGGGGCTCCAGTACGGAGTACCCCTGGAGGAGTTCGTCGACACCTTCACCTTCACCCGCTTCGCCCCCCACGGCATGGTGGAGGGCCACCCGAACGTGAAGATGGCCACGTCCATCATCGACTACGTCTTCCGCGTCCTCGGGCTGGAGTACCTGGGCCGCACCGACTTCGTCCAGGTGCCCCCGGATAAGGTCGAGCAGACCACCGACGCCAGCGCCGACCGCCTTTCCTCCGGGGAGCCTGGTGAAACGGGCGCCGCGACCCCCAAGCAGGACGCCGCGAGCGGCCGCGTCACCGTGCGCGGCGTGCTGGCACCCAAGCCGGTGCCCGCGGCCGGTCCCACCGGCTCCGCCGCCCTCAACCCGCAGAAGCAACAGCTCGAGTCCATGACCACCGACGCCCCGTTCTGCGACATCTGTGGCCACATCACCGTGCGCAACGGTGCCTGCTACAAGTGTCTCAACTGTGGCAACTCGATGGGCTGCAGCTAGCCCGCATTTCTCACCATGAATCTGCTCCGCCCGCGCAACCGCCCGCATCTCCTGGCCGGGTCCTCGTCCGAGTCCTCGACAACCTGCAAGGTTGCCTGCGGGCTCGGACTTGCGGGTCAGCCAGAATCTACGGCCGTTTGCACCGGCTCGCGACGATCCCTGGTGAGAAGTGCGGGCTAGTCCCGGGGGGGACGACCCCGTGGCCTCCGCCGATCACCGCGGCGGCCACGGGGGTTTTTTTTGGCCGCGTATGGACGCGAATCGACTACCAATGGACGCACATCCGTTCGCGATGAAGCCTCGCAGGACCCAATAGAAGGAGCCGACGTCATGGCACGCACACGACGAGACACAGTGACCTACGACCTCAAGGATGGACACCGCGTGGTCTACCGGGGAACGACCGACGACCCCGAGCGCCGGGAGCGAGAGCACCACGCCGAGGGAAAGCGTTTCACCCGGATGACGATCACCTCAGCCAAGCTCGCCCGCCGGGAAGGCATCGACTTCATCCTCGACCCGATGTGGCATCCCATCCGCCCCGATCTCCATGAACAC
>DASWHD010000019.1:0-13786 GCA_036393335.1 bacterium
AGCACGGCGGCCAGGGCGTAACAGGCGGCCGCGACCAGGATGAGGGCGCGGAAGCCCCAGGCGATGGCGATCATCGAGGCGGCCACCGCACCCACCACCGAGGCCCAGCCATTGATCGCCACCAGCCACGGGATGCGTGCCGGTGCGGTGGCCGCGGTGCGCGCCAGCCCGGCCGGGAAGGGCAGGCCGAGGGGCAGGGCGATCAGGAAGGCGGTCCCCCAGAGCAGGGTCCACTGGAGGGCGATGGGCCAAGCGAGGGCGCGGCCGAATCCGGAGGTGAGGAGGCAAGCGGCGGCCAGGGCGAGGACGGCCGCCAGGGCCGCGGCCCACGTGCCCGCCGTGCCGCCCTCCCCGTGGCGGCCGAGCCACACGCTGCCACAGCCGCTGCCGAGGAGGAAGGCGCCGATCACCACCGCGGCGCTCGCCGCCGGGTCACCCGTCAGGCGGCTGCCCTGGTGGATCAGAACCACCTCCAGCGCCAGGTAACCGAGACCGAGGCAGGCGAAGAGGAGGGTCGCCGGCCCGCTGCCACGCAGGGCGCGCCGCACCGGGCGCAGCAGCAAGGGCGGCAAGGCCACCAGCACCCCCCCGAGGAGGAGTGCCAGGACCAGGCCCGCGGCGAGGAACAGGTCCCCCCAGTCGCCGATCGGGAGGGTCCCCGCGCGCGCGCCGGCAAGGTACTCCGGGAGGTGGCGCCAGCGCAGAAAGCGGTGGAAGAAGGGGCGGTCGTCGGTGGCGGGCGCGATGTGGAAGGGGTAACCGGCCAGGGGAGAGCCGTCCCCGGCGGAGAGAACCGCGGCCAGCACCTCGCCCACGTCGGGACCCGGCAGGCGATGGTGCAGTCGCGCGGCCGGCTCCGGGAGCAGGGGATCGAAGCCCAGCTCCGCGGCCCACGCGGCCAACCGCTCCCGCTCCGGCGCGGTGAACGGGGCGGCGGTGGCGCACAGGGTCCAGGCGTCCCACTGGCGGACGCAGGCAAGGTGGGCGCGAGGGTCGGCGACGCCGCGGGCGCGGAGCACGCGGGCGAAGGTCGCCACCAGCTTGGGCAGGTCGCGCGGCGGCGCCTGGGTCCAGCGGCTCACCGCCACCAGGCCGCGCGCGCCGGCGGCAGCGAGGGCCGCGGCGAGTCCCTCCTCAGTGAGGAGGTACTCCTCCAGGGTGGAGCCGAGGCCGCCGGTGGCGGCGGCGAGGGAGTCGGCGGTGGGGAGGCAAACGAGGTCGTAGGTGTGCCCTGGCCGCGTTGCGAGGGCGGCGCGCGGGGCCCCGCCGCGCACCTGGAGGCGCGTCGGGTCCAGTCCGCCGTAGGGTCCGAGGGTGGTGCGGAGGGCGGCACGGGTGCGCGGGTCCGGCACCACGGCGATGATCTCTCGGGCGCCCGCCGCCTGCGCCGCCTGCAAGGCGAGGCCGGCCCCCGGGTCGAGGAGCAGGGCCGTGCGCGGGGGACGGAGTACGTAGGGCAGCCACGCCACCTGGGAGCGCAGGAGGGCCTCGCCGCCGGCGGCCACGACGACCCCGGCGCCGTCGCCGCGCACGAACAGGGCGCGCTGGGCGGGCGGCGGGTGGGGCGTCGCGAGGCTCAGGCCGGGGAGGGAGTGGAGGGCCGGGGCGGCGACCACACTCCACCGGCCACGAAGCCCGGGCCGGTCGGCCAGGAGGCGGGCGGCCGGCAGGCGCAGGGCCTGGGCGAGGTCCTTCTCCGGGGCGAGACGCGGCGCGCTCCCCCACGCACCGGCCAGGGCGGCCCCGACCACCCCGGCGGTGAGCCAGCCGCGCTGCCGATGCAAGCCGCCCAGCGCGGCGCTCAGCCACGCGCCGGCGCCGCAGGCGAGGGCGAGGCGGTGGAGGTCGGCGGTGGGCCGCACCGCCATCAAGGCGAGACCGACGGCCACGCCGAGACCGGCGCCGAGGAGGTGGATGCCGTAGATGGCACCGGGCCGCCCGCTCTCCACCCGCAGGGCGAGGGTGACCGCCGCCGCACCGGTGGCGAAGGGCGCGGCCACCAGCAGCTCGCGGACGACCAGCCACACCCAGGCATCGCCGCGCCACGCCAGGAGGAGGGGCTCCAGGGGCACCCGTGCCACCAGGGGTGGCGCGGCGCTGGTGGTGATCACGAAGGCCGCCAGGAGCCCGCGCCACAGGGGTGCGGCGCGCCGCACGGCGCGCTCCCCGGCGACCTGGATGAGGGTGGCGCCGGCACCGAAGCCGACCATGGCGGTGGAGACCACCATCGACGCCAAGTGTCCCCACTCGGCCTCGGCAAAGGCGCGCAACCAGTAGAGCTCGAGGACCAGGAGCGCCGCGGAGAGCAGCAGCAGGGGGAGCGGAGCACCGACCGCAGGAGAGGCTAGCCGCATTTCTCACCACAGATCGTCGCGAGCCGGCGCAAATGGCCGTAGATCCTGGCTGGCCCGCGGTAGGAGCCGAATCCCTTCGGCGATTCAGGCCCTGCGGGCCTGCCGCGGCCACCGGCCGCGGGTCGCCGGTGCAACCGGCTCCTACCTCGGACGAGGACCCAGCCAGGAGATGCGAGCAGTTGCGCGGGCGCAGCAGATTTGTGGTGAGAAATGCGGGGTAGCTGTGGAGCGGCGACGCGGGAAGTCACGCCCCCAGAGTAGCGGATACTCAGGGGGCGCCCCGCACGGGGGGTCATTGCCCGCCGTGGCGGCCGGTGACCGGCACGAAGCGCACGGGGAACAGGGCGCGGGTGGTGATCGTCCCGTCGGACGCCTTCTCCACCACCATGAGCCGTTGGGTGGCGAAGGCCGGGCCGACGGGCACCACCATGCGCCCGCCGGGGACGAGCTGGGCCACCAGGGGCGGGGGGATGTGGGAGGCGGCGGCGGTGACGAGGATGGCGTCGAACGGGGCGTGCTCGGGCCAGCCATAGTAACCGTCGCCGGTACGCACGGTGACGTTGGCGTAGCCGAGCGCCGCCAGGGCCGCCCGCGCCCGATCGGCGAGCGGGGCGTGGATCTCCATGGTGTAGACCTGCGCCGCGAGCTGGGAGGCCACCGCCGCCTGGTAGCCCGAGCCGGTGCCCAGCTCGAAGAGCTTGCTCGCCGGGGTGAGACGGAGCAGCTCGGTCATCTTCGCGACGATGTACGGTTGCGAGATGGTCTGGCCGTAGCCGATGGGCAGGGGATTGTCGTCATACGCCGTCGCCTGGAGTCGCTCGGGCACGAAGCGGTGGCGTGGGACGGCGCGCATGGCGGCGAGCACTCGCGGGTCGTTTACCCCGCGACGCACGATCTGGTCCGCCACCATGCCCATGCGGTCGGCGGCGCGCTCCGCGGTTTCCGTCGCCAGCGAGGCCGGGGTCACGCCGACCAGCAGCGCGACGACGAGGAGGGCACGGCCCCACATGACGGTGGTCTATCCTTTGCGCTGGCCGATCTCCCGGCGCAACTCCTCGATCTCGCGCATCAGGCGGCGCTGGCGACTGAACACGACGGCGAGATAGCCAAACAGGATGGCCCAGAAGGCGGCGTAGCCGGCAAACAGGAAGTCGAGGTTCTTCATCGGGGTGCTCCTAGGAAAGGCTCGGCTGGGATGCGTTTTTCACCACGGAGGCCCAGCGAGCACGGAGACTGGTCTCCGGTTTTTTCCTCGGTGTTCTCCGTGTCTCCGTGGTGAGTGGCTGTCGCGGGCTTAGCCGCGCTCCGGCGGCGTGAGATCCGCCTCGCGGTACAGGTGGTCGACCTCGTCTTGCAGCATCTCCACCACCACCCGCCGCAGCAGCAGGGCGATGAACAGGATCAGGAAGGCCACCAGGCAGACCCGGAAGGTGAGGGCCATGTCCGGCGCCAGCCCCGAGTCCGCCCCGCCCATGATCACCGGCTTCGGGTGCTGGGTGCGCCACCAGCGGATCGACATGTAGTTGATGGGCACCGCCAGGGCGCCGACGATCCCCACCACCGCCGCCAGGTTGGCGCGCCGGGCGCCTTCCGGCAGGTAGGCGCGCAGCATCAGATAGGAGACGTAGATCAGCCAGGTGACCAGGGTGAGGGTGAGGCGGGCATCCCAGGTCCACCAGATCCCCCAGATCGGCTTCGCCCAGATCGGACCGGTGATCAGCACGATGCTGCAAAACACCACGCCCAGCTCGGCCGCCGCCTGGGCGGTGATGTCCCAGCCGCGGCCGCGGGTGATCAGGTAGGCGATGGAGGCTACGAACACGATGAAGAAGGCGAGAAAGCTCATCATCGCCGACGGCACGTGGAAGTAGAAAATCCGTTGCACGATCCCCATGGTCCGCTCGGTGGGGACATAGACGAAGACCAGGTAGAGGGCCACGAGGATCGCCGGCCAGGCGAGGCCGGCGGCGACATTGGCGGCGGTGTGCAGGCGGTCGATCCGCATCATTCCTCCAGGACGAAATCGAAGAGCAGGGTGGAGCTCACCAGGAAGATCACGTCGTACAGGGCCAGCATGCGCACCATGTCGCGCAGGCCCTCGGTCTCGTGGTTGAGGATCATGCCGGTGGACTCCACCGCCCCGATGATCACCGGCACCGTGATGGGGAACAGCAGGATCGGCAACATCACCTCGCGCAGCCGGGTATTGGCGCTCACCGCCGCCAGCAGGGTGCCCACGGCGGTGAAGCCGATGGTGCCGAGGAGGCACACGAGGAGCAGTGCCGGTAGCTCGGTGGTCAGGGTGAGGTTGAAGAACAGGACGAAGAAGGGCAGGAGGATCACCTCCGCCACCAGGGTGAAGACCAGGTTCGCCAGCCACTTGCCGAGGTAGATGCCGCCCCGGTCGATGGGCGTGAGGAGCACCCCGGCGAGACAGCCGTTGTCCTGCTCCGCGGCGAAGGCGCGGTTGAGACCGAGCACGGCGGCGAAGGTGAATGCGACCCACAAGATGCCGGGGCCGATGAGCAGCACCAGCTCGCGATCCGGGTTGAAGGCAAAATTAAAGATCACCAGCACCAGGATCGCGAACAGGAGCATGGCGCTCATCGCCTCCCGGGTCCGCCACTCCAGGCGCAGGTCCTTCAGGAAGATGGTGAAGAGCCGGTGGAAGAAGGTCATTGTTTTTCGCGGGGTGGCTCAAACGGTATAGCTTGCAGGGTTGGGGGACATCACTTGCGCCGGGAACATCGCGGCCCGCGAAAAACAGTTATTGCAACGACCGCTCGTAGAGGGCGTTGAACTCCGCCTCACTCAGCTCGCCGGCGGATGAGGCGTGGATCACCTCACCGCGCCGCAGGATGGCGACGTCGGTCGCCATCGCGAACCCCAACTGGTGGTCGTGGGTGGTGAGCAGCACCGTGTGGTGGTCCTCGCGGAAGCGGTCGATCAGCTCGTTGAGCCGCCCCACGGCGCGCCGGTCGAGGCCGGTGTAGGGCTCGTCGAGGAGCAGGATCTGCGGGCGGTGGAGAAAGGCGCGGGCGATTGCCAGGCGCTGTGCCATGCCGCGCGAGAAGTGGCGGGTGCGACTGGTCGCGCGGTGGCTCAGCTCCACCTGATCGAGGACCTCGCGGCACCGCTCTTCCAACCGCTCGATCCCGTAGAGGTGGCCGTAGAAGCGCAGGTTCTCCAGGGCCGTGAGGTCTTCGTAGAGAAAGAGCTGGTGGGAGACCATGCCGATCCGGCCGCGGATCGCGGCGGCCTCCTTGACCGCGTCGCGGCCGGCGATGCGCAGGTGCCCGCCGCTGGCGCGCATCAGCCCGGCGGCGATGCGCAGGAAGGTGCTCTTGCCCGCGCCGTTGTGGCCGAACAGCGCCGTGACGGAGCCCTCACGCACCGCCAGGTCGACCGATCGCAAGGCAGTGATGCGACCAAAGCGCTTGGCCACGCCCACCGCCTCCAGCGCGAAAGGCCCAGGGTCCCGGCCGCTCATCCCTGCCCGCGGCCGAGGCGATGCACGGTCTGCTCCAGCTTGCGCATCAGCTCCGCCCGCCGGCCGTCGTACTGTTTGCGGCTGATCGAACCGGCCGCCAGGCGATCATCGAGCTCGGCGATGGAGGTGATCAGGTTCTCCTTGAGACGCTGCGCCTGCTTGTCGCCGGCCGTCCCGGTCGCGGCCACCACGGCCTTCTCTCTACCGGCGGTGAGGATCGCCACCGCCGCAAGGATGCCGCCGAGGATCAAGACCACGTAGGGCAGGAATTTCTGGGTACGGTTGTCCGCCACCTCCACCTGGAACTGGCCGTGGCCTCCCCCCACGGCGCTGCCCCCGGTCAACGTGAGGGCGATGCGGGTGCCCGCCGCCGCGGCCTCCGCGTGCAGGTAGACGAGGTTGCGCTCGTCGTTCACTTCCACCACCTGCAACGGCGCGTCGGGTACCACCTCCACATCCGCCGGCTGCACGAACAGGTCGACGCGCGGCAGGTCGTAGAGGATAGGCTCCTCGTACGCCAGTCGCTGGTCGCCGTACGGCAAGGTGTAGGCGAGCTCGACCTCCGTGACACCGGGGCGGATGGGATAGTCGACGGTGAAGACCTCGGGATCGTCGGTGGCGATCGGGTCGCGGCTCACCGGTTGCCCTTGGGCGCTGACCGAGATGGTCACCTCCCCCGTATGGCTTGCGGGCAGATGGAGACGGAAGGCGCCGCCCGCGCGGTACACGGTGCGTTTTTCCGGGCCGTCGTTGACCAGGCGAAACACCTTGTCGACGCGGAACACCCGCCCGTCGGTGCGCAGCACCACGTGACGCATCTCGACACCCACCCCTTGCCACTGATCCGTCGCCTCGTAGACCTCGAAGTTGACCACCAGCGGCCGGCCGGTGAGCCGCGCCGGCTGGCGATAGGTGACGCCCTGATAGTCCACCTGCACCAGAAAGAGCGGCGCACCCGGTGGGATGTCGTCGAACCGGTAGCGACCGTTCACCAGGGGCACGGCGGCGATCTCCTCCATGCCCATGGACGGCGCCACCAAGGTCACCTCTGCCGGCCCCAGGGCGGCGCCAGGGGTACCCATGCGCACCTCGCCGGAGATGGACCGCCCGCCATCCTGGGCAAATCCAGGGACCGCTACCAGCAGCAGCCACACCATCGCCCACAGGCCGAGCCGGCGACCCATCATGGAAATTCCTCTCTCACGCGACGTGATCGATGGCGCCCATGGCCGTCCCGGATCGCAGTCGCCGGTCAGCCCAGCCGGTGGCCACACTGGGAGCAGAACCGGGCGTCGGGGGCGTTGCTCGCCCCGCACTCGGGGCAGTCGCCGGCCTTGATCGTCTTGCGGTGGCGGGCGATCTCCCGCTCCAGCAACCCTCGCAGGCTGCCGCCCTTGAGCTGATCGATGCGCTCCAGGATCGCCTCCGCCTCCTCCTTCAACGCCTGGCGCATGGCAAGGTAGTCCTCGCGCCCGATCTTGCCCACCTGGTGATCGAAGTCGAGATCCTTGATGTTGGCGTAGACCCGCTCCTTGGACAGGAAGAGGTCCTCTGCATTGTCGTCCAGGCTGATCCGCGCGGGGGGACGGAGCATCGGCAGGAGGGTGAAGGCCAGGGTGGCGGACGCGATGGCGAACAGGACGATCTCGATCATAGCTGGCGCAGCTCCTCCTCGATCTGGTCGGAGTGGGTGCCTTCTGGCCGAACCGGCGCGGGCGCCTTGACGCCCTCGCCCGCCGGCGCGAGGGTCCGCCAGCGTCTCAACAGCAGGGTAATGACCACCGCCGCCACCGCCAGCAGCACGAAGGGGAGGATCCAGGCGGTGAGGTTGAAGCCACTGGCGGGCGGCGCGGAGAGCACCACCAGGCCCATGTCGTCGACGAAGCCGGCGACGATCTCGCTATCGCTGCGCCCCTCCAACAGCTCCTGATCGATGCGCTCCCGCATCGGCGTGGCCGAGCCGCAGTTGTGGTGGTTACAGACATCGAGGACCAGGTTGCAACCGCACTGGCAGATAAGCTCCTGGGAGATCTGGTGGAACCGATCCTGGAGGATGGGATCGGTGAGCCGGGTATGGGTCGAGGCGGCGCGGACGATCTGCGCCGGGCCGACCACCGCCACCACCAGCGCAGCACAGACCACGAGCTTACGCACGGGCATCGGCCTCTCTTCCCGCGCCCACGGTCTCGCCGATCATCCGCTCCCTACGCCGCCGCAGCGCACGATCGGGCAGCATGATGATGATGGTCCCGAGGCAGACCGTGAAACCACCTCCCCAGACGAAGTTCACCAGGGGATTGACCCACACCTGCAATACCGCCTGGGTGCCGTCCGGGGTCATGGCGGCGAACACCGTGTACAGGTCCTCGGTGATCGTCGAGCGTACCGACACTTCGGTGGTGGGCTGCTGGCTCGCCTTGTAGAAGCGCCGCTCCGGTGCCAGCACCGCCACCTCCTTGCCGTACTTGAAGACGGTGAGCAGCAGGCGGCCGGAGGAGTAGTTGGGGTTGTCGGCCTCGAGGATCCGGTCCAGCCGCAGCTCGAACTTGCCGATCTGGGCACGCTCGCCGATGCCCAGCTCGAACTGGCCTTCCTCGGTGAAGGCCTTACCGGTGAGTCCGATGAACAACACCACGATGCCAAAGTGAATGATGTAGCCCCCGTAGCGGCGTTTGTTCTTCAGGGTCAGACGCCACAGGGCGACTGGAAAGGACTCGCCGGTGTTGCGCTGGCGGGCGCGGGCGCCGCGCCAGAACTCGGCCACGATCGTGGCGGTGACGAAGCCGCACAGGGCAAAGGAGAGGATGGCATAGGGATGGCGAGTACCCAGCGCCGCCACCGCTGCCGCGGTCCCGACGCCGATCACCAGCGGGATCATGAAGTTTCGCTTGAGGCTCTCCCCGGAGGTCTTGCGCCAGGCCAGGACCGGGCCGATCCCGGTGAGCAGCAACAGCGCCATCCCCAGGGGGACGTTGATCTTGTTGAAGAATGGCGCGCCGACCGTGATCTTCACCCCCTGTACCGCCTCGGAGACAATCGGGAAGATCGTCCCCCAGAAGACCGCGAAGCACGCCCCGAGGAGGAGCAGGTTGTTGAACAGGAAGCCGGCCTCGCGCGAGGCCATCGACTCCATTTCGTTATGCGCCTTCAGCTCCGGCAAACGCAGGATGAGCAGAAACACCGCACCCACCACCATGACGATGAGGAAGCCGAGGAACCAGCCACCGATCGACGACTGGGCAAAGGCGTGCACCGATGACACGACGCCGGAACGCGTGAGGAACGTGCCGAAGATCGACAGGGAGAAGGTGAGGATGATGAGGATCATGTTCCACAACCGGAGCATCCCCTTCTTCTCCTGGATCATCACCGAATGGAGGAAGGCGGTGCCGCACAGCCACGGCATCAACGAGGCGTTCTCCACCGGATCCCACGCCCAGTAGCCGCCCCAGCCGAGCTCCTGGTACGCCCAGTTGCCACCCAGGAGGATCCCGGTGCCGAGGAAAAACCACGGGACGATCGTCCAGCGGCGGGTCAGGCCGATCCACTTGTTGCCGAGCTGGCCGGTGATCAGGGCGGCCATCGCGAAGGCAAACGGCACCACGAAGCCGACGTAGCCAATGAACAGGATCGGTGGATGGATCACCATCGCCGGATGCTGGAGCAGCGGATTCAGCCCCTTGCCATCCTGCGGCGCCCACGGGGCCACCGTGCCGTCCTGGAACTGCGCCGTGAGCTCGGAAAACGGGTTGGAGACAAACAGGTTGAGGGTGATGAAGAACAGTGACGTCGCCGAGAGGATCGCCACCACGTACGGCATCAGCTCGCGGTTACGGCGCCGGTTCTGGAGAATCACGATCGCGTTGAAGATCGACACCAGCCAGCTCCACAGGAGCAGCGATCCCGCCTGTCCCGCCCACAGCGAGGCAAACTTGAAAAACAGCGGCAAGTCACGATTGGAATAGCTGGAGACGTACTCGATGTGGAAGTCGCTCCGGATGAGCAGCACATCGAGACAGACCAGCACCAGCGTCATGCCTACTGCCACCGCCAGGGCCGCATGCTCGCCGCTGCGTACCATGGTGTCTCGGCCGGTGCGCGCGCCCCACACCGTGGTGACCACGGCGTAGGTGGCGAAGACGAAGCACAGGATGAGCGAGAAATTGCCGATGTCGTTCATTTGGATAGCCTTCAGCGTGCAGCCGTAAGCTCGGCGTTGATCAAACAGGTATGAGGTGACGGGTTCGCGAGCTCAGAGGTAATTGCGGAAAGCTGACCGCTAATGCGGCTTCTCCGTCGCGCCGCGTTCGATCGCCTCGCGCATCGCCTCCGGCATGGCGGCGTTGCCGCCCGGGCCATACTCCGCCTCGTACTTCGAGGCGCACTTCGCCTGGATCTCTTTGGCCTCGAAGATCCCGTCGGGCCGCAGCCGGCCATCCACCACCACCTGCGCCCCCTCCTTGAAGGTATCAGGCAGCGCCGCCCTACCGGTGTAGTGAATCGCCTGGGTCACGCCTTCTAGCTCGATGACGAAGGTCGTCAGCGTCGGATCACGTTGCAGGGTGCCTTGTTTGACGTTGCCCGCCACCTTGATGCGCTTCCCCAGGGCGTCGTGGCCCATCTCACCGAGCTCGGGGACGGTCTTGAAATACGCCTTGCTCTCGTCGAAGCCACTGATCGCGAGCCACAGGATGGCACCCACCACGACGGCGATGCCTAGGGAGATCTTGATCTGAACGGGTCGCAACGAGTGCTCCTTCGGGCACAGGCAAGCCGGGTTACGCACCACGCAACCCATCCTGCGGGGTCAGGATTACCGCATCTTATCCATCTTCAACCGTCGTGCAATCGCCGCGGTCCATCGCAAACAAATATCCCTCGGGGGGCCGCGGTGAAAGCGCCCGGCGCTCCTGAGGAGGGGACAGGAGACGACCGTCTAGGAGGAGGAAGACGACCATTGCCGGGTGAAGCGCCCTACCGCAGACCCCCCTCGGGACATCCAAGGAGGAGGAAGCTACGGGTTGCACTCTACCATCTCGCTCATTAGGGCCGGATTAAACGGTGATTAAAAATCTCTAATCCGCGAGCGGCGCCCTACGTCACCGGCGGGCACGGTAACGAAACGCGCGACCGCGCCCGGTGGAGCTATTCAGCTCTGCGAACAGCAGGCCGCGGAAGACCATCAGGCAGACCAACAGCAGGCCCGTCACAAGGCTCTCCACCACCATGGCCAACGGCGCCGCGAGGGGCAGCCGGCCGGTCGCACGCACGATCCAGAGGATGGCGACGGCGGCGAGGATATTGGGTGGGAACCACTCGATCCAGTTCGTGGCGATGAACCGGTAGCTAGCGGCCACCAAGCCGATCCCCGATTCGTGCGACTGATAGATCAACTCCGGCACCACATTGAACAGGATATACGCCGCCACCATGATGCATAGCTGGATGAGACCGGCGTTTGGCTGTCCGGTGAGCATTAGACGCAGCACGGTGGCGGCGATCCAAAACAGGAACGAGATCCGCACCACCTCCCATAGATAGACGCCGAAGCCGCGCTGGAAATCGCCGAGATCGGCGCGGCCGCCGCGCAGGATCTGCTCGATCAGGTAGAGAAACGACGAGGTGCAGGCGCTCGACGCGACAGCGACGATCACACCGCCGACGATACCGAAGGGCTGGGCGATGATTCGTGCCGCGGTGAGGAGCAGGGCGTAGGCCGGCAGGGACAAGCCCACCAACCAGTTCTGGCGCAGCAGCACGACGCTGCGCGCCGCACAGCGCCGGTAGGTCCAAAGGGTGGCGAGGAGGGGCTCCATGGAATCGCGAGGCGGTTGGCGCCGAATCCCCCTCCCCCCGGGAGGGGGCCAGGGGGAGGGCGTCCGGTCTCACGATCCGGCGGTTGCCGTGCCGGCCACCGAGCTGAGCCCAGGCGCCCCCACCCCGGCCCTCCCCCGGCGGGGGAGGGAGTCGTCGACGCTCAGTGTCGCGGGATTGGCGACTCCCTACAACCGCAACACAAACCGTGCCCCGCCTCCGGGTGCCTCCTCCACCCACAGGTCGCCGCCGTGGGCCCGGGTGATGTCGCGGGCGATTGCCAGGCCAAGGCCGGCGCCGCCACTCGCCCGGTTGCGCGCGTCGTCGACCCGATAGAACCGCTGAAAGATCGCTTCACGCTCCGCCACCGCCACCCCGGGCCCCTCGTCCTCCACCGCGATGGTCAACCCACCATCACCCCGGCACGTCACCCGCAGCTCCCCACCCACCGGCGTGAACCGGATGGCGTTGGCGAGGAGGTTGTCCACCACCTGGCGCAGGCGATCCGGGTCGATCGACCGGTGCGCGTCGCTCCGCAGCTCCATCACCAGGAGGCCACCGCGTTCCTCGACCGCCTTGGCGTGACGGCCGACCACCTCCGCCAACCACGGACCGATCGCCACCTCCGCCAGATCCAGCTCCACCCCTGCCGCCTCGCTGCGGGCGATCCACAACAGGTCGTGCACCAGTCCCTCCAAGTGCGCCACCTCCCCCGTGAGGGTCTCCAGGCATTCCCGGTACTCCTCGACCTGCCGCGGCCGCCGCAGGGTCACCTCCAGGTGGCCCTTGAGGATGGTCAGGGGGGTGCGGATCTCGTGCGAGGCATCGGAGAGGAACTGGCGCTGGGCCGCCAGGCTCTCGGCGAGCCGGTCGAGCATGGCGTTCAGGCTGGTGGTAAGGGCGGCCAGCTCGTCGCCGCGGCCCAGGTCGGGGATGCGCGCCGCCAGGTTGTGCTCGCCGATCTGCCGAGCGGTCAGCGCGATCTCTTCGATCGGCGACAACACCCAGCGCGCCAGCAACCAGCCCAGAAGACCGGAGAGGACGATGGAGGCGAGCCCCACCATCAGGGTGAGCTGGAAGACCCGCGGCAGGAGGTCGCCCAGCTCCTCTTGCGAGGTGCCGACGAGGATCACGCCACCCAGGCCCAGAGGGCCGGGGATCGGGTAGCTGAGAAATCGAAACCAGCGACCGGCAAAGCGCGCGGTGCGGAACGCCGTGTGGGCCTCGGCGATGAACTCCAGGGTAGTGGCAAACACCGGCAGGGTGGCCTCCGGGTGGGGACCGGCGCGGTCGATCACCTGGCCACTGCCGTCGATGATCGCGATCACCCGTCCGGGCTGCGGCCGGACGACACGCGGCAGGTCGATCGGCGTGTGCAGACCGCCGCCGGGCGAGGCCGTCTCCTCGAGCCCGAGCTGCGCGCGGGCGGTGGCGAGGAGGTCCTCATCCAGATGGGAACGGACCTTCTTGGACAGGGAGAGGGAGAGGACCACCGCAAACAAGAGCACGATCGCGAGGTTCACCCCGACAAAGGCCAGCACGATGCGGGTATGAAAGGAGCGCATGACTAGCGGTCGGCTGTTGGCGATCAGCCATCGGCTCTACCAGTGGATTGCGCGGCCATCCTCCCTGTCACTCCCACGCGTGTCCAGATATCCACCTCCTGCCCCCTGTGACTCCACGGCGCTCGGTGCCCCTGACTCTGGGCTTGCGTTCTCACAAAAGGGGTCTTCACCATCCATTTGCTGACCGCTGACCGCTGACCGCTGACCGCTGACCGCTGACCGCTGACCGCTGACCGCTGAGGTATCCCTATGGCCACCATCGCCTCTTATGGCATTCGCACCATCGTCTCGACCCCCTACGAGGAGACCATCCCGCGCGTGGTCGAGGCCCTCAAACAGGAGGGGTTCGGCGTCCTTACCGAGATCGACGTCGCCGCCACCTTGAAGGCGAAGATCGGCGCCGACTTCACCAAGTACATCATCCTCGGCGCCTGCAACCCGAGGCTCGCCCACGCCACCCTGCAAGAGGAGCTGGAGATCGGCCTCTTGCTGCCGTGCAACGTGATCGTCTACGAGGCACCGGACACCCACGAGACCGTGGTCTCCGCCGTCGACCCGGAGCG
>DASWHD010000020.1:0-10518 GCA_036393335.1 bacterium
GTGAGGTGGACCCCATTTCTTTGGACACGTATTAGGAGCGGAACCCATGTCCAAGGAGATCAACGAAATGGAGAAGAGCGTGGAGGCGAAGCTGGGTTCGGCTCGGGGGGAAGCGGAGGGAGCCCGTAGGGCGACCGGAGCTTCCCCCCGAGCCGCGGTCGGGCCGCTGGGCCCGGGCCAGCGCTGGAGCCTGCGGCGCAAACGGGAGGGGGTGCTCCGGCTCTTGCGCGGGGAGTGGATCGACGCTCTGTCCCGCGAGTTGGGGGTCGAGATCGACCGGCTGGAAGCCTGGCATAAGCCGGCGCTGGCGAGCCTCGATGCGGGTCTACGCCACCGCAGGGATACGCTTCGAGCAGGGAGACCTGGACGCGGCCATGAAGCGCATCGGGGAGGTTTTGGGCATCCGCCTGCTCGGCCAGCGCCAGCAATCCCGCCACCTCCGCTTGGAGCTGGGCTTCCAGACGGTCGGCATACCCCCAGCTCAGCGCCTTGTGGCGGCTGGTGTTGGCCTGGGTCTTGGTCCCATCCAGGCTCACCTGGCGAGAGCCGCAGCAGCTTCAGCTCGCCGGCCAGCTCCAACAGCTGCACGAACCAGCGGCTCCAGCTCCGAAAGGAAGCGCCGGCGGAAGGTGGCAATGGTGTCGTGGTCCGGGTGGGTGTTGGCGGCGAGATACCGGAAGGCCACCGAGTCGTAGGTGGCCCGTTCGATCTTCCGGCTGGAAAACACGCCGGTGGCATAGCCGTAGAACAGCAGCGCCAACAGCACCCCCGGATGGTGCGCCTGGGAGCCGCGACCCCGGTAGGCCGCCTCCAGCGGACGCAGGTCCAGGTGCTCCACCGCGTCGGCCACAAACCGCGCCAGGTGGTCTTCCGGAAGCCACTCCTGCACCGACGGTGGGAACAGAAACGGCGTCTCGCGATCCGCCACGATGAAACGACTGCCCATCACTCCTCCCGGGTGAGGTGTACTGAACCCGCGTCAGTTTAACGCTCAGGACCCCCAATCCGTCTCGAAAGTCCGACAGCCTCCTAGGAAGGCCCGCCTGCAACGCTGCCCAGGATCCACGATAGTCCCGGAGCCTTGTCTCAATTTTGAACGATGTATATCTCAAGTTGAGACAAACCTTTTCTCAACTTCGATCAATCGCCCCAAAGAGAGGGGCCTTGAGGTGGGGGTAGGAGAGAGGAATTGCCAAGATCTTGATGGCCGAACTTTTTGTTTCTATAAGACCGATTATCCAAAACGGGGTACGGAGCCCGGATTTTCCCAGGGCTGGCACCGTGTCTGCTTGGGAGGAGATTGAAAGGGGACTCGGGTGCGGGTTCTGAAAGGCCAGCCGTCCACGGAAGGGCTCCCACTCCCTCAGTTTGCCGTAGCACCCCACGATCACAAACGCTGGCAATCGCCTTTGTGGCCAACCCAGGAAAAGTAATTTCCTATCCGTTAGAAAGGTCGAAAGTCATGACAACCAGATCCTTTTCCATCATTTTTTCCGCGGCACTGGTTTGGGCGACGGGTGCCGTAGCGCAAGATCTCACGCCCATGGAGCAGTTGGGAAAGAATCTGTTCTTCGACAAGATTTCCAGCCCGTCAAAAGCGATGTCGTGTGCCACCTGCCACGCTCCCGCCGGGGGCTGGACCGGCACATTTGCGGGCATCAATCAGCACGGCTCCGTGTATCGCGGGGCGGACCCGCAACGGTTCGGCAACCGCAAGCCACCGACTTCGGCGTATGCGTCGTTCAGCCCGGTGTTCCACCTGGACGAGTCGAGCGGCGAGTTCGTCGGGGGCGTGTTCTGGGACGGACGCGCGACCGGCGAACGGCTGGGCAGCCCCGTGGCCGAGCAGGCGTTGGGCCCACCCCTGAACCCGGTCGAGCAGAACATGCCGAGTGCGCAGGCAGTTTGCGAGCAGGTCGCCAAATCCAAGTACGCCGGCCTGTTCGAGGAGGTCTGGGGCCCCGGTTCGCTGGATTGCAGCGACTCGGGCATCGCGGACACCTATGACCGGATCGGCTTGTCGATCGGCGCGTATGAGGCCTCCAGTGAAGTCAACCCGTTCAGCTCAAGGTTCGACGATTATTGGTCGGCGTGCATCGCAGCGGGCAACGATCCGGAGGATTGCGGTAAGGCCGAGGGCGACAAGGCCGTTCTGGACCCGCTCAGCATCCTGACGGACCAGGAATTCGACGGGCTGATCGAGTTCGGCGAGTACTGCTCAGCCTGCCATATCAGCCACGAATTCGGACCGGGCGGAACGTCGCCGCTGTTCACGGACTTCACGTTTGAGAACATCGGTGTTCCGAAGAATCCGGAGAACCCGTTCTACGATATGGACGAGGTGTTCCTGGCCGATGGCACGCCGATCAATCCGCTGGGGGACGCCTGGATCGACTTCGGCCTGGGAGATTTTCTGCGAACGCGGCCGGAGTGGGCGCACCTGGCGTTTGACAACGACGGCAAGCAGAAAGTCCCGACGCTGCGGAACGTGGCCGCCGGGCTCGGCAAGGGATGGCCGAAGGCTTTCATGCATAATGGTGTCTTCAAGACCCTCAAAGAGGTGGTGCACTTCTACAACACACGCGATGTACCCGAGGAGGGCTGGGCACCACCGGAGGTGGATCGCAATGTCAACCGCGACATCCTCGAGGGTAAGCCGCTGGGTAACCTCGAGCTGAGCCAGGAGGCGGAAGACGCGACCGTCGCGTTTCTCAAGACGCTCACCGATCGCGGGGTGCCTGGTCCGCCGATCGGCGTCATCAAAAAGTAGACCGGTTCTTGAATTGACCGCTCTAGGAGCAACACCGGGGCGCGTCGTCCGAGGCGCGCCCCGGCCACCTCCAGAAAGGCCAGCCTTCCACGGAAGGGCTCCCACTCCCTCAGTTTGCCCTAGCACCCCACGATCACAAACGCTGGCAATCGCCTTCGCGGCCAACCCAGGAAGGGTATTTCCTATCGGTCTAGTTAGAACTCCCCGTCGGCGTCCCTCTCCTCGCGTAACGCTTGGAGCAGTGCGTGGTCATCATCGGACAGGCTGGCCTGCGCCAGCAGCTCCGGGCGCCGCTCCAGGGTTCGCCGCAGGGCCTCACGGTGGCGCCAGCGGGCAATTTCCGCGTGGTGGCCGCCGACCAGCACCTCCGGCACGGCGTGGCCCTCGAACTCCCGCGGGCGGGTGTACTGTGGATACTCCAAAAGACCCGTGGTAAACGACTCTTCCGCCGTGGACTCCGCACCGCCCAACACCCCGGGGAGCAGCCGGCTCACCGCGTCGATCACCGCCAGGGCGGCGATCTCGCCACCGGACAGCACAAAGTCGCCGAGGGAGACCTCCTCGTCCACCGCGTGGTCCACCACCCGTTGATCGACCCCCTCGTAGCGACCACAGACGAGCAGCAGGGGCCGCGGGTCGGCCGCATACGCCGCGGCGCGGGCGTGGTCAAAGGGACGGCCGGTGGCGCCGAGGAGCACGACCCGCGGGGCGAACCGCGCACGCAGGTCGCGGATCGCGGCGAACAGCGGCTCGGGCTTGAGCACCATCCCGGAGCCGCCGCCGAAGGGGTAGTCGTCCACCGTCCGGTGGCGGTCGGTGGTGTAGTCACGGAGCTGGTGCGCCGTAACGAAAACCACGCCGTTCTCCACGGCCCGGCCCAGGACCCCGATTCCCACCGCGCCGGCGAAGAACCCGGGGAAGAGGGTGAGGACGTGAAACGCGCCGCTCACTCGACCATCCCCGGCAGTGGCGCCACCACCATGCGCCGGCTCGCCAGATCGACGTCGCGCACCACCTCGCGCGTGGCGGGCAGGAGCACCTCGCCACGCGGGCCATGCACAACGTAGACGTCCGCGGTACCGGTCTCTACCACGTCGGCCAGCTCCCCCAGGACCTCGCCGGCGACGGTCTCCACCCGCAGCCCGATCAGGTCCGCCACGTAGTACGCGCCCGCCTCCAGGGGCGGCAGATCGGCCCGCACCATCCAGACCGTGGCGTCACGCAGGTCCGCGGCCGCCTCGGGTGTGGCGATGCCCTCGAGTACGAGGAGCACGAAAGCGCCCTTGGCCGGTACCACCGAGACCACGCGCCGCGGCGGACCGGCGGGCGCCTCTCCTCCCCGGGAGAGGTACACCGACACGCCGGGGGCCAGGTCGCCTTCGCTGGAGTAGACCTGCACCCGGACCCGGCCGAGAAGCCCGTGGGGACGCCCGACGAGGCCGACCTTGACGAACTCCTCGGCCACCGTACGCCACCCACACCGATCTGCGACCCCGAGCCGGGCCGCCGCCATCGCGGCGGGTTACTCCGCGGCGGGAGAGTCGCCGCTCGCGGCGGGCTGGTTGCCGGCCAGCGGCACACCGGCCTTGCGGAACAGGCTCCGCACCGCCTGACTCGGCTTCGCCCCGCGGGCGAGCCAGTGGCAGGCGCGCTCGACGTTGACGCGCACGCCCTCCTCGTCGCGGATCGGGTTATAGGTGCCGATCTGCTCGACGAGCCGGCCGTCGCGCGCCCTGCGGGAGTCGGCGACCACGATCTGGTAGTGGGCCGCCTTCTTTGTCCCACCCCGGGACAGTCGAATCACAACGGACATCGGTTGCTCCTGAACTCCTCGTGGCACCGCGCCGCGACGGCGCGGAAGGGGGCGGAATGTACAGAAATCACGACGTGCCGGTCAATCATCGGTCGCTCCCGGCGGCGCGGCACCTGTTAACGGCCACCGAATGAGATGCCGCCCGGCGGTGGCGTGGGCATGAGTTGCAGGGCCTCCTCCGGCATGCGGTACTTGTCGACCGGCTGGCCGTTCAGGATGTGCGAATCGAAGATCTCCTTCGCCGCATCAGGGCTCTGGATCGAGTACCAGACCGCGTCGGGATAGACGACCACGGCGGTCCCCAGGAGACACGGACCCAGGCACTTGGTCTCGGAGATGAAGCAGTCGTTGTGCATCATCCGCTTCCCCATCTCTTCGAGGAAGGCATAGAAGATGTGCATCCCGGACTTCTCCGCACAGCAGCCGCGCGGATGGCCGGGGGGACGTTGATTGGTGCAGACGAAGATGTGGTGCTTCGGGGGCATCTGGCTCTCCTCTCGGTCACGGACACGACATTCCCAGATGGGGTCTGGCTGAGTACCACGCGCCCTCGCCTCAACACAATTCGGGGATCAGAGCAGACCCCCACGTCGTTCGGACGATCGCGGCCACTGGACAGACGTCATCGCTTTCCCGTCCCATGTCGAGCCGCCGCCCCAGCGTGGGAACGGTCCTTCTCGGCCGAGGGCGGTCACTCCGCGATGCGGGGCGCAACCGCCAGCGGCGCGCTCACCAACAAGCGGCTGACGAGGTCGTCGGAAAAACGGTGCAGGGCGCGATCGATGGCCACCTGGCGGCTGTCCTCCTGCCGCTGCGAGTCGTCGAACGCCTCGAACTCGTCTGTCAGGACCATCCCCCGGGACTTCCACAGGGTGCGCTGCTCGCCATCTTCCACCACCACGTCGGCGGTGATGCGCAGGCGGTACTCGGAGACCTGGTCGATGTTCACCAGGCTGATCGGGTCGGTGTCGAATTCCGCCACCACCACCCGCAGGCGCCGCTCTTCCCCCGATCTCACCACTCGCGCCCCGCGGCGCAGCAGGGCGTCGATCAGCTCGTTGGTGAACCGCCCTTCGAGGAACGGCTCGCTTGAGTTGTTGAGCACCACCGGCACCCGCCACCGCTGGTCGCGCACATCCGGACCGCCGGCCCCGAGCCGATAACCACAGCCGGCGGCAACCATCGCCACGGTCAACAGCAGGGGCCACGACCGGAAGCAGGCGGCACGCCCGGACGGCGGCGTGGCGATGGATGCGTTCACCATGCCGCCACTCTCCCACCTCGTCCACGCCGTGTCCACCGGCGCTCGGCGGCACCGCCGGCGGGGCGAGCGAGGATGGTGGGCGATACTGGGATTGAACCAGTGACCCCTGCCGTGTGAAGGCAGTGCTCTCCCGCTGAGCTAATCGCCCGCGACGCCGGGGCGCGGAGCCTAGCACCCGATTTTTTGCCGGGTCAAACAGACCCTGCCCCCAAGCCTACGACTCGGGCGTGGATCAGCATCCCTGCCGGGCGGTGGCGCGTAGCCGTGCCACTCGATGACTGAAGCCGCTACTCGCCGCGGGACGAGGCACCTACCCCGCGCTCTTCGGATGACGGCTCCACCGCCCCAGCGGTGGGCACTCAGCCCCCCCCAGGGAGAAGCAGCCGTAGACCGAAGATCACCCCGACGACGACCAGCACGTGGATCCATTCCATAGCGCGGCACGCTACCAACAGTCGCCCCGGTTGACCAGCACCCCCGCGCCGCAAGAATCTCACCCGGCACGCTGCCCAAACTTCCCATTGACTACTGCCCCTCCACCGTGTCTCTCCCAGCCATCGAGATCCGCGCCCTGCGCAAGGAGTACACCACCACCACGGCGCTACACGACGTCGACCTCACCGTCCCGGAGGGCAGCCTCTACGCCCTCCTGGGACCGAACGGCGCCGGCAAGTCGACCCTGATCAACATCATGGCCGGGGTGGTGAACAAGACCGCCGGCATGGTGCGGATCCTGGGCCACGACACGGTGGCCGACTACCGTCAGGCGCGGCGGCTGCTTGGCGTCGTGCCGCAGGAGATCGCCTTCGATCCCTTCTTCACAGTCGAGGAGTCCCTGCGCATCCACGCCGGCTACTTCGGGGTGCGCGACCCCGGCCCGCAGATCGCCTTCCTCCTCGACGCCCTCGCCCTCACCGCTCAGGCGCGGTCCAACACCCGCCAGCTCTCCGGGGGCATGAAGCGGCGTCTGCTGATCGCCAAGGCCCTGGTCCACCGGCCGCGGGTCCTGGTGCTCGACGAGCCCACCGCGGGCGTCGACGTGGAGCTGCGCCAGCAGCTTTGGGCACTGGTGCGCCGGCTCCACGCCGAGGGCACCACGGTGCTCCTCACCACCCATTACCTGGAGGAGGCCGAGTCCCTGTGCCAGCGCATCGCGATCCTCGATCGCGGCCGAGTGGTTGCCGACCAGCCGACGGGCGAGCTCCTCGACCAGATCACCCACAAGGAGATCTACGTGCAGCTCGCCACCGATTTGGCCGCCATCCCGCCGGCCCTCGCGCCCTTTGCGCCGGAGTGGGACGGGCAACGCCGCCGCCTGCGCCTCCGCGTCTCGCGCCGCGAGCCGGTGGCCGAGGCCCTGGCGATCATCCACCGCCAGCTCCCGGAGATCCGCGACCTGCAGACCGTGGAGCCGCGCCTCGAGGATGTCTTCCGGCAACTCACCAACAGCCGCGGAGACACCTCCACGGCGCACCTACCCGACCTATGACGTCATCCCTCTAAGGAAGACAGGAAGTGGAGGAATGCAGGAATCTGTGAATCGGGTTAGCCGGTAGGCCAGACACCCTTCCGGCCTTCCTCCCGATCCTGTTTTCCTTAGATGAAATCCCCGCAGGATGTTTCGATGCTCACCAACCCCTACGGCCTGCGCACCCTGTTCGTGAAAGAGGTGATGCGCTTCGTGAAGGTGTGGGGCCAGACCGTCCTGGCGCCGGTGGTCACCACCTACCTCTACCTCGCGGTCTTCTCTCTCGCCCTGCCCGGCCGCGCCAGCCCGTTTGCCGGCATCGACTACCTTACCTTCCTCATCCCCGGGCTGGTGATGATGAGCATCATCCAGAACGGCTTCGCCAACCCTTCCTCCTCCATTATCCAGTCGAAGGTGATGAACACCTTCAGCGACCTGTTGACCGTGCCCCTCTCCGCCACGGAGATCGCCACCGCCTACCTCGGGGCCGGCATCGTCCGCGCCCTCACGGTGGGGGGCATCGTCTACGGCACCGCCCTGCCCTTCGTGCCCTTGCCCATCGCCCACCCGCTCCTCGCCCTCTACTTCGCCACCATCAGCGCGGCGATCCTCTCCCTCACCGGCGCGCTCACCGGCCTCTGGGCCCAGAAGTTCGACCACCTGGCAGTGATCACCAACTTCGTCATCCTGCCGTGCTCGTTCCTCTCCGGCATCTTCTTCTCCACCCTCGCCCTGCCCGGCGCGTGGGGCACCGCCGTGCGCTTCAACCCCTTCTTCTACATGGTCGACGGCTTCCGCTACGCCTTCCTGGACGCCAGCGACGCCCCGATCGTCGGCGGCGCCGTAGCCCTCGCCCTGGTCGCGGCCGCCCTCTTCGCCCTGACGGTGACGATGATCCGCCACGGCTGGCGGGTGAAGAGCTGAGCCCGCCGCCCCGTGCGCCTGCGCGCACCGATCCGGTGCGCCGGAACTACGCCCCCTGGGAGGCCTCCCGCAGCCACCCGTCGTACAGGTCGGCCAGATCCCGGAGGGCCTGCGGCGCATCGCCGTTGAACGACGCGCCGTGCATCAGGGCGAGGGTCTGCGGCCCGAGCGCCGCGAGGCTGCGGATCGTCGCGCCCGTGGTCGGCGTCAGGCAGCTCGCGCGGAACATCTCCTCCGCCGCCTTGGCAGGGCCCACGATGTCCCCCGTCGTCACGGCCGGCCCGTCACCGGTATGGGTGAACAGGTCGCCACACAGCAGGGTCCAGGTGGTCTCTTCAAACAGGAGCCGGGCCTCCCACGCGTGCGGGACGTGCGGCGTGTCGATGTGACGCACCCGCCGGCCGCCCAGGTCGAGGACTTCGCCGTCCTGCAGGGCGCGCGGGGGACGGTCCGCCAGGTCATTCAGGGAGACCATCACGCCGATGGCGCCATGGGCCACCTCGGACCTCGGGGCCGCCGCCAACCACTGGTTCATGAAACCACACTCGTCCGCCTCGACGTGGCCAAAGGTGATCCACCGCACCTCCGCGATGGGCACGACCTTGGAGACGGCCTCGGCGATCAGGGGATACATCCCCCGCGGCCCCGTGTGAAACAGCAGGGGCTCCTCGGCCCGGATCAAGAACTGGTTGAAGGTGAAGCCATCGGGCGTGATGTCCGGCACCAAGGTCGAGAATCGAAAAATCCCATCGGCGATCTCGTGCGTCTTCGTTTCCATGGGCGAACCTCGCGGGTGAAAAGGTCATCGTTGTCGCGGTGGCAACCGCCGCGTGAAGAAAGAGAAGGGAGAGTATCCCTCCCGAAGGCGGAGGGAGATGGAGAAATTCGGCCGGTCTCCGCGCGTACGGGGAACGCCGGCTGACGCAGCCCCATCAGACCGTAGGTCGCGGGACGCGACCTACGGTCTGATGGCGGGCGAGGAGCCCGCCATCCACGGGGGGTGAAGCCACCCGGACCTGGGCCGGGTGGCGAGGGGGGCGCGTGGCGTCCTCCTCACATATCAGGGCGGGTGCAACCCGCCGGACCCCCGCCCTCGCGATCGCCGTGTCCCGCAGCGCCGGTCGCGCCGCGTCACCCCCGCCGAAGCGCTCGTGCGAGCCCGCAAGGGTCAGGCTCCCCACGATGGCGTCGTGGGGGATCAGGAGGTAGCGCCACGGTTTGCCGCCGTGGGCGGCGGCGTGGGCCACCGGTTGACGACCCCACGTTCTTGCTGAGGCAGATCCAAGGCCGTGGTCTTCACGGCCTTCTCTGTTCTTCGCCCTGTACTTCGCAGCGATCGGCACGGCCTTGATGGGCGCCATGAAAAAGAGGTCCGGCCTGCGCATCTCCACCACCACATCCACGTCGCTCCCCTCCCTGGCCTGATCCTTCGCCACCGACCCGAAGAGCCCGAGCCGGGTCACGCCGTACCGGGTTGCCGGCTCCCGTTTGTGATCGCGCAAGATCCGCAGCGCCTCGTCACGCCGCATGCCGTTACCGCGCTCGTCGCGGTAAACCGACAATCCGTTTCTACCATGACGAGAGTGAAAGGCCATGAGGACCCGCCGGGCTCCGGCTTCACGGCGAAATCTTTCCGATTACCACGCAGGCGATCCCGTATCCGCTCGCCCTGGTCGTTGCGGTAGGTGACCTCGACCCGGTCGCGCAGCAGGGCGTACTTCTCAAAGGTGGGTCGCCAGCACCGTCTGGGTCGCGCTGTACTCGACGACCTGCCGTAAGGCGTCGTCGTACGCATCGTCGGGCAGGCCCGAATTCAGCTCGACGAGCTTCTGCCGCAGGGTGCGCGTCAACACTACCTCGCGGTCTTTAGGCGCGGCCGAGCAGGTTATCCGGCCCGAAGTCCCCGTTGTTGTCGGCGTAGACCGACTCCCACCCGAGGGCATCGTGCAGGTATGCCGCGGTGGTTTGCTGAACGTAGGGTGTCTTCGGTATAGGGAGTCGGGCTCACTTCTGTCCCTCCTCCCACGGCGCCAGGATGGCTCAGCCCTCATCGCTGATTCGATACACTAATGGAGATAGATATTGCCGATGGCTTCAATGGGGCCGCAGCGTTAACGCTGCGGAGATGCTCTCCGTCCGCCCCCCGTGTCAGCATGATGTGAGACACCTTCCTCTGTGAGATTACTGTAGAAGGGAAGGTCGATCCTGAGCCAGGAGCAGAAGAGCTTGTTGGAAGTGGACGTGGTGAATGGTTCGCTGGGCCGCTGCCCGACCCCGAG
>DASWHD010000021.1:0-21238 GCA_036393335.1 bacterium
AGGGGGTAGGGTCCGAGATTTTTCAGGGGCTGATTCTCCTCCCTGGCGCCATTGCTG
The DNA here is from genome assembly GCA_036393335.1 of bacterium. Lineage (GTDB taxonomy): Bacteria > CG2-30-53-67 > CG2-30-53-67 > CG2-30-70-394 > CG2-30-70-394 > DASWHD01. Next base: position 58 of record DASWHD010000021.1, read on the forward strand.
AATCCGTCGCGGTCGGCTGGCCGGTCGCCCGGGTCTGGGACGATCGCGCCTCCGGCCCGGGATGCGTGACTCGTCTTAGACAGGTGTCGCGGCCGATTTCTTGCGCGCGAAGCGAAGATTTTTGCGGAACACTCCTGGGTTCGCGGGCGAGCCCGCTCCTACGGCAGGGACCTCCGCAGCGGCCGGCGGCCCTCCCGGAGGAGCGACCTGGGTCGCGAACCCGGAACCCGCACCACCCCTGGCATCGCACCGGTTCGCGGGCGAGCCCGCTCCTACACGATGTCCGTCGGGGTATTCCTACCGCGGTCTCCGCCGTGAAATCCGACTCGCCGTTGGTTCGGCGCCGGTGGGGCCATGAGGGCGCGGAGGGCGTCGAAGACGACTTTGAATTGCGCGGCGTAGTTCTTTTCCATCTCCTCGATCTTGCGGGCGAGGTCTTTGTGGGAGGCGAGCATCTGCCGGAGGCGGACGAACGCCCGTACCACGTAGACGCTGACTTCGACGGCGCGGTCCGTATTGAGGACGCTGGCCGCCATGATGGCTCCGTGCTCCGTGAAGGCGTGGGGTAAGGCCGGGGAGTACTTGAGCCGCGAGAGGTGGTCGCAATCTGCGACCACCTCGGCCTTCTCCTCCGCGGTGAGCTGGAACATGAAATCCTCCGGGAAGCGGCTCCGATTCCGTTTGACCTGTTCGTTGAGCCGCTTGGTGGGCACGCCGTAGAGCTCGGCAAGATCGGCGTCGAGAATCACCCTCTCTCCGCGGATGGCGAGGATAGCGCGTGCGACGCGCTCGCTGGGAAAGGTTGAGGTGGTGTCTGGCATTTCCTTGCCTCCTGGGTGCTCGTCCTGAGCGGGTGGGCAGGGGTGGCGCGGGTCGGTGTTCCGCGACGCCCTCACCCTGTCCCTCTCCCGCGATGGGGAGAGGGGACTGGTTCCCGGGGTCAGGCGGGATGGGACCAAGCCGCGGCACGCATTCCTTGCGCCCTCACCCCCTGCCTGCCGGCAGGCAGGCGGCCCTCTTCCACGAGGGGAGAGGGGGCCTGGTTCCGCGACGCCCTCACCCCGGCCCTCTCCCGGGGGGAGAGGGGGGTTGGCTCCCGGCGTCGGCGGGAGACTCCGAGGTGGCGGCGTGCGCGTAGAGGGCGGTGAGGCGGGCGGCCTCGGCGGCGATCTCGTGGCGCAGCGCGGCGGGGGCGAGGACCTCGCAGTCGGCGCCGAACTTGAGGATCTCCATCTTCACTTCCGGGAAGTGGGAGGCCGGAAAGCGCAGGGTGAGGGAGCCGTCGGCGTGCTCCTCCATCTCTTGCTCGCGATGCCAGCGCTGGTGGCGGACCCAGCGGGCGCGGAAGGGGGTGAAGCGCAGGACGACCTGGTGGCGACCGGGGCCGTGGAAGATGCCGAAGCTCGCCTCCAGGTAGGCGTCGGGGTCGAAGGCGGAGTCGCGGGCGAATGGCTCCGTGGCCGGGCCGGTGAGCTCGGTGCGGACGAGGGCGAAGTCGCGTACCGCGTTACGCAGCTCGCAATGGGCGATGAGGTGCCAGCCGCCGTCGTGGTGGACGAGGTGGTAGGGGCGCACCGTGCGCTCCGTGGTCTCGCCGCTGGCGGCGGCGAGGTAGCGGATGGGGAGCTTGCGGCCGGCGATCAGGGCGTCGAGGCAGGCGTGGAGGACGTCGGGGTCACCCGCGGCCTCGGCCGGGTCGCGGAGGCTGATGAGGCGCTCCGGATCAGGCGCGCCGCGGGGGCGAAGAAAGCCGTAGGTAGCGAGCTTGTCCCGCACGCCGTCCAGCTCCGGCAGGGCGCGGGCCGAGACCAAGCGCTCCAGGGCCGCCCGGGCCAGGAGCAGGGCGGTGAGATCCGCTCCGGTGAGCCAGGTGGCCGGCAGCTCGAAGGCGTCGCCGGTGTAGCGGTATCCCTTGCGGTGCGCGTCGTACTCCAGGGGTGCGCGCAGGCGATCGCTCAAGAACTCGACGTCGCGTCGCGCCTGGTTGATGGAGTACTCGAACTGCCGCGCGAGGTCGCGCGCGTTGGGGAAGGCCCCCCTGCGCACCTGGTCGTGGAACCAGAGGAACCGCTCGTAGACGAGGCGCTGCGCCATGGCTTCCCTCGTGAGGTTGGAGCGCTATAGGTAGCAGCACGGGGACCCACAGCAAAGGCGAATTTCGCAGCCGGCACGGATTGCAGCACCGAGCGGCGATCCCCCCTCTGCCATCCTGGCTGACCGTGAGGCGGACTCCACCCGCCACCGAAGACCCCGCGGATTTTCGCGACCCGCCTGCCAGTCCTGCCGTAGGGGCACGGCAGGCCGTGCCCCTACCGGGCGATGGCGCCCACGGGCTTGGTCAGGCGCAGACCTGCGCGGTGCAACGGCCCGCCCAGCCGACCATCACCCGCTGCTTCGCACGGCGTCGCCACGACCCGTGACCGAGGTGCGGCGGGCGAGACCTCTCCTGGCCGGCATGGCGTCGTCGTGGCGTTGCGCCCCGCCTTCACATTGTCTGCCTGCCGAGCCGGCACGGCGGTCCGGGTGGGTCGCTGGAACGCCTCACGGCCCACACACAGCACTGACCTTGGGGTGGGAATCGGATCGTCGTCACGGATTGCCGTCACTCCTCGAACGGGTTTTCGATGGGTAGCCCCTCGATTTGCTGGCCGTGCTGCAGGTCCTCGCTGTAGAGCCGGGTGCAGCCGGCGTCGAGGGCGGCGGCAATGATCAGGGCATCGTAGAAGGCGTAGCGGTAGCGGGCCTGGATATCGAGGCCGCGGTGGTAGAGCGCGATGCTGGCCGGTACGCGGAACAAGGGGGCGAACACGGTTTCGAGGTAGGCGCGGGCGCCGTCGGTGCCGAGCGGAACCTCCGCCTTGCGCAAGACGGTGTTCAGACATTCCTGCACCACCTGAAAGCCGATGCAGGCGTTGCCGGTCTTCACGCCCTCGCGAATGATGCGTCCGGTAATCGCGGACTTGCGCTCATCCCGCGCTTCGCGCTGGTAGATGAAGGCGTGGGTATCGATGAAGCGCTCAACGTTCATTCATTTCGTCCCGCGTCAGCTTGCGTCCGAGACGGACCTTGCCCCGCAGGTCGGCGATCACCTGGTCATAACGCTGCATCCGCTCCTGATGCCGGGCGTAGTCCGCGAGCCAGCGGCAGAACTGCTCGTTGAGGGTCGTGTGTTCTGCCCGCGCACGCTCACGGGCGGCCTCGATGAGCTTTTCGTCGGCGCTGAGGGTGATGTTCTTCATGGCGTGATCCCTTCGTTTGCGTACACGAATGCAGTGTAGACGGAGACCGTGTTACCACTCCGATCCCCCCCCGCAACCGACCCATGGGCGTCCATCCTGGCCCTGCGCGGCGATTCCCTGCGCGGCCTCGGGGCGGGAGGTCCCTCCCGTTCCTTGTTCTCATGGTGAGAAAGGCGAGCCATCACCACTCATGACTCCCCCTCACCCAGCCCCAGCGCCTTCCACTCCAACCCCTCGATCTCCTGGAGCGTCTTGCCCGCGATGCCGGGAAATCCTTATGGAGGGCCATCACCGAGTTCCCTCCGCATGGCCTTCACCGCCTCAATCAGCCCGGGCAGCCGCTCCCGGCAAACGCCGTACACGACCTCCGCATCGAGGTGGAACTAGTGGTGGCTGATGACGTCCCGGATTCCCTTGGCCCCGGCCCAGTCCACCTGGGGATGGCACCCCAGCAGCTCGCCGCCGGTGACCTTATCCAGGTTCTTCAGGCTCTCCCCGACGGCGATCAGCATCATGCAGATGGCATCGAGGCGGTCGAGCCCCGCGTCGTCCGCCAGGAAGTCCTCGGCCGACTGGATCGGGGCGAAGCGGCGCTCGATGCGCGCCGCCCCCTCCAAGATCTGCGCGAGGATCTCTCGCACCAGGGCCGGGTCAGACATCCACCGCCTCCTCGTCGATCCGTTTCTTGAGGAAGGCGTTCATCCGGTTGCTGTACCGGACGACGTCCACCGGGCAATGCAGCGACTCCTCCAGCAGGGCCTTGATATGCACCAGAAAAAAGAGGTCGGGCTTGCGCATCTCCACCACCACATCCACGTCACTCCCCTCCCTGGCTCTGTCCTTCGCCACCGAGCCGAAGAGGGCGAGGCGGGTCACGCCGTACTGCGCCGCCAGCTCCCGTTTGTGCTCGCGCAAGACTCGTAACGCCTCGTCGCGCCTCATAGCGTCACCTCGATGATCTTCATGGTGTCGTTGCCGAAGATGTCCACCACCTTCACCGCGATCTTACGCCGTCCCGGCGCGCACTCGCGCGCCACGCTCTTCAACTCCAGGGAGCGGTCCTTCTCGGTGAGGAAGGACTGCCACTCGTTCTCGAAGACGTAGTTACCGGTCCACACCTCCTCGTACATGGCCAGCTCCACCTGCGGACCCTCCATCCCCGCCAGCTCCCCCTACCCATGCTCGCGCTTCACCCGGATGATCTCCTGCTTGCTCTCGAAGTCGAAGTCCACCTCCCGCTTCTCCCCGAACAACAAAACGCGGTACGTATCCGGCAACGGCCGATCCGCCTCCAGATACTTGATGATCTCCCGCTTTTCGTTGCCCGTGAGCTTCACGGCAGGTCTCCAACTGGCACCGGGGGCTCTTTCCCGAGAACTGTAGCTCGTAGGTATCGGAGGCACGCTGCGAAGGGTAGGTGCAGACTCCGGTGATCTCGATCGCCGTCTCGTACGTGTAAGCACACTCCTCGTCGCGCCCGAAGGGGCGACCACCGTCTCGGTGCAAGTCGAGATGCAACGAGGCATCGACCTGCGTCGTGTAATCTTGTACCTCGATCGTGAGAAAAGGGGGCTCCTCCTTCGCCCCCTTCTGCTTACCATGACTTTTGGCCATGGGTGACTCTTTGCGCGTTAGCGTCTCTGCCCTGAGACCTCGCCGCCGCCCCAACACCATAACCCCACTTCCCCTTCGTGTCCTTCATGAATGCCCTGGTACGAACGGCGGGCCAGGACCAATCAGGAGTCCGCCTCTTCCAACCCCAGCGCCTTCCACTCCAGCCCTTCGATCTCCTGGAGCGTCTTGCCGGCGATGCCTTGCAGGTCGCCGTACATGCCGACGGTGGCCTGCATGACGCGGTCGATCTGTTCGGCGCGTTTGGCCCATTGCTTGGTGATCGCCTTCTTCTCCTTGTCGAGGTCCTCCTGCATGGTCGAGAAGGCCTCGACGATGGCCTGGACGCGCTGGCGGAAGCGCGGGCCGGTGAGGTACTGGTAGACGATCTCCATCTTGGTCTGCTGGCCCTCGCCGGCCTGGCGGGCGGAGGCGACCTCGATGAGGGAGTGGCGCAGGGTCATGGCGACCGGCAAGGCCACGCGCGGATGGACAATCCAGACGCCATCCACGAGGGCGAAGCTCTCCACCTCCTTCGGTAACGCCTGGCTGACCAGGATGGCGATCTCCGCCTGGGCGGCGCGCTGGTCGTCGCGCAGCTTGGGGAGCCAGCCGTCGCTCCAGTTCTTGGTGCGCTTGGACTCCCACAGGATGGTGCCGCAGGGACCGAGGGGACCGGCGACGCGGTGCAGCACGTCGCCGCCGTGCTCACCCTTGGGCACGGGCTCGATGGTGTCGCGTGGAAACTGGGCGCGGAGCTGGGCTTCCAGCTCCAGCTCCAGGACCTCCCCCTGGAGCTGCTGGGAGCCCTGCTCGGCGCGACGCTTGAGGTCCTCGATCTGGCGCTGCATGGCGGCGATGGTCTGTTCCTTCTCTGCCACCTTGAGGCCGAGCTGCTCCTCCGCCTCTTTGCGCGCCTGGTCGCGGGTGGCATCCAGGCCGGCCTGGACCCGCTTCTCGACGGTGAGCGCCAGCTCGCGCTTGGCGTCGTCCAGCTCGCGCTGCTTGCGGATCAGGTCGGCCTGGGCCTGTTGCGCCTCGGCGAGCTTGGCGTCCCGCTGGTCGAGGACCTCCTGGAGCTCGGCGATGGTCTTGGCCTGCTGATCGAGGTCGGTCGCCAGGGCGAGCCTGGCCTTCTTCGCCTCCTCGGCGGCGATGGTGGCGCGCTCCTGCTTCACCTTCGCGGCGACCTGGTCGTCGATGGCGTCCTGCGCCTTGGCCAGCGCCGCTTCGCGCTCGTGGAGCGCGGCCTCACGTTTCGCGACGTCGGCGTCCTTCCTGGCCAGGCGCTGCTCGAAGTCGCGGCGGGTGGCCGCGATGAGCGGCGCGGCCAGGGACTCGGTGAGCTTGATCTCGGTCTTGCAGCTCGGGCAGGTGATGGTCGGTTCGGTCATGGGGGAGGAACCCGGGCTGGTGCCGTGCCTCTTCGCCAGTGCCTCGATCTTGGTGACTACTGGCGTCGCGTATAGCCGACCGTGGCACACAGTCCCGCAAGGGCACCTTGCATCACGGTGGAGCTCACCTTCCCGAGTCTCCTCACGAGGCTTCGCTCGGAGAGAGTGAAGACCTTGTCGAGCCTGACCCAGCTCGGTTTGGGCAATGTGCCTTGGGCGAAGTCATCCGCGCCGAGCTGAATGGCCCGCTCGGTTTGCTCGACGGACGTCACGGCGAGTGCCACGAAATCGCCATGCCGATCAGGACTGGTGAGCGCCTGCACAGGCCGCTTCTTGGCAGCGGAGAGGTCGGCATACGGAAAGGGAATCGGCAACAGATCGCCTGGCTCACAGGTCATTCCAGACCTCATCCTCAGGGTTGTCCCACACGTGTTTCATTGCCGGCTCTTGTGCCTCCATCAGCTCTTCCGCCAACCGATCTCTCAGGCCGTGCTTGAACTCGATATATCCGATGAAGTCCAACACCTCACGCGCGAGCGTCTCGGGCAGCCGTCGAACCTCTTTCATAATCTGGTCAGTCGTGTTCATGGCGTCGTCCTCCTCCAGGCCAGCGAAGCAGCGTCGCGGTCAAACCGCATGTTGCCCCCATGAGCCTACATAACCTAGCCGCCCCGGCGGGAGGGGAATCTGCCCTCTACCCTCTGTAGTCCTACGCCGAGAAGCTGCGCACCAGGGAGCCGACCAGGAGGTACCAGCCGTCGACGAGGACGAACAGCAGGAGCTTGAAGGGCAGGGAGATGAGCACCGGGGGGAGCATCATCATGCCCATGGAGAGGAGCACCGAGGCCACCACCATGTCGAGAATCAGGAACGGGATGTAGATCAGGAAGCCGATCTCGAACGCCGTGCGCAGCTCGGAGATGACGAAGGCGGGGATCAGGGCGGTGGTAGGAACCTCGTCGAAGTTGGCCGGCCGCGTCTCCCGGGCAAACGAGACGAACAGGGCGAGGTCCTTCTCCCGGGTCTGGCGGAACATGAAGGTGCGAATCGGCGCCAGGGCGCGGGTCGCCGCCTCCTCCCGGGTGATGGTCTCCGCGAGGTAGGGGTCGAGGGCCTCGCTCTTGATCTCCTGCCACGCCGGCATCATCACGAACAGGGAGAGGAACAGGGCCAGCCCTACCACCACCTGGTTGGGGGGCATGGTCTGGGTGCCGATGGCCTGGCGGAAGAAGGACAGCACCACGACGATGCGGGTGAACGAGGTGACCATCACCAGCAGGCCGGGAGCGAGGGTGAGGACCGTGAGGAGGAAGAGGATCTTCAGGCCGGTGGAGACCTCCTGCGGGCTGTCCATCCCGGGCAGACCGATGGTGATCGTGTTGGCGGACTGGGCCACGGCCGGATAGGCCACGAGCAGCACGAGGCCCAGCACCATGAACACGAGGCGGGTTAACCCGCTTCGCTCACGAGGGACCGTTGCGTTTGCTGGCGATCGACCGTAGGGGAGGGGTTTATCCCCTCCCCCCTGGCCATGACCCGTCCGTCCGTGTCGATCCCACCACGGGCGGGGGTAAACCCCGCCCCTACGGGTACGGCACGGGCGCGGTCGGTCAACCATGACCGTCCCCACTGCCGGCCACCGCTTGGAGGTCCAACACCTCGGCGAAGGAGTGGTGAGGATCGTCGCAGTGGCGGTCACAATCACCGGGACGGGCACCGCGTCCCACCTTGCAGATCAGATTCAGGCTCTGGGGGGTGCTCCCCACCAGGATGCGCTCGCCCGCCACCTCCACCAGCGTCAGGGAGCAGCGCCCGCCGAGGGAACGGCTGGCCACGATCTCGATCGCCTGCCGCCCGCCCACCCCGCCGGCGGCACGCCGCAGCAGATGGCGGGCGCCGTAGGAGAGGGCGACCACACAGGCGAGGACCAGGGCCAGGGCACCGAACGAGCGCGCCGCGGCGGCGCCGAACGATCCGCCCGGCGGCAAGCCGCCGGCCGCCTCTTGCGCCACCGCCGGTAGCGCCGCCCAGATCACGGTCAGGGCGATCCACGAGAGTCGTCGTGCCCAGCCCATGGCGCTATCCCAGGCCCCTCACCCGCTCACGCGGGTTCACCACGTCGGTAATGCGCACGCCGATCTTGTCATCCACCACCACCACCTCGCCCCGCGCCACCAGCTTGTTGTTGGCGCGGATCTCCAGGGGCTCGCCGGCCATCTTGTCGAGCTCGATGATCGACCCCTCGACGAGCTGCAGCAGCTCGTGGATCACCATGCGGGCGCCGCCCAGCTCGACGGTGATCTGGATCGGGATGTCGAGCAGCATCTCCAGGGCCGGGTCGATGCCCGCGGCCACGTCGGAGAGGAGATCGTCGGAGCCGACCCAACCACTGGCGGCCTCCATGGAGACCTCGTCGGCCTCCGCCATCACCCGATCGGCGATCGCCTCCGGCGACGGACGGGACTTGTGCTCGGGATTTGCCATGAGTCACCTCACTTTCTTGGGCCACGCTTCCGGGTCCAGCCGACGACAACCTCGCGTGTCGACCGCGGCCGGCGGGGAGCGAGCCAACGAAACCAACCGATCGGGCGGAACGGATTCATCGCACGGAGGATCTGGCCAGCACCTTGGTGATCTGCACGGCGCGACTGCCGCGGTAGACGCCGGTCACGCCGTGGAACTTGAGGACCCCCTCCAGCAGCCCCACCACGGGGTCGGAGGGCCGTTTGCCCAGGGGGATGACGTCGCCCACCTTGAGGGCGCGCACCCGGCCGATCGGCATCGCCACCTCGCCGAGGCGCACGGTGAACTGGAGCGGTACCTGTTGCAGGCTGGCACGCATCCGTTTGCGCGCCCGGGCGTGGTGCTCCTCCCTATCCTCCGGCTCGATCTGCTCGCGGAGCTGCGGCATCTGTTCCAGGGCCGCCACCGGCACGCATAGCACGAGCGGGTCGCCGTCGCCGACGCCGAGATCGACTTCCCATTGCATCAGCACGCAGTGCTCGTTGGGCGGCACGACGCCGGCGAACTGGGGACGGGTCTCCAGACGTTGCCATTCGAAGCTCACCGCCACGATCTCCTGCCACGCGGTCGCGACGACCTTCAGCACGTCGCGCACGACGTTCGCCACGGTGCGCATCTCGATGCGGGTGAAGTCGCGCAGATTGCGGTTCACCACCTCGCTCGGCTTGCCGCCGAAGATCAGGTCGATCATGCGGTAGACGGTCTGGGCCCCGAGCACCAGCACCGCGCTCACCGCCCCCGGCGACAGGGTGAGGATGGAGATCGCCACCGGCGGCTCGAAGGAGCGCAGGAAGCGACCGTAGTCACGCACCAGGATCGGGAGGGAACGAGCGCGCACGCCGAACGACAGGCGGCGACTCAACAGCAAGGCGATCCCGGGCACGGCGCGCTCGGCAATCAGGTCCAGCGCCGGCATCGGCGCCCACTCGCTCGACTCCGGGTTGGCCAGATCGTAGGGCCGGACGCGCAGGTGGCCCGGCGCAGTCGCCGGCAACGGAATGCCGCCGTGGGTCAGCCCCTTGAGGAGGGCGTCGACCTCCTCGCTGTTCAACACGCGCTGGGTATCGCTCGCCGACGGCGAGACGCCGGCGACGACCGCATCGACTCCGGGTGTGCCGGGATCACGCGGCGACACCTCTCTCCCGGGCCTCTCGGGCACCGGCACTGCCGCCGGCTGGCCGGGCTGCGCGGCATGCCCAGCAGGAACCTGTGGCTCGTCACTCATGGGGGTGCCGGGGATGGGGGTGCCGGGGATGGGGGAGGGGGGATGGGGGGTATGGGGCAGGATGCGCGAGGCTCGGGAATCCGCCGGTCGCACCACGGCCGACCTTCCCCCATCTGGCATTCCTCACGATGGGTCGTCGTGCGCGGGCACACGCTCGCGGTGCGGTGGTCAGTCCCACGGGTAGGAGCCGCATCCCTTCGGCGACCCCACGCCCGAAGGGCGTACCGCGCCCATGGAGCGGGTCGCCGTTGCCACCGGCTCCTACCCTGGCCGGGTGCGGTGGTCAGCCCCATGGGTAGGAGCCGAATCCCTTCGGCGACCTCACGCCCGAAGGGCGTGCCGCGCCTACGGCGCGGGTCGCCGTTGCCACCGGCTCCTACCCTGGGCGAGGAGCCGGCCGGCACATTCGCGTGGGTGCGCACGTGGGGCAGATTCATCGTGAGGGATAGGAGGTCGGCGATCACGCTTGCGAGGGACGGCTATTGCACGACGAATTCCTGGAAATAGATGCGCTTGACGAAGCCGGTCTCCAGCAGGCCGTTGATGCGCGTCACCAGGGCGTCCCGCAGGGCGAGCTTGCCCTCCACGGTGGAGATGTCCACGAACGCCTTGCTCGAGATCATCAACAGGATCGCGTCGCGGATCTGGGGCATGCGCGCCTCCACCTCTTGCACGACCGAGTCCTTGTTGAGCTCCAGGGACATCTTCACCTTGAGGTAGCGTTTGCCCTGCGACCGTTCGAGATTGACCACCAGCGGCTCCATCTCGAACACCGCGCCGAGGAAGTTGCCCGTGCCCTCCGCCGTCGCCCCTTCGGTCGCGGGGGTGGCCGCGGCGCTCTCCTCGTCAGGGGGCTGGCCTGGCGGCTGCAACAACGCCGCGATCTCCCCCCGGAGGAGGAACACCACCACACCGGCACCGGCCAACATCAACAGCGCGCCGAGCGCGCCCGCGATGAGCAGGATGCCAATCCCCCCCTTCTTGCCGGGGGCCTGTGAGGTCTCTTGCTCGGGTGCGTCCTTCTCGATCTTTGCCTTGGCCATCGTGCGACTCTGGGTAGGGGCCCTGTCGGGGCGTGGTTGTCGGGGCGGTCTCAGAAGTGGATGTCTGCGATCGGCTGGTGGGGCTTGAGGACCAGCTCGACCCGGCGGTTGAGATGGCCCACGTCGCCGGGACGGCCGATGACCCGCGGGCGGGAAGAGCCGTAACCGGCGACCGCCAGGGTCGCTGGGTTGATCCCGGCCTCTGCGAGGAGGCGCGCCACCGCCGCCGCCCGGGCGATGGACAGCTCCCAATTGTCGCGGTAGGTCCAGGAGCGAGAGACCGTCGCGTCGGTGTGGCCCTCGATCTCGATCAGGATCCCCGGCCGGCGCAGCACGGCCACCAACGCCATCAGGTTCTCCCGCCCGGCCGCGCCGATCGTGGCGTCTCCGATCCCGAAGGCGGTGTCCGCTTGCAGGGTCAGCACCACCCCTCGCCCGTCTTCGCGGACGTCCAGGGCGGTCTCCAGACCGAGGTCGCCCACCTCCTCCTCCACCGTCTCCTCGAGGGCGGCACGCGCGGCGCGTTCGTCTTCGCTCCCACCGCCCCAATCGGTGTGCTGGGCCGATTGCGGCGTCAGGTTGACCAGGGCCGTGCCGCCGTGGGTCGCGGCGCCGCCGCGACCGAAGGTCTTCTCCAGCCGGCCGCCGTCCAGGGAGGACATGCTCAGGGTGAGCACGAAGAAGGTGAGCATCAGGGTGACCAGGTCGGAGAAGGTGATCATCCACCGCTGATCGTCGGCCTGCAGCTCGCGTCGCTTACGACCGGCCATCGCCCCTCCCGGACGTGACGCCGCGCTGCCACTCCCCGGCGCCGATCAGGATGATTTCGATGCGCCGGTTACGGCGCCGGCCTTCTTCCGTGTCGTTGTCGCCGAGCGGCCAGTACGGCCCGTAGCCCACGGCCGTGAGACGCTCGCGCGGCACGCCGCCGGACTCGTGCAGATAGCGCATCACGTCCACTGCCCGCTCCGCCGAGCCGCGCCACGGCCCGACCGTCTCCACGTCCACCCAGGTGGCGTCGCTGTGACCCGCCACCCGTACCGCGCCGGGAAAATCGCGCAAGGCCGGGACGAGATCCTGCAACCGGCGGCGGCCCTCGGCCGTCAGGCCGTCGTCCCCCGGCGTATACAGGAGCTCGCCGGCCAGGCGTACGGTCCAGTCATCGCGGCCGCGCTGCACCTCCACGCCGGCGATCCCGCCCAGCTCGGTGATGCGCCGCGAAAACTGTGCGGCGAGCTGTTCGACGTCCCCCGCATCGGCACCGCCGCGCTGGATCTGCGAGTCGATGAGGTCCGACGCCGGCGGCGCGATGCTCTCCTCGCCCTCGTCGAACAAGCCAAACGCATCGCCCAGCGAGCCGTACGCCTGCGCCCGCCGCTGCTCGTCGGGCACCGCCATGCTGTTCAACAGGATGAAGAAGGCGAGCAGAATGACGCTCAGGGAAGTGAAGAGGACCGTGAACGAGCCCCCCTGCGGCGCCTGCTTGCCCTCGGTGCGACCCGTCACCACGCCTTCGCCCCCGCGTTCGCCCCTGCCTTGCTCATGGCCCCACCAGGCTGCGGGAAGGACGAGACCCGGGTCGCCGGCGACAGGAAGGAGTGCAACCGCTGCTCCAGGACCCGCGGATTCTCCCCTCCGGCGATCGACACCACGCCGATCAGGATGAATTCCTTATAGAGGATCTCCTCGCGGGAGCGGGTCCTGAGCTTGCCCGCGACCGGGCTGAACACCATGTTGGCCAGGATCGCGCCATAGAAGGTGGTGAGCAGTGCCACCGCCATCGCCGGGCCGATGCTCGACGGGTCGGACATGTTCTGCAGCATCGCCACCAGCCCGATCAGGGTGCCGATCAGCCCCATGGCGGGCGAGTACGCGGCCATGCTGGTGAAGATCTCGACGCCGCGCTGGTGGCGCTCATCGAGGTTGTCGAGCTCGTTGTGGAGGATGTTCTCGATCGCCGCCAGCTCCATGCCGTCCACCACCATCTCCAGGGCCTTCTTCAGGTAGGGGTCGGTGATGGAGTCCACCTCGTCCTGGATGGACAGCAGCCCGTCGCGACGCACCCGCTGGGAGAGCTCCACCAGGCGATTCTTCATTACCTGTACGTCGGTGCGACGGTGGATCACCGTCTTGAGCACCGCCTGGAAGGTGGCCAGGACGTTGCCCAACGGGTAGTTCATCAGCACCACGCCGAGGGTGCCGCCGACGACGATGAACAGGGAAGGGAGGTCGAGGAATGCGGCCAGCCCCACGCCCTGGATGATCGCCACGGCCACGAGGCCGAAGGCGGCCAGGACGCCGAGCAGAGTAGCGATATCCATGGTGGTCCTTGGAGGAATCCCGGGCCGGCAGGGGGATCCTGCCTGGTCCCCTGTGAGCAAGCCGAATGCCAAGGGTCGAGCGGCCCATACAGCCCCTCCCACGCCGCGGTGAAGCACAGCAATTCCGGCAACTTTTCCGTGACTTAAGAACAAGCCACCGGACGTGGCACGGCGCTGGCCGTGTCAAAAAGCCCGGCTGCGCCCCCGGGCCTCGTCAATCACCTGACAGCCATCTCTCGGCGTGGCCGGCGTGTCTGGTGGAGCAAGTGCTCCGCCGCCTCGGCCACCGCTCCGACCCCGATCGCCGCCATGCAGATGAACTCGCCCGTCGGGCAGCCCTTGCCCCAACACGGCGAGCACCCCACCGGCGACTGGAGGACGCGGTGCCGGTCGCCGCGCGGGCCGTTGCGGGTGGAGGGGTTCGGGCCGTAGAGGGTCACCGTCGGCGTGCCCACGGCCCACGCCATGTGCGCGGGCCCGGTGTCTCCCCCGATGGCCAGGTCGCACGTGGCCAGCAGCGCGGCGAGCTCCGCGAGGGTGCCGTTGCCCGGCACCATGGCGGCCGGCCCGAGGGCCGCGGCGATCTCCTCGGCCCGTTGCCGATCGCCGGCATCGCCCCAGGGCAGGACGATCTGGGCGCCGGCCCGTTCCGCGAGGGACCGGCCGAGGGCCGCGAAACTCGCCGCCGACCACTGCTTGGTCCACCAGCTCGCGCCGTGGATGAAGGCGACCCGCGGGCCGGGATGGGTCCCGAGGCGCGCCGCCGCCGTGGCGATGGCGGCCGGTGCCACCTCCAGCACCGGGCCCGCCGGCGCCTGCCACTCCGTCCCGAGGGCGTGGGCGACCACCTCGCCGGCCTGGTCGACCACGTGGTGGCCACGCACCTCGGCCTGCTCCTCGATGAGCCAGGTGTTCTGGGGCTCGCGGCACAGGTGGCGCGGCAGCCCCACCTTACGCGCGCCGCGGGTGAGCCCCGCCACCCCCCCGCTCTTGATGTTGCCCTGGAGGTCCAGCACGAGGTCAAAGCCGGGGCTGCGCAGGCGGCGACGCACGGCCCGCACCGCCGCCGCCACGGCACTCACGCGGCCGCGGCGCAGCCACGCCCGCCACGCGTAAGTATCGATGGGGATCACCTCGTCGATCACCGCCTGCCCCTCCAGCACCCCCGCCACCCGTTGCTCCACCACCCAGGTCACATGGGCATGGGGTCGCTGCCGCCGCAGAAAACGCACCGCAGGCAGGGCGTGCACCACGTCGCCGAGGGCCGAGACCTTGACGATCAGGACGCGCATGGGGGGTAGGAGGTAGGAGGTAGGAGGTAGGAGGTAGGAGGTAGGAGGTAGGAGGTAGGAGGTAGGAGGTAGGAGCTGGTTAACAAATGAGAACGTCGAAGGAGCCGCCCCCTACCCCTATCTCCTGACCCCTACCTCCTGCAACAGCTCCTCCGCCTCCGCGATTACCCACTCGGGAGTGACCCGGCTCATGCACCGGTGGTCGATGGGACAGATCCGGTGCCGGCACGGGGCGCACTCTACGTTCGCGGAGAGCTGGCGTACACACGGGTAGTCGGTGGCGGCGTACGCGATGGGCGTGGGACCGAAGAGGGTGACCACCGGCCGCCCGAAGGCAATGGCGTACTGGATCGGGCCGGAGTCGTTGCCGATGAACAGGTCGCAGCGGGCGATGAGCCCCTTCAGGTTGCGCAGGGTCACGCCGGCGCCGATCACCGTCAGGGGTGTCGTCTGCATCAGCGCGGCGATCCGGGTGACGATCGCTTCCTCCTCCGGGCTGGAAAAGAGGACCACCCGTGCGCCGCGCTCGCGGATGAAGTGGTCGGCCGTGCGGGCGTAGTAGTCGGCGGGCCAGCACTTCACCGCGCCGTAGGCCGCACCGGGGTTCATCCCGACCACCAGGTCATCCGGAGCGACCCCGCGCCCGCCGTAGAACTGCTCGGCGAAGGTGCGGTCCGCGTTCCCGAGAAACAGCTCGACCCCCGTGTCGCCGGCGGGCAGCCCGGTGGACCGCGCCACGTTCAGGTAGTACTCCTTGATCGGCATGACCGCGTCGCCGTTGGCCGCCGGTGGTACGGGTAGCGGGTCGGTAAGCAGCCAGCCACGGGCGTCACGGTCGTAGCCGATGCGCCGCCGCACCCCGCCGAGTCGCAAGAGGGCGGCGGAGGAGAAGGAGTTGGTGAGCAGATAGCCGGTGTCGAAGCGACGGGCACGCACGGCGGCGGCGGCCTGCCAGAAGGTCGCCGGCCGCCGCAGGGCCCGGCGCGGCGGCAGGGGCAGGCAGTCGTCGAACCACGGGCTATCCGCCAGGATGCCGAGGTTCGCTGCCGGCGCCTGGAGACAGATGTGGGCCTCCGGCCGCGCCCCACGCAGGGCGCGGTAAAACGGCGTCGCGAGGCAGGTGTCCCCCACCCCGTTGGGCGCCCTGACCACGATGCGCTCCCGATCCGTCACCCCTGCCATTCCCCCGCTGTTCTCGCCGCCCGGCCACAAGAGGGCCCTAGAGTGAATTCCCGCCGGCACGGTAAGCCAGCCCCGTTGCGCCAGCGACCACTGGTGTGCCGCTCCGCACCGGCACACGCCCTGATATGGAGGGGGACGCCACGCACCCCCCTGCGCCACCCGGCACAGGTCCGGGTGGCTTCACCCCCGGTAGATAGCGGGCTCGCGCCCGCCATCAGATCCGGGAGCGTCCCGCTCCCTACGGTCTACGGGAGATTATCTACGACACCGAGCCGCTCCAGCACCCACGCCAGGGCGGTGGCCAGGTCGGCGAACACCCGGTCTGCAGCCGCACCCTTCGCCTCCGCCTCCTGGCCGTAGCCGGTGCGCACCAGCAGGGCGGTGGCACCGATCGCGCGACCGAGTGCCACGTCGGCCTGTTTGTCGCCGATCACGAAGCTGCGGCCCAGGTCGAGCCCCAGGTCGCCTGCCGCCTGCTCCGCTAGCCCCGGCGCCGGCTTGCGGCAACGACAGCCATCCCCCGGCGCGTGGGGGCAATGATACAAGCCGTCAAGCCGCGCGCCCGCGGCGGCGAGGAGAGCCACCAGGCGGGCGTTGACCGCGGCGAGGTCGGCCTCCGTGAAGTAGCCGCGGCCGATCCCGGACTGGTTGGAGACCACGACCACCGGCACCGCCGCGCGGTTCGCCGCCGCGATCGCCTGCGCCGCGCCGGGGAGGAGCCGCACCCCCGCCGGGTCGGAGAGATAATCCCGATCCTCGATCAACGTACCGTCGCGATCGAGCAAGATCCCGGCCCGCAGATCTCTCTTCATGGGCGGAACCACAGACGCACACCGATGGACGCCGAGGCGGATTTTATGAGGGATGGGTTGCCATTTTCTTTCATCCACAGATTACGCAGATTGGCACAGATACAGTGGTGACTAGCCCGCATTTCTCACCAGGGATCGTGGCGAGACCGTGCCAACGCGCGGAGATCCTGGCTGGCCCGCGGTAGGAGCCGAATCCCTTCGGCGACCCAGGCCCGAAGGGCCTGTTGCGCGGATCGCCGGTGCAACCGGCTCCTACCCCTGGCGCGGACTCGGACGAGGACCCGGCCAGGAGATGCGGGGGGTTGCGCGGGCGCAGCAGAGTCGTGGTGAGAAATGCGGGCTAGTGTCGATGTGTCGTCGCTAGACAAAGCTATCTGCGTGCATCTGTGTAATCTGCGGATCACAAAAGGGCTCAGCTAAGTCCGTCCCCGATCACCCGGCGGAGGTGGTCCAGGAGGAGGTCCTCCCCCTGGTCGATGACCAGCTCCATGCGCAGGACGTAGATCGGCAAGGGGCTCCAGGTCGGGTCGATCTTCACCGCATCCTTCTCGGTGCACACCAGGCACTCGGCGCACACCGCCTTCGCCTCCTCCTCCATGGCGAGGAAGTCGCCGGCGGTGAACTCGTGGTGGTCCGGGAAGACGAACCAGCCGGCGAGGCGCACCCGCTCGCGCTCCAGCAGGCGGCGAAACGAGTCCGGCCGGGCGATGCCGGAGAAGCCCAGGGTCCGGGTCTCCCCCAGGCCGGCGAGGGGCAGGGTGTCGGGATCGGCGAGGCGCAGCAGGTCGCGCGGCGCGTGGCGGGTGACCACCACCGGCAGGCTCGGGGCGACGCGGTGGAGCGCGTCGGCGGCCAGCTCGACGTGGCGCGGGGTGTCGGCGCGGGTGAGGACGGCGAGGTCGGCGCGGCGCAGGGCGCGGGGTGACTCGCGCAGGATCCCCCCCGGCAGGACCGCGCCGTTGCCGAACGGCCGGGCCGCATCGAGGAGGCAGAGATCGAGGTCGCGCGCCACCGTGAGATGCTGAAAGCCGTCGTCCATGAGGACCGTGTCGCAGCCGAAGCCCTGCACCGCGTGGTCGATGAGGCGGCACCGATCGCGGCCGGTGAGCACCGCCACGCCCGGCAGCCGCGCCCCCACGAGACACGCCTCGTCCGCCGCGGCCGGCGGTCGCAGGCGCAGCCCATCGAGGTCGGCGACCACCGTCACCGGTGCCGCCGCCGCCTGGCGATAGCCGCGGCTCACCACCGCCACGCGCCGCCCGGCCTTTTGCAACCGCTCCGCGAGCCACAGGACCATCGGCGTCTTGCCCGTGCCGCCGCTGACGATGTTCCCCACCGAGATCACCGGGCACGCCGCCCGGTAGGTCTTCACCAGGCCGTGGCGGTAGGCCTGCACCCGCGTCGCCTGGCCGAGGCCGTAGAACACGCCAGCCGACCGCAGCAGGGCCAGGGGCAGGTGCGCCCAGGGGGGCGGCACCGCCCGCCCCGCCAGGACGTCGATGGCCCGGGCGTTCACACCGGCCCTCCGCCGGCCGCCTGGCGGATCGCCGCCACCGTCCGCGCCAGGGCGCCGCCGTTGGCCGCCACCACCGCCTTGGCCGCCGCGCCGATTGCCTGGCGCCGGCGAGGATCCTGGAGGAGCGCCAGGGTCTCGCGATACAGCGCCTTGCCGTCTGCCACCCGTACCCCACCCCCCGCCTCCAGCAACTGGGTGGTGATGTCTTGGAAGTTGAAGGTGTGGGGGCCAAAGACCACCGGCACGCCCCATGCCGCCGGCTCCAGCAGGTTGTGACCGCCGGTCGCCACCAGGGAGCCGCCGACGAAGGCGACGTGAGCCCGCCCGAAGAGGCGCATCAGCCAGCCGACCTCGTCGACCAGGAGCACCGGCGCCTGCCACGCGCCGGCCGCCCGGGAGAAGCGCAGCCACGGAAGACCGCGGGCACGGAGCAGCTCCTCCACCGCGGCGACCCGTTCCGGGTGGCGTGGCACCAGGATGAGACACAACCCCGGCACCGCCTCCCGCAACCGCTGGAAGGCGTCGAGGCAGATCGCCTCCTCCCCCTCGTGGGTGGAGGCCGCGATCCACACCGGCGCGTCATCCGCCGGCCCGAGCCGCTCCTCCAGCGCGGCCAGGGCCTTCGGGCTCGGCGGCTGGGCCGCCGCGTCGTACTTCAGGTTGCCGGTCACCACCACCCGCGCCGGATCGGCACCGATCGCCCGCACCCGCTCGCCGTCCCCCTCGGACTGCATGGCGAAGAGACCCACCGGCCGCAGGTAACGTTCCATCAGCCGGCGGACCCGGTGGTAGCCACGATACGACGACGGCGACAGGCGGCCGTTGGCCAGGCAGAGCGGGACGCGATGGCGGCCCAGCTCGCGGAAGAAGTTGGGCCAGATCTCGGTCTCCATCACCACCACGAAGCGCGGCCGCACCGCCGTGACCACGCGGCGCACCATCCACGGCAGGTCGAAGGGAAAGTAGATGACGTGGTCGGCGCAGGTGACCCGCTCCCGGGCCACCTTCTGGCCGGTGGCGGTGACCGTGGAGAAGATCACCCGCAGCTCCGGATACGCCTGGTGCAGGGCCTCCACCAGCCCCAGGGCCGCCATGGTCTCCCCCACCGAGACCGCGTGCAGCCAGAAGCACGGATGATCACGGAGATCCGCGATCACCTCGTCGGGGAGATGACCCAGCCGCTGGCGCAGCCCCTCCTTGTACTTGGGGGTGGTGTAGTAGCGCCACACCCACACGGGCAGGGTGAGGGCGATCACCACCACGCTCAGGAGGTTGTACAAGAGGTACATCGCCGTCGTGCTCTCCCCGGACGGGCGGACCCCACCCTCACGGGGCCGCGCGCCTCTCCCCACAACAAGTAAGGACGAGACAGTGGCACAGTCCACCGAGGGAGCAAACCCGGCCGACACACGGCGGAGCCGGCCCTTCACTCGCCACACGATGGTCGCATCACCTGAGATTGATTCACGCGGGAAACCAGGAATCCAGGAAGCCCCTTCGTAGCGTTGGTTTCTCCTGGATTCCTGGTTTCCCGCGTTCTCCAAACCGCTCGCAGTAGCGGCGGTTGAGCGGCCGAGCAGGTTCCCGCGTTGCCCCCGTTCCTGCCTTCCTTAGCCCGTTCCTGCCTTCCTTAGATGGACAGTCCGAGCGCAGGTCGCTGCGGTGAAGATGGCGCCCTATGCCATGCCCGGCGTATCGACCGGGATGCCGCAGGCGCGGTCTGCCGCGGCGGTCAGCTCGCGGAGGATATCCTGCAGCCGCTGGCGCTCGGTCTCGAAGGCGTCGCGCTCTGGGGAGACGGTGATCGGCGCGCCGATGGAGAGGCGCACCCTGGCGAAGGGCAGGGGCACGAGGAAACGGTCCCAGGAGGCGAAGCGGTGGACGCGGGTAGCGGAGAGGGTGACCGGCAGGATCGGCCGGCCGGTCTTCTGGGCGAGAACGATCAGGCCGGGCTGCACCTCGTAGAGCGGCCCCTTGGGGCCATCCGGTGTCAGGCCGCCGTGGCCCGTCGCCTCCCGCAGCAGATTGACCATCTCCGCCAGGGCGCGGGCGCCGCCGCGGGTGGACGAGCCGCGGACTGCATCGATCCCGTACCAACGGGCCACCGCCGTGATGTACGCCCCGTCCTTGGACTGGGAGATGAGCATGGTGAGGGGGATCCGCGACAGGTAGTAGCCGATGTACAGCAGGCGGTTGTGCCAGAAGGCGAAGATCCCCCGCTGACCGGCCCGCTCCAGCGCCGCGACGTGCTCCCACCCCGCCACCTCCCAGCGCAGGGTGAGCCCGACCAGCTTGATCATCGCCGAGCCGACCGCCGCGACGGTGGCGATGAACCAGGGACGCTCGGCGAGGGGCGGCGACATGGGTGGGGTCGGTGGTGGCAGCAGGCGGTCACGCCACCGACCATAGTGGCACAGCGCCGCCCCGCATTGCGCACCGCAAACGCGGCCGCGGGAATCAGAACCGCGAGCGGGTCAGGACCACGTCGGCCTGCGACCACGCCCGGGCAAACTGGCGCTCCACCTCTGTGGCCTCAGCGACCTTGCCCGCCGCCTGGAGCGCCCGGGCAAGGCCGAAGAGCGACCAGCCATTCGCCGGGTAGGTCCGCAGCTCGGCGCGGAACATGGCCGTTACCGCACCGAGCCCCTCGGGATGGTGGCGCCATTCAGCCTGTGAAGACCGACCCCTTCGCCCGTTTTTAACCGCCCAGCGCAAAGACGCCAAGTGCGCGGAACCACGCCTTCGCGCCTTCGTGAGAGATCCCGCCTGCAGGGCCGCGCGAACGGTTGCCCGAGGTAATCCCATCCACTTGCAAGTTTGCAGCCCTGACCCGGTCACTGACCCGGTCATGACCCGGTCACAGGCGGCGAGGAGGAATGAGGCCGGGATGAGCAGAGACGCTCGGCGCCCCGTCCCCCCTCCCTCCATGGCCTTCGACCCGGAGGCTCGGACCCGAAGGGGAGAGGGACGCCTGCCTGCCGTAGGGCGGATGCCCTGCCTGCCGGCAGGCAGGCCGCAGGGCG
>DASWHD010000022.1:0-45740 GCA_036393335.1 bacterium
TCCCGAGCACCCTCGTGCCGTTCTTCTTCAAACGCTCTCCTAACCCCCGTACCGCTCCCCAATCCGTTGCTCCACGGCCCTCAACTCCAAATCCAGCAAGCAAATCTTATTTGTGCTGCTGCTGTGTGCCCTCTGTGGCAATGAACCCAGAAGAGCTAATCGCCACAGAGATCACAGAGGACCCAGAGGGCGAGGTCAGCCGATTCATGGCCATTCGCCGCCGACCCCTCTTGGCCGCGGGGCGGCGAAGCGGGCCACCTCTTCCCGCGACGTCTCTGCGCCTTCCGGCCACTGCGGTAAGAACTCCCGGCCGGAAAGTCCGGGTCAGCTATACGACCGGACCACCTCCTTGGCCGTATCGATCGCGCTCTCCGGGGCCAGGGGCTGGAAGCTGCCCTGCTGGACGACGCCGTGGCCATAGACGTAGAACACCGCGTCGGCAAGCTGGCGGCGGATGTTCGAGCTGACGGTGTCATAGGGGAGCTGTACCGCCGCGTTGGCAAACACGGCGTCGAACTGGATGAACTCGGCGAGCAACGCGGCCTTGCGGCCCAGGGAGCAGGTCGCGACCTCCACCGAGCCGAGCTCCTCCACCTCGCGTTTGAAGAGGGTCTGGAAGCCGGCGTCGGGATCCACTAGCAATACCTGTACGCTGCGACGCATGGTGGCACTCCTCGTGAGAAAACGAACGTTATGAGTACCATACCTGTTTTTTAACCACTCGGGTCCTCCCATGCTCCTCTCTCTCGCCATTCACAACCTGGCGATCGTCCGGCAGGCGAGCCTCACCTTTGGCCCGGGGCTGACGGTGATCACCGGCGAGACCGGGGCGGGCAAGAGCCTCGTCGCCCAGGCCCTGGCCTTCGTCCTCGGGGCACGGGGACGCAGCGAGGCGATCCGCGCCGGCCGCCGCCAGATGGTGGTGGAGGCGATCTTCGCGGCGCAGCCGGGCTCCGCCGCGGCGCAGGTCCTCGATGACCTCGGCGTGCCGCATGACGAGGCAGAGTGGACGGTGCGCCGCTCCCTGGACCTCGACGGCCGCAATCAGGTGGTGGTGAACGGCGTGCGCATCACGGTGGAGCAGCTCCGCCTCTGGGGTGGCCTGCTGTGCCAGGCCCACGGCCAGTTCGAGCACCAGGGGCTGCTGCAACCGGCCTACCAGCGCCGCCTCCTCGACACCCTCTCCAAGGCCACCGCCCTGGCCGAGGAGCACACGCGCCACCACGCGCGCTGCACCACTCTGCGTGCCCGGCTGGAGGAGCTGCGTCGCGCCGCCGCAGAGCGCGAGCAGCGCATCGCCTTCCTCGAATTCCAGCGCGACGAGATCGCCGCGGCGAACCCGCAGCCGGGGGAGGACGAAGAGCTGCAGCGCCGGCACCACCGTCTGGCCCACGTCGGCGAGCTGCGCGCCACCACCGGCGACCTCCTCGATCGGCTGCGGGAGCACAGCCCCTCCCTGCTCGGCGAGGTGGCGGCGGTACGCGACCGGCTGCGCCGCCTTGCCTCCCTAGAGCCGGCGGTCGCGGGCCTCGACGAGCTGGCCGAGCAGGGCGAGATCGCCCTGGAGGAGCTGGCCACCGGCCTCGACGACTTCGCCCGCACCCTGCACGACGACCCCGCGGCCCTGGAGGAGAGCGAGGCGCGCCTCGCCACCCTCCACGGCCTGCACCGCAAGTACGGCGGCTCCCAGGAGGCGGTGCTCGACCGGTGGCGGGCCATCGTCACCGAGCTCGACGACCTCGCCCGGGTCGACGCCGAGCAGGACGGGTTGCTGCCGGAGATGGCGGCCGCCGACAGCAAGCTCGCCGCCCTCGCGAAGCAACTCACCGAGCGGCGCCGCGCCGGCGCGGCGCTATTGGAGCGGGAGATGCCGCCGCTGCTGGAAGGGTTGGAGATGGGCGGCGGCCGGCTCGCGGTAGAGCTCACCCCCGTGGCGGCGATCGGCGCCCACGGCGCGGAGGAGGTCGCCTTCGCCTTCACCGCCAACCCCGGCCAGCCGCCACGGCCCCTGGCGCGCATCGCCTCGGGGGGCGAGCTGTCGCGCGTCGGCCTCGCCCTGCGCCGCCTGCACCTGGGCGATGACCATGCCACCCTGCTGTTCGACGAGGTAGACGCCGGCGTCGGCGGCCAGGCCGGCGAGCGCATCGGCGAGATGCTCACCGCCATCGCCACGACCCACCAGACCCTGTGCATCACCCACCTGCCACAAGTCGCCCGCCACGCCAACCGCCACCTCCAGATCACCAAGCGCGAGGTCGATGGGGAGACGGAGGTCGAGGTGCGCAGCCTGTCCGGCGCCGAGCGCGTCGACGAGCTGGCGCGGATGCTCGGCGGCCAGAAGCACGGCGCGGCGGCACGCCGCCACGCCGCCGCGTTGCTAGAGTAGTTGGCCACGGATGGACGCCGATCGTTCCGAAGAGCTGAACGCGAATGGCGACGGTCACGGCCCACGGATGCCCGCAGAATTCCCGCCGTCCGGGCAAGAGGTCCTAGAACGCGGGAAGCCAGGAATCAGTGACGCCCCGCCCGATCTGCGCCCATTCGCGGTTTGAAGGGCTTCTGCCTCAGCCATGCCCCGCGCCACCTTCCTCCTCCTCGCGGCGATCGTCGCCGGTGTGGTATGCGGCAGTCTGTGGCCCGTAGCCATGGGCCGGGTGGCCTGGCTCGGCGACCTGTTTCTCGCCCTGCTCAAGCTGCTGGTGGTACCCCTCGTGGTCACCTCGATGATCGCCGGGATCGCCGGCCTCGGGGACGTGCGGCGCCTGGGTCCGATCGGCGGCTGGACCATCGCCTACTACCTCACCACCACCTTTGTCGCGGTCCTGGTCGGGCTGGTGCTGGTCAATCTGGTGCAGCCGGGGAAGCGGTACGCCACGCCGTACGATCGCGCCCTCGTCGCCTTCGGCCTGCCGGACGAGTTCGCCAACGTCGGCGACCTCCTCCACCACCGCGAGCCTGCGCGGCGGATCCAGAAGGACCGCGCCCTGCAGATGATCGTCGACGATCCGCACCTGAGCGACGATGACCCGCGGGTCGCCGCCGCCCTGGAGGCCCTCGGGCTGCACCGCTTTCCCGAGATCGAGGAGGAGCTGGCCAAGGGTGCCACCGATCCGGCCAACGCCCTGCGCGACGCCCTGGATCGGGGGTTGCCCGAGGTACGCGAGACCCTCGAGCGCCTCGACCTCGCCGGCCACGCGGACCTTGCCGAGCGGCTCCGGCGGCACAAAGTGACGCCCCTGGAGGCGGTCGACGTGCTGCTGGCCGAGCGCCACACCGGGCCGGCGGCGGCGCTCAAGTCACTGCTCTTCACCCTCATCCCGCCCAACATCTTCCAGGCCGCGGCCGAGACCAACATCCTCGCCCTGATCCTCTTCTCCCTGGTCTTCGGCGGGGTGTGCACCACCCTCGGGCCGCGGGGCGCCGCCCTCCTCGACCTGTTTCGCACCGCCAACGAGGGGGTGATGCACATGGTCCACCTGGTGATGGCCGCGGCGCCGGTGGGGATCTTCGCCCTGGTGGCGGGCAAGCTCGCCGCCGAGGGGGGCGGCCGGGCGGTGGTCGATCTTGCCGTCTCCCTGGCGGCCTACGCCGCCGTGGTCACGGTTGGTCTGGTGCTGCACGCGACCCTCATCCTGCCGGCGATCCTGCGCTTCCTCGGCAGGCGCTCCCCCCTGGCCTACGGCGGCGCTATGCTGCGCGCCCTGGTCACCGCCTTTGCCACGGCCTCCTCCTCCGCCACCCTGCCGATCTCCATGGAGTGCGCCGCGGAAGGCGGTGTGCGGCCGCGCTCGGCGGGCTTCGTCCTGCCCCTGGGCGCCACCATCAACATGGACGGCACCGCCCTGTATGAGGCGGTGGCGGTGATGTTCATCGCCCAGGTCTACGGTATCCCCATGGGACCCGTGGAACAGGGGATCATCTTCCTCACCGCCACCCTGGCGGCGATCGGCGCCGCCGGTATCCCCGAGGCGGGTCTGGTGACCATGGTGATGGTCCTCACCGCGGTGCATCTGCCGGTGGGCGGCGTGGCCCTGATCCTCACCATCGACTGGCTCCTCGACCGCCTGCGCACCACCGTCAACGTGTGGGGCGACGCGGTGGGCGCCGCGGTGATCGATCGGGTGGATGGGGATAGGAGTCGGGAGATAGGGGAAAGGAGGTAGGGAGGGACGCCGGCCTGCGGCCGGCAATGGTTTCTTTGGCTTGCTTCGCTGCGTAACCTGATCACCAACGGAACAATGATCGCCGGCCCGCAGGGCCGGCACCTCCCCTAACCCCTGATCCCTAGCCCCTAGCCCCTTGTTTCCCGAAGGCGGCGGCATCCCGAACACCGCCCGCACCCCTTGACCGGCACGAACCACGGGCCCCCACCATGAACCAGCTCCATGCCTTCGTCAGCGGCCGGGTCCAGGGGGTCTTCTTCCGCGCCTCCGCCTGCGACGCGGGGCAGCGGCTCGGGCTGGTGGGCTGGGCGAAGAACCTACGGGACGGCCGGGTGGAGGTGGTCGCCCAGGGACCGCCACCGGCCCTCGACGCCTTCGTCGCGTACCTACACCAGGGTCCGCCTGCGGCGCGGGTCGACCAGGTGGAGGTGCGCTGGGAGACGCCGGAGGCAGGCCTACGCGACTTCGGCGTACGGTACTGATCGCGTCGCGCCGGCCGACTACCGGTAGGAACCGAATCCCTTCGGCGACCGTTCCGCGGTAGGGGCACGGCATGCCGTGCCCCTACCGCGGTCCAGGCCCGACGGGCCTGCCTGCCGCAGGCAGGCCGGCCGCCGGTCTGCGTGCGGACACGCACAGGCAGGCGCCACCGGCGCGGACCGCCGGTACAACCGGCTCCTACTCATCCCGTCGCGGCGGGGCGGTGGCGGGCCGACGAAGAGGGACTGACCCTGCGCGTTGCCAAGCGCCCGGTGCTACCGATAACGTGGTCCCTTGTCGCACCGGCCCCCACCGCCGTCCTCCCATCCATCCCACTCCAGGCCCCTCATGAAGTTCTCTGCCACCACCACCCCTGCCAAGCTGCGCAAGAACCGCGCCCTGGCCCTGTTCATCGCCGAGGGTGAGCCCACCGGCCACTCCCTGGCCCCGGGCCTCGATCGCACCCTGGCGCCGCTGGCCCAGGCCGCCGGCTTCACCGGCAAGAAGGAGCAGGTGAGCAGCTTTCCCGTGCACCGCGATGGCACCATCGCCTCGGTCATCCTCGTCGGGATGGGCAAGAAGGAGGAGATCACCGACGAGACCCTGCGTCAGGGGGCGGCGCGCATGGCGAAGCAGATGGAGGCGATGAAGGTGACCGCCGCCGACCTCTGTCTCGGTGCCGGTGCCGACGCGGCGGAGGACCCCGGCCGGGCCATCGCCGAGGGGGCCAGCCTCGCCACCTACCGCTTCGAGACTTACAAGACCGAGCCCGACAAGGAGCGCAAGGCGATCCGCGAGATCGTGCTGCACGTGCCGCCCGACCGCCTGGACTGCGCCCGCGAGGGGGTGAAGCTCGGCGCGCTCCTGGCCCGTGGCGTCGCCTTCGCCCGCGACCTGGGCAACACCCCGGGCAACACCTGCACGCCCACTCACCTGGCGCAGCAGGCGCGGGCGATCGCCAAGACGCCGGGGATCAAGGTGAAGGTCCTCGACGAGGCGCAGATGGAGAAGCTCGGGATGCACGCTCTCCTCGGCGTGGCGCGCGGCTCCAGCCAGCCGGCCAAGTTGATCCTCCTGGAGTGGCAGCCGCAGGGCGCCAGGGAGACGGTGGCGGTGGTGGGCAAGGGGCTGACCTTCGACTCCGGCGGCATCTCCCTGAAGCCGGGCAAGGACATGGACCAGATGAAGTTCGACATGTGCGGTGGCGCGGCGGTCCTCGGCCTGTTCTCCATCATCGCCGAGCTCAAGCCGCTGCAGCGGGTGATCGGGGTGGTCCCCTCCTCCGAGAACCTGCCGGACGCCGCCGCGCAGAAGCCCGGCGACATCGTGACGGCGTACAACGGCAAGACCATCGAGATCCTCAACACCGATGCGGAGGGTCGCCTGATCCTCGCCGACGCCCTCGCCTACGTGTGCGACCAGAAGCCATCGGCGATCGTCGACCTGGCGACCTTGACCGGCGCCATCGTCACCGCCCTCGGCCACATCGCCACCGGCGCCATGTCCAACAATGACGCCCTCCGCGACCAGGTGGTCGCCTCCGGCAACCTGGCGGGCGAACGGTGCTGGCCCCTGCCCCTGTGGCCCGACTACCACAAGGCGATCGAGGCCCCGACCGCGGACCTCCAGAACATCGGCGACGGCACCGCCGGCTCGATCTCCGGCGGCATGTTCCTCAAGGAATTCGTCGGCGACATCCCATGGGTGCACCTGGACATCGCCGGCACCGCCTGGGGCGGGCCGGACGTGGGCTACTACTCCGGCAAGGGCGCCGCCGGCGTCGGCGTGCGGCTGCTGGCCCAGTGGCTCATGGACCGAGCGGGGGCGTGACCACACTACGGCATTGGGCAACCTTGTCTCCCTCCCCCATCGGGGGAGGGCCAGGGTGGGGGCGGCCGGTACCCAACACCGCGGCGGGACGTGGGCCGAATGAAGTGCTGATTCTGAACGCCCTCCCCCCGGCCCCCCCCCGGTGGGAGGGGGGGAGACGCCCCTCTCCAAGCGCCTTTGGCTCGCCGTCTACCCATGTCTGACCGCTCCGCCAAGTTCCTTGCAATGATCGCCCAGCGGGTGGTGATCTGCGACGGCGCCATGGGGACCCAGCTCTACGAGCGCGGTCTGTTCCTCAACCAGTGCTTCGACGCCGCCAACCTCACTCACCGCAAGCTGGTGCGGGAGATCCACCAGGCGTATGCCGAGGCCGGGGCCGAGGTCCTCGAAACCAATACCTTCGCCGCCAACCGTCTCAAGCTCACCCCCCACGGCTTCCACGAGCAGACCGCCGAGATCAATGAGGCCGGGGCGATCATCGCCCGCGAGGTGGCGGGCGATCGACTGTTCATAGGCGGCGCGGTCGGGCCCCTGGGGGCACGTCTCGCCCCCCTGGGCCGCATCACCCAGGAGGAGGCGCGGGAGCTGTTCATCGAGCAGATGCGCGGCTTGGTGGCGGGCGGCATCGACCTTTTCGTCCTGGAGTCCTTCGGCGACCTGCGCGAGCTGCACGCGGCGCTCGAAGCGGCCCGCGTGGTCGCGCCTGACCTGCCGATCGTCGCCCAGATGTCCCTGGACGAGAACGGCTTCTCCAGCCACCGGGTGACACCGGAGCAATTCGTCCCGCGGCTGGAGGAGTGGGGGGCCGACGTGATCGGGGTGAACTGCTCCGTGGGACCGGCGCCGATGCTCGCCAGCGTGGAGCGCATCGCCAAGATCACCCGCAAGCCGATCTCCGCCCAGCCCAACGCCGGCATGCCGCGCAGCGTCGACGACCGCCTGATCTACATGTGCTCCCCCGAGTATGTGGCCGAGTACGCCCGCAACTTCGTGCGCGAGGGGGTGAAGCTGGTGGGCGGGTGCTGCGGCACCACGCCGGCGCACATCAAGGCGATCGCCTCCGGGGTGCGCTCCCTGCTGCCCGGGCGGCGCACCCTCTCGGTGCCATCGGTGAAGGGCGCGACACCGGCGGAGGTCGTGCCGCTGGCGCAACGCTCGCGATTCGCGGCGAAGCTGGCGGCCGGGCGCTTTACCACCAGCGTGGAGATCACACCGCCGCGCGGCCCCGACGCCGCAGAGGTGCTGGCCGCGTGCCGGCGGCTCCAGGAAGCGGGCATCGACATCGTCAACATCCCGGATGGCCCGCGCGCCTCGGCGCGCATGGGGGCGCAGCACCTGGCGATCCTCATCGAGCGCGAACTCGGCCTGGAGACCTGCCTGCACTACACGTGCCGCGACCGCAACCTGCTGGCGATGCAATCCGATCTCCTGGGCCTCGGGGCGCTGGGCATCCGCAACCTGCTGGCGGTCACCGGCGATCCGCCGAAGATGGGCGACTACCCCGATGCCACGGCGGTGTTCGACATCGACGCCGTGGGCCTCACCCACCTGGCGGCGACCACCAACCGCGGCCTCGACATGGGCGGCAACCCGATCGGCAAGCCCACCGCGTTCTGCATCGGAGTGGGCGCGAACCCCGGCGCGGTGAGCCTCGACACCGAGCTGGACCACTTCCGCGACAAGGTGGAGGCCGGTGCCGATTTCGCCATCACCCAGCCGGTCTTCGACCCGGCGGTGCTGCTGCGCTTCATGGAGCGCATTGCAACCTTCCGCATCCCGATCCTCGCCGGGATCTGGCCCCTGGTGTCGTTCCGCAACGCCGAGTTCATGGCCAACGAGGTGCCCGGCGTGGTGGTGCCGGCGCAGGTGCTGGAGCGGATGCGGGCGGCCAGCGACCGGTCCAAGGAGGCGGCGCGCGACGCGGGGCTGGCGATCGCCCGCGAGACTCTGACCGCCGTGAAGCACGCCGTGCAGGGGGTACAGGTCTCCGCCCCCTTCGGCCGGGTGGAGCTGGCCTTGCCGGTCATCGACGCCGCCGCGGATTTGCTGGACCGCTAGCCCGCGTAGGGGATTGTTTCCGGTAGCGACACACGATTCACCGGAAGAATTCGAGCACGTGGCCGATCTCCGGCGTGGTGGCTCCGGCGCGCGCGCCACGGATGGTGAAGTCGAGGAGGACGTCGAGGTCGAGGTCGGCGTCCGACAGGACGTCCAGCACGTCCACCACCAGGGTGCTGTCCCCCGTCGCCTCCCGGGCCCCGACGAACCCCGCCGGGGTGAAGTAGAGCTCCACCGGGCCACCGAGCTCCTCCACCAGCTCGTCGATCACCAGGGGGACGCCGCCTGCCGGAACGGAGGCGGTGGCCTCCGTCACCTCACCGTCCTCGGTCTCCAGCTCGATGTATACCTGGCCCGCGTCGACCACCACCGTCGCCTCACGGTCGATCTGGCGGCACACGACCGTGGTGCGGTTGCCGGCGTGGTCGGCGTGCCACTCGTCACAGTGGGGATCGAGGAGCTCGGCGGCCGATTCCACCTTGGCGATGCGGTCGATCGCGCCGGCACAACCCCGGGAGAAGAAGCAGCGCAGGATCGCCGCGTCGGCCAGCCGGTCAAAGGGCGAGCCCACCGCCTCGAGGCGGAGGGTCGACTCGAGGGTCACCGCGTAGGTTCCCGCGATGGCGCCGCTCTCCGTGACCTCCCGATCGAGGATCTCCTGCGCATCGCTCTGTTGGCCCTCGCCGCTGCCGTCGCTGGCCGGCTCGATCCCGCAGCCGGCCACCACGAGCGTCAATGACACCATGCAGGCGGCGGTCTTCATCGCGCGAAGACCAAGCGGGCGGAGAGGGTCGGCCGCTCTCCCCAGTCCAGCTCGGCGGTGACGGCGACCAGCGGCAGGTAGAGGCGGCACCCGGCGAAGGCGTGGGCGGTGGCGAACTGCTCGCGCTCCGTGACCAGGAGATCGGCCTCCTCCGCCCGCACCCGCGCCTGGCTCGACACCCACACGGCACCGACCCCGACATAGGGCTCGATGGCGGTCCACGAGTATCCCCCTGCCAGGTCCAGCCCGACCGTGGCGAAGTCCAGCTCGTCCACGCCGCCAAGGTCCGTGAAACTGAGACGGATAGAGGTGGCCGGGACGGGGCGGTCTTCGTCCAGCGCCGTCCACTTGACCGCAATCCCCCACAGGAAGATGTCGGAGGAGGGGAGATAGGAAAGCATCGCCTCACCGTCGACCCGCCCGGGCAGCCCCTTGAGCAGGCGGAGCTTGGGGATGATCAGGTAGTCGGGTGGATCGTCCGTCACCAGCCGCCAGTAGTCCGCCTGTTCGTCGATGTCGGTGGCCGCCACCTCAATCCCGGCCTCGAATCCGTGTGGACCGAGGGAGGCCGGCGGTGCCGTTTGCTTGAACTGCAAGGCGGTTGCGAGGTCGCGGGTGAGGTCGCGGTACTCGGCGGCGAAGAGGTTGCGCACCGTGAGGGTCTCGCCCCCGCCGACGGACGGCACGAGCAATGCGAGACAGAGTGTCAGGCCACGAACCATGACAATGTTGACGGTCCCCCCGAGGATGCCTACCACCCTTGTCGACCACGTGGTCGACGCCCTAGCCCGCATTTCTCACCAGGGATCATGGCGAGACTGTGCAAACGCCCATAGATTCTGGCCGGCCCAAACCGTAGGAACCGAATCCTTTCGGCGATTCCGGCCCGAGAGGGCCGGCCGCGCCGGTGACGCGGATCGCCGTTGCAACCGGCTCCTACCCCTGGTCGAGGACTCGGACGAGGTGGGCCAGGAGATGCGGCCTGCCTGCCGGCAGGCAGGGCGGTGGCGCGGGCGCAGCAGAGTCATGGTGAGAAATGCGGGCGAGTCGTCAGCCATAGAGTACCGCCTCCGCGGCCTCGCCCAGCGCCGCGTCGTGGTGGTGGTCGAGGGCGAAGATGCGGCAGTGGAGGATCTTGGCCGGGATGTAATCGAAGTGGTCGCGCAGGGCGGCGGTGGAGACCTCGTTGCTGGACGGGTCGAAGACGTAGATCTGCTTGTGCCCCATGTTCAGGGGATTAAGCGGGCGGGTGTCCTTGGAGGCGAGGTCGACGCGGAACTCGAGTGCGCGCAGGGCTGGCGGCAGGCGCTCGCGGATCCCCTCCTCCAGACGGCCGGGGTCGATGCGCGGCGTCTGGTCGGCGACGTCGCGGGTGGAAACCACCGTGTCGTACGCCATCTTCCACTTCACATCGCGCCCCAGGATCCGCTGCCACTCGCGGCCGAGGGCGCCGCGTACGCCACCGGCGTCCGCCCCCCAGCGCCGCACCTCCTCCAGCAGCGCCCACTCGGTCACCCGCAGATACGAGGCGAGGTCCCGTGCGGGGTCGGCGTCCCAGACCTCCGCCATGGTCTGGGGAAAAATCTCCCGCAGGTGGAGGTCAATCGCCCGGGTAGTGCGGTGGAAGTAGACGTTCGAGTAGAGGTAGAGGCGGGCGGTGAGAAACATGTTGAGGGCCGACAGCCCCGCCCGGTGCAAGGTGACGCCGCGCTTGGAGAAAAACGTGTAGTGGATCAGGCGGTCGATATCGACCGGCCCGATGGCGACTCCGCACATGTAGGAGTCGCGCAACACATAATCCATGTTGTCCGCGGTGAAGATGCCGGAGAACAATGGCCGCAAGGCCGCGACCCAAGGCGGCACCGTGGGATCATCCACCTCCCCTTCGGGGCCCTTATTAATCAGGTAGGAGATATGCTGCGGGTCGATCGCCTCCCCCGGAGCGAATGGACCGTGGGGGCTGCGACGGATGGCGCTCAACATCTCCCCTAGGGCCTCGGTGATGATCCGCCCGCCGACGCGCTCGTGGCTGAGACCGAAGCGCGCCAGGTGGTTCTCGTCGAAGAAGTGGCCGAAGGGGCCATGGCCGAGGTCGTGGAGCAGCCCGGTCATGCGCAACAGCTCCTCGATCAGACACTCGGACGGCACCCCCGCGTGGTGCTCCCGGAGCGTCGGATAGAGATGCCGGGCGAGCCGGCCCGCGATGTGCATTGCCCCGAGGGAGTGCTGGAACCGGGAATGCTCCGCCCCCGGGAATACCCAGCGGGCGCTCTGGAGCTGGTAGATGTAGCGCAGCCGCTGCACCCACGGGCTGTCGAGCACCGTCTGCTCGCACACCTCGCCTGCGGACAACGGCACAGTGAACTGCAGGTAGTGGTGGACCGGGTCGGCGAGCAACGCGACGCCGGCATACGGCTCGGCCATGGGAGCGTTCAACTTTCCGCTGATCAGCCGTCAGCTTGATCGGATTGAATTTCTCTTTGGAGGCGGTGTAGCTAGTTGGACCACCGCCAACGGAAAATGGCTGGCGCCAGCCGTCATCACGAGCTAATTGTTGACCGCTATCCGCTAATCGCCGTCCCCAGACACCAGGCCCTCCAGCTTGCGACGCAGCCGCTGGCGACTGACGTCCAGCAGCCGGGCTGCTGCGCTCTTGTTCTCCTTCACGTGACGCAACACCGCCTTGCAATACGCCCGGTCGAACTCACGCAACGTGACGAAGCGGTGCACCGTGAGGATCTGCTCGAAGTCGTCCTCGGGGGGTGTTTGTAGATCGGGCGGCAGGTCCTTGACCCGCACCTCCTTGTCGCCATGAAGGATGAAGGTGCGCTCCACGAGGTTGCGCAGCTCGCGTACGTTGCCCTGCCAGCGGTGATCGCCAAGCCGCCGCAGGACACGGGGGGTAAAGGGACCGACCCGCCGGCCGTGGCGACGATTGAACTCCGCTAGGAAGTGCTCGATCAGCATCGGCACGTCCTCGCGGCGCTCGCGCAATGGCGGCAGCAGGAGATGGGCGGCGGCCAGGCGATACGAGAGGTCCTCCAGGAACTTGCCCTCCGCGATGGCGTTCTGCAGCCGCACACGGCTGGTACCGATCACCCGCACCCCCTCCGGTGCACGGCTCTGCTCGGCGAGGGCGGTGAGCAACCGTTCCTGGACCGAGATCGGGAGGGTGGTGATGTCGTCGATGCACAGGGTGCCGCCGTTGGCGGCCCCGATCAGGCCGTGGTTCGTCTCCCCGTCTCCAAACAGCAGGGTCAACAGCCGGTCCTCGTCGTACGCCGCGACACGCACAGCCAGGAAGGGACGGTCCTCGGAATGCGAGGCGAGGTGGATGGCGTGGGCCAGGTGGGCCTTGCCGGTACCGCTCTCCCCCTCGATCAACACCGGCAAGTTGGGCACCGCCGCCGCGCGCTTCGCCGCCTCGATGACCGTGAGGAAGCGTGGGCTGGTGCCGACCAGGGTCTCGAAGCCGTACTGTTCCAGATCCTCGCGGTAGCGTTGCATGGCGCGTAGCCGCAGCCGGTGCGCCTCCACCGCCGTGAACAGTGCGGCCTGCACCTTTTCTACGTCGACCGGCTTGTTGAGGTAGTCGAACGCACCGAGCTTCAGGGCCGTGACCGCGGTGCCCGAGTCGCCGGCACCGGTGAGGATGATGACCGGCACGTGGCCGTGGTCCTTGCGCAGCGCCCGCAGGATCTCCTCACCGGTCATCCCCGGCATGCGCCAGTCGAGGAGCACGACCTCGGGCTGCTGGTCATTGGCCAGTTGCAACGCGGTCGCGCCGTCCGTGGCGGTGTGCACACGGAAACCGAGATCGTCGAGGATCAGGCTGAGGCTGGAGAGGATCAGGGGCTCGTGGTCGACGAGGAGGACGGAAGGTTTCACGCAGATCACCTTGGTTGGAGTGACGAGGGAATGAGGAGGGTAAAGGTCGTACCGTGCGGTGGGTCCGTCGCGACGCGGATCTCACCACCATGGTCCTGGATGATGCGCTGTGCCACGGACAGTCCCAGGCCGCTGGAGCCCACCCCAGGCCTGGCGCTGAAAAAAGGCTCGAAGATGTGCGGCAGGACGTCCGGGGGGATACCGCACCCGTTGTCCGCCACTTCGATTACCACGTGGACCCCCGCCCGCGAGGCACGCAGCTCGATCTCTCCCCCGTCCGACACCGCGTGTAATGCGTTCAGACAGAGATTAAGCAGGACCTGCTCCATCTGGTGGGGGTCCACCTGGAGCCGCAACTCGGGGGGGTCGACACGGAAGGTAAAGGTGCCGTTGCGATCCACGATCTGCGGCCGGATTAGGCTACGGACCTGTTGGAAGAGGTCGACGACCCTGACCTCCTGGCGCCACTGGCGCCGCGGGTTTGCGAAGTTGAGGAGCTCGCGCAGGAGACGCTCCAGCCGTTCCACCTCGCGCAGCATCCGCTGCGTCGCCTCCTGACGCTCCGGCGGGTCGCCGCCCTGACGCTGCCAGTGGTGCAGGGTCGCGGAGATCCCGGTCAGCGGGTTGCGGATCTCGTGCACCAGACCGGTCGCGAGCTGAGCGATGGCGTGCATACGGTCGGAGCGGCGTAGCTGCTCCTCCATCTGGCGTCTCGCGCGCACGTCTTTGCCCAGTACCAGGATCTGCCCCTGAAGCCACGAGGCGCTGATCTCGACCGGAATCTGCTCTCCCCCGGCGCCGATCACCGTACAGGTGAGCTGCGCCGTGCCTCGGTTCTTGAGGGTCGCGAGGGTATCGTGGCGCAGGCGCAGGTATTCCTGCGGAGCGAGGAGCTCCGTCAGCCGTGTGCCGATCAGCTCGCTGCGCGTCAGCCCCAGGATGGTGCACGCCATCGGATTGACCTCGGTGAAGCAGCCGCGCCGATTGATCAAGCAGATCGCCTCTGCGGCATTCTCCACCACGCCGCGAAAACGTCGCTCCGACTCTTCGAGAGCCTGATCGCGCGCCTCGACCACCTGTTCCAGGTTCGCGGTGCGTTCGCGCAGGGCCACCTCCTCGTGCCGTTGTCGCGCGACGATCGCGACCCGGGCGAGGAGCTCCGTGGCGTTGAACGGCTTGACCAGGTAATCGCTCGCACCGAGGGCGAGGCCGCGCGCGATGGAAGAATCGGCCTCGTCCTTGGCGGTGACGAATAGGATAGGAATATCCGCCAGCCGCGCCTCGGAGCGGATCCGCCGGCACATCTCGAGGCCATCCACCTCGGGCGTGTGCCCGTCGAGGATGACCAGATCCGGCCACGGGGTCGCCAGCCTATCCAGGGCCGTCCGGCCGGAATCGGCGGTCTCCACCCGGTGCCCCGCACTCTCCAGGTAGCGGCGGTAGAGCGCGACGTTGAGCGGGTTATCGTCCACGACCAAGATGTCGCTCACTCCCCCGCTCCGCGGTAAATGCACAGGGAGGTGCACGTCTCCCCGATCTCTACCGCCGACAGGCCAGGCAAGCTCGGCACCAGGCGCTGCCAGATCCACCGGGCGAGATTCTCCGAGGTCGGGTTCTCCAATCCGGGCACCTCGTTCAGGTAGTAGTGATCGAGGCGCTCGAAGAGGGGAGCAAACGCCGCTTTGATGTCCGCGTAATCGATGACCCAGCCGAGGACCGGATCGACCTCGCCCCGCACATGGAGGACGATGCGAAAGCTGTGGCCGTGTAGCCTGGAACATTTATGTTCGGCCGGTAGGTTAGGCAGACGGTGCGCCGCCTCCACATGGAATGTTCTACGGAGTTCCATCTGACTCATGGTTCATATTGTACCTGGCATCCCTTGCCGGTTGGAAGGCCCCTGCTGCCTGTGATCGGCGCGCGGAGTCCACCAGGTACGACCCGTGGTACCTGCCAGCCGGCACGATCCGCGTGGTCTGCACTTACCGTGGTTTGACTAGAATCAACGGCGTACCTAAGTTAGAGCTTGCGGAGAGCAATATCACCGTTTGGCTGCCATTCGGTGAGCTGCACGCGCAAGAGAGTTTTCGCAAACCGAGCACACCAGGAGAGACCGTTCATGATTACGATTACCGAGACCGCCGAGGCCAAGATCCGCGAATACGTCGAGGCAGAGAACAAACCGAGCGCCGCGTTTCGCCTTTATGTCGAGGGCGGCGGCTGCTCCGGCTACCAATACGGTATGGGGCTCGACGAGACCGAGCGCGAGGGTGACAACGTCATCCAGCAGAACGGCTTCAGCGTGCGCATCGATCCCCTCAGCGCCCCCCTACTGAACGGTGCCATCATCGACTATACGGAAGGGCTGGCCGGCGCCGGCTTCTCGATCCACAACCCGAACGCAAAGACCACCTGCGGCTGCGGGTCGTCATTCTCGGCATGAGGAACAGCGGTTAGCGATTAGCTGTCAGCCGTCAGCTCAATTTCTAAGCCCCGCCGGACTAACGCCCGGCGGGGCTTACTGTTTCTGCTGATCGCTAGCCGTTGCGCTCGCTACCCACCACTGCTGCGCGAGGAGCGGATTCCACATCGCGCCGGTTGCCGACATCGCGGCGTCCGCCCCGGCGTGCAAGTGTGCGTCGACGTCCTCGGCGGCGAAGATCCCGCCCACGCCGATGATCGTCCAGCCCATCCCCAGGCGGCGGCGCAAATCCACGAGCCGCTGCACCTGGCGCAGGGCGAGGTCGCGGATCGCCCGCCCGCACACGCCGGCACGCAGGCGCGCCGCGCTCCCCAGGGCCGGCCCGCCGGCTGCGTCCCGGACCGCCATCGGGATGGTATTGATCCCCGCCACGCCCTGAACGTATGGCCCGCAGCGGCGCATCAGCTCGGCAAGACTCGCCTCCTCGACCACGTAGCCGATCTTGATGATCAGGGGGGTGGTCCCCACGGCCTCCCAGGCGCGGCGCACCACGCGTTCCGCCGCCTCTGGGCTCTGGAAGAGGCTCCCCTCGCCGCCCCGGACGTTGGGGCAGGAGAGATTGATCTCGATGGCGTGGGGCCGCACCTCTGCGGCCAAGGCAACGGCGCGGCCGAAGTCCACCGCCAGATCCCCCGCACCGCTGGTCCCCACCACCGAGGCGATGACTACCTGACCCTGACCGATAGTCCCGAGGGCCCGCTCCAGGTCCGCCTGCCACACCGCCGGCGCCCGGGAGGGCATGCCAAAGGAGTTGGTGATGGTCACTTGCTCCGGGGTGTGGCGCTGGTCGCCGCGGGCCAGGACCACGCCGCCGATGTCCACCTCCTGGAGTGAGGCGGGGGTATCGAGATACAGGCAGTTGGGGAAGGGATGAGCCGGTCGGGCCACCGACCGCACGGTCTTGTAGGTCAACAGGTCGAAGCCGAGGCGCGCGTAGAGGGCGATCCAGGCGCTGTTCAGCAAGGGTCCCGCGGGCACCCCGAGGGGGGTGTAGACCGGGTGGCCCAGGAAGCTCGCGCATGGCTCCCCGGAGCGCTCCGGCGGCAGGGGGCCGGCGAAGGCAGGACCGGCGGTGTAATTCTCGTCGTAGCTGCGGTGGACGTCGTACGTCGGGCGCCACTCCATCGCCTGGGCGGTCATTGCGGAGTCGGCCCGCTCACGAGCGCCCATAGACCGGCACCACGGCGCCGGACACCACCCGCGCCTGGGGTCCCAAGAGGAAGGCGACGACCCCCGCCACCGCCTCCGTGCTCGGCCAGCGGTTGTGGTCCGCGTCGGGCATCGCCTGGCGGTTGGCCGGGGTGTCGAGGATGCCGGGGGCGATGGCGTTGACCGAGATGCCCTCGTCCAGCCACTCGGCGGCGAGGGAGTGGACGAGATTGGCCACCCCAGCCTTGGTGGCGGCGTATACCGCTGACCCGGCCCCCCCGGTCAGGCCGGAGCGGCTGCTCACCAGCACCACCCCGGCGCCGGCCGCCGCGCGGCGCAGATACGGGTAGGCGGCGCGCAGGGTGGCCACCGCGCTGGTGAGGTTCATGCGCGTCATCAGCGCCAGGTCGTCGTCCGTGGCCTGGGCGAAGGGGCCTCCCACCCAGCCACCGGCCAGGCAGGCCAGGGCGTCGACCGGCCCATCGACCTCGGCAAAGAGTCCCGCCACCGCGACCGCCTCCGTCAGCTCCACCACCCGGGTCACGATCTCCCGGTGGGCGGGCTGGGCGCGAAACCGTTCCGCGGCGGCCTCGGACTCGGCGGTGGCATAGACCCGGTAGCCGTCTGCCACCAGGCGCCGGCACACGGCCGTCCCGAGAAAACCGGTCCCTCCGGTAACCACCGCCGTGCGCTGAGATTCGGAGGCCATGGGCGCCCTTTCCACCGGAGGCCGATCGCGGGACAACGAGCGGGTCGACCATTACCCGCCGGGGACTCTCAAAGAAAGGTCAGCCAGCCGTCCCGCTCCGGCACCTCGCCATGGACTGCGGCGAAGTACTGCTTTTGCAGCGCCTGGGTCACGGGGCCCGGCTTGCCGGTGCCGATGCGCCGCTCATCGACCTCGCGGATCGGCGTCAGCTCCGCCGCAGTGCCGGTGAAGAACGCCTCGTCCGCCACGTACAGCTCGTCGCGGGTGAACCGCTCCTCGCGCAGCTCATGGCCCGCCTCGCGGATCAGCTCGATGATGGTGTCGCGGGTAATGCCGTCCAGCACACTGGTCAAGGGTGTGGTCTTCACCACCTCGTCCCGGACGATGAAGACGTTCTCGCCGCTGCCTTCCGAGACGAAGCCCTCGGTGTCGAGCATCAACGCCTCGTCGAAGCCGGCGCCCTTCGCCTCGCGTTTGGCGAGGATCGAGTTGGTGTAGTAACCGCACACCTTGGCCTTGGTCATCGCCACGTTGACGTGATGGCGGGCGAAGGAAGAGATCTTCACCCGGATGCCGTTCGCCAGCCCCTCTTCACCGAGGTAGCTCCCCCACGGCCAGGCGGCGATCGCCACCACCACCGGGGCGTCCGGGGCGTAGAGCCCCATCTGGCCGGCGCCCAGGAAGACGATCGGGCGGATGTAGCACGCCGCCAGCTCGTTGGCCCGCACCGTCTCGACGATCGCCTCCGCGATGGCCGTACGGCTGTAGGGGATCTCTATGTGACAGATATGCGCCGAGTCGAACAGTCGCCGCACGTGCTCCGCCAACCGGAAGATCGCCGAGCCGCGCGGCCCGCAGTCATAACACCGGATCCCCTCGAAGACCCCGAGGCCGTAATGCAGGGTGTGGGTCAGCACATGGGTCTGGGCCTTCTCCCACGGGACCAACGCGCCGTCGAGCCAGATGTAGGGCACGGTCTCCATAAACGAGCTCTCGCACAAAGGGGCGGTGACCATAGGAACCGCTCACAGGCAAAGTCAAGGGAGCGGCGAGGTGTCTCGGCGCTACGGCAAGTGGAACGGGATGGCCGATTCGGGCCGGCGGATCGCCGCCTTGCGCCGGAGCTCGTCAAGCAGCGCCCTGAGCCGCTCGGCCCGCGCCGACGTCAACAACGACGCGCGGATTTCCTCCTCCACTGCGAAGAACCGCTGGCCCGCGTACCGGTCTTGTTCCGCCTCGAACGCGGCACGCACCGCGGCCCGGTCGACTCGCACGAAAGGGTCCGCCCGGATGCGCCGAAAGGCGGCGATGATGGCCTCCTCCTCCAGCCAGCGCCGCACGGCGCTCGCCTCCACCGTGCCACCTTGGCCCGCTACCGACGCCACCACGGCGTCCACCTGGCCATCGCTCACCGCTGCGGGTCCCTCGTCCTGCAGCCCGAAGCGCAGCCCTTCCGCAAGGAGGAGCTTGCGATCGACGAGCGACTCGACGAGGTCCGCGGGAGCAACCGATGGCCGCCCCTGGATCCACCAGGCGATCACCGCATCGTAGCGGGTGATCGCCTCCTTGCCCACGACCACCAGCACATAGTCCACCACCTCCTCCGCCCGAGGGGCAGTGCCGGACTGGAGACCGACGAGCACCACGAGCGCGGTGACCAGGGGGGAAACGAGGCGGCCCACGGCCGTCACCTTAGCGCGCATTTCCCCCGCTGTCTCCGACCCGCCACCGCACCGACGGTGCCCCTTCGATCCCTTGTCAGCACCGCGGGTTAAGGATCGCCGACACCACGGCCAGGAGACGCCCGAGGGCGTGGCACGGCGGTTTGACAGCCCCTCCCGCCCCTGCATAACCTCCGGCCCCGCTTCCGGCCCTATCCACACGCATGATCAGCACCCGTTCAGACCGCCTGTTCGACAAGAGCCGCAAGTTGATCCCGGGCGGGGTCAACTCGCCGGTGCGGGCCATGTCGGCGGTGCACCGCAATCCGCTGTTCATCGAGCGTGCCAAGGGGGCACGCATCCATGACGTCGACGGCAATGCCTTTATCGATTACATCGGCTCGTGGGGGCCGATGATCGTCGGCCACGCCCACGACGAGGTGATTGATGCGATCCGCCGCGCCGCCAGCTATGGCACCAGTTTCGGCGCCCCTACCGCGGCCGAATATACCCTGGCGGAGATGGTGTGCGAGGCAGTGCCGAGCATCGAGATGGTGCGGCTGGTGAACTCCGGGACCGAGGCGACGATGAGCGCCCTGCGCCTCGCCCGCGCCGCTACCGGCCGCGACAAAATCCTCAAGTTCGAGGGGTGTTACCACGGCCACTTCGACGGCCTGCTGGTGGCGGCGGGCTCCGGTGCTACCACCCTCGGTATCCCCAACAGCCCCGGGGTGCCGGCGGACTTCGCCCGCAACACCCTCCTCGCCCGCTACAACGACCTCGACGACGTGCGCGTGAAGGTGGCGGCCCATCGGGACGACCTGGCGGCGATCATCGTCGAGCCCGTGGCCGGCAACATGGGGTGCATCGCCCCGACGCCCGGTTTCCTGTCGGGCCTGCGCGACCTGTGCGACGAGCACGGCATGGTGCTGATCTTCGACGAAGTGATGAGCGGCTTTCGCGTCGCCTACGGCGGTGCCCAGGAGCGGTTCGCGATCCGGCCGGACCTCACTTGCCTGGGGAAGGTGATCGGTGGTGGGCTCCCGGTAGGCGCTTACGGCGGCAAACGGGAGCTGATGGAGAGGATCGCGCCGGCCGGGCCGGTCTACCAGGCGGGCACCCTGTCCGGCAATCCCCTGGCCACCGCCGCGGGGATTGCCACTCTCAAGATCCTCAGGGAGCCCGGCACCTACGGGCGACTGGAAGAGATCTCCGAGCGCATCGCCACCGGCATCATGCAGGCGGCGTCGGACGCCGGGATCGCCACCCACACCAACCAGGTGGGAGCGATGTTCTCGACCTTCTTCCAGTCCGGCCCGGTGACCAACTACGACGACGCGAAGAACAGCGATACCGAGCAGTTCGCGCGCTTCTGGAACGCCATGCTCGCCCACGGGGTACTCTTGCCACCGTCGCAGTTCGAGGCGGTCTTCCCGGGCCTCGCCCATGACGACGAGTGCATCGAGATCACCATCAACGCCGCCAACGCCGCCTTTGCCGAGCTGGGGGAGTGAACCCGAGGGGATCGTCGTATTTCCGGTTGACCCCACGCCCAGGTGGTGGATTACTGGCGCCAGGCGGGCGTTACTCTGAGTTCCCTCCCCAGCTCCAGCTCCCCAGGCCACCATGAAGATCCTCCTCATCCAGCCGTACTACCGGCCCGACTACCACAACCAGTTCCTGTGGCTGAACGAGCCCCTCGCCCTCGAGTACGTGGGTGCCGGGGTGCGCGATCGCCATCCCGTCGCAATGGTCGACATGCGCTTCGATCGCGATCTGGAGGGGTGGCTCACCCGCGAGCGTCCCGACGTGGTGGCGATCACCGGCTACACCATCGACGCCCCGGCCATGCACGACATCCTGGGGCGGGTGAAGCGGTGGAATCCTACGGCCATCACCGTGGTCGGCGGCCACCACGCCACGGTCATCCCCGAGGACTTCTTAGAGGGGACCACCGACTACATCGTCCTCGGCGAGGGGGTCCACACCTTCGCCGAGCTGATCGAGAGCCTTGATCACGGTGGCGACGTCACCGCCATCCCCGGCCTTGCCCTCCCACGCGGAGACCACGTGGAGCGCACTGGGCCGCGCGCCTACACCGATCTCGACGCCCTGCCCTTCCCGTTCCGGGAGCTGAACCGGCCGTGGCGCGACCGGTACTTCTCCGCCTACCTCAAGCCCCTGGCCTCCCTGCGCACCTCCATCGGCTGCCCGTCGCGATGCAACTTCTGCTCCCTGTGGCGCATGACCGAGGGCCGCTACCTGCGCCGCACCCCGGAGGCGATCATCGCGGAACTGGCCGAGCTGGAATACGCCAAGTACATCTTCTTCGTCGACGACGAGTCCCTGGCAGACGCGAAGCGTATGGAGCACCTGGCGGAGCTGATCCTGGAGCAGGGCATCCGCAAGAAGTACTTTATGTACGGCCGCGCCAAGACCATCGCCGCCTTCCCGCGCCTCATTCCCCTCTGGAAACGGGCCGGCCTGGACATGATCCTGATCGGCGTGGAGTCGTTCCGCGACGCCGAGCTGGCAGACATGAACAAGCGCACCACGGCCGCCACCAACGAGGAGGCGATCCGCATCTGCCGCGAGCACGGGGTCAACGTCAACGGCCAGTTCATCGTCAACCCCAACTACACCCGGCAGGACTTTCGCGAGCTGGCCAGGTACATACACAGGATCAAGGTCTCCCACCCCACTTACTCGGTCCTGACGCCGCTGCCCGGCACCGACCTGTACGACGAGGAGCGCGAGCGCATCACCGTCACCGACTACAACCTCTTCGATCTCCTGCACGCGGTCACCCCGACGGCCCTGCCTCTCAAGACCTTCTATAAGGAGCTCTCCAAGCTCTACTTCAAGACCCCGTCGCCGCTCCAGACGTGGAAGAACCTCCACGACTGGCCCAAGGGCGAGCGCCTCGCCACCGTGAAGATGGTCGCGAGCCTCTTCTGGGGCGTGCGGGATTTCCACAAAGACCATGTCAGCGACGCTGGCCATCTGCACCTCATCGAGTCCCACAAGGAAGGCCCGACCGTCGAGTCCGACGATCACCACCTGCTGCCCGAAGAGGGTGCCCCCCTCCACTTCACCCTGAGCCATTGACCGTTGAAATCAGAGACCAGTCCCCTCATTGTTACCGGGCAAGCCCGCCGCAGGGTAAGGTCGAGGGACGGTTGACCACTGGCAGGAGGCGGATGCTCCCCCGCTGCTCGGTCGCACGAGATTTCCCCACGTGCACTTCCCCATCGCCGCCGTCTAGGTGAGCCCATGGGTGCCACCGGCGGTGGCGTTTGGGATCTCGCAGATCACGTCGACGGGCGGGGTGTCCGGTTCGTTCTTCCTGTTATGCAGGGTGGTACCGGCCGTGCGTTACCTGACCACCTGGCTGCGCTGAGCCGGGACACGCGATGTGGCGGTTGCTGAAACTTTCCGTGATGCCGGCTACCCTTGCCGGCAGCGTTGGTCTTTGGAGATGGACCTGTGGTAGGCCAGGTGGCGGTGACGCCACGGGGACCCCGGGCAACCACGATGTATAAGCGTTTCTTCGACCTTCGGGAACGGCCGTTTAAGTTGGTCCCGAACCCCGCCTTCCTCTTCCTGAGCCGCAGCCACGAGGAGGCCCTCGCCCACCTCACTTACGCGGTCTCCGAAGGGGACGGCTTCGTGGCGATCATCGGCGAGGTGGGCACCGGCAAGACGACCCTGTGTCGGACCTTCTTGGAGAGCCTCGATGAGCAGGTCGAAGCAGCCTTTGTCTTCAACCCCAAGCTCGACGCGATCCAGCTCCTCAAGACGATCAACGACGAGTTCGGCATCGACTCCCGCTCCGACAACACCAAGGACCTGATCGACCACCTGAACCGCTTCCTGATCGAGAAGAAGGCCCAGGGCCAGAGTGTCATCCTGGTCATCGACGAGGCGCAGAACCTCTCCAAGGAGGTTCTGGAGCAGCTCCGCCTGCTGTCCAACTTGGAGACCACCGTCGATAAGCTGTTGCAGATCGTGCTGGTGGGCCAACCGGAGCTGGGGGAGACCCTCGACGCCCACGACATGCGCCAGCTCGGCCAGCGCATCACCCTGAGCTGCTGGCTGGCGCCCCTGAGCTACAAAGAGACCCGGGGCTACATCCGGC
Organism: bacterium; assembly: GCA_036393335.1. GTDB lineage: Bacteria > CG2-30-53-67 > CG2-30-53-67 > CG2-30-70-394 > CG2-30-70-394 > DASWHD01. The sequence goes on from DASWHD010000022.1 coordinate 23,322, forward strand.
ACCGCATCAATGTCGCGTCGACCAAGAACGGCATCCAGTTCGACCACGGCGCCTACCGCGCCATCCACCGCTACTCCGGCGGCATCCCGCGCCTGATCAACATCGCCTGCGACCGGGCATTGCTCACCGCCTATTCGTTGAATCGCGGCCGCATCTCGCGAACCATCGCGCGCGCCGCCCTCCGGGAGCTGGCGGGAATGGGGGAGATCAAGCACCGCCAGGTCAGCACAGTGGCGCTCGGCGCGGTGGGCGCGCTGGCGGTGGCCGTCGTGGCCATGGCCGCCCTACTCTTCACGGGGCCCCTCTCCTCGCACGTCGCGACGGTCGGCACACCAGGATCGGACACCGGCAAGACCGACCACGCCGGGCCGGCTCCGGTCGCGCAGGGTCCGACGCCCGCGGTTGCGGAAAGCGCGGACGCCGCGGTCGGGATCGCCGAGGCGGCGGTCGCTCCGTCGACAGAGGAGGTGGTGACCACCCCCGACCCGGTGGCCGAGTCCCGGCGTGAGCTGGAGACGTTGCTCGCGTCCACCAGCCCGCGCGCCTCTCGCCACACCGCCCTCAAGGCGGCACTGGCCCGGTGGGGGATCGGCACGGCGCTCACCGGCTCCCTGGAGACCATCGACGACGACGTGACCTTCTTCGACCGCGGCGCCGAGAACAACGGCCTGGCGATGCGGCGCGTCGATGCCGACCTCGGCCTGATCCGGCGGCTCAACCTACCGGCGATACTCGAGCTGCACCTGCCCGACAACCCGTTGCCACGCTACCTCACCGTGGCCACCCTGGGCGAGGAAACGATCACCCTGCATGCCGGGGGCGTCGGAGGCGAAGATCGTGTGATCGTCCTGGCACAGGAGGCCCTGAGCTGGTTCTGGAACGGTGTCGCGTATCTCCCGTGGCGCGACTTCCGCGGGATCGACGGCACCATCCCCCTGAGCGGCATGGATACCTCACTGCTGGTGCTGAAGGGATTGCTCCGCGAGATCGGCTTCGACGACGTCGGCGACACCGCCACCTATGACGACCGCACCCAGGAGAGGGTCAAGGAGATCCAGGCACAGTACGGCCTCGAGGTCGACGGGTTGGTGGGCTCCCTGACCAAGATCGCCTTGTACAACGAGGCGGCCGGCCTCGCTATCCCCCATATCACGGCGGGCAGCCGGGGGCGCGACCGGTGAGCTCCATCCTCCGCGCCCTGAAAAAGCTAGAGGACGCCCCTGCCGACCAGAATGGCGTCGCTCCGTGGCAGGCCAAGTTCACCAACCAGCACACCCGTCACCGGCAGTCGCGCCGCGCCCCACTGCGCTCGACAACCGCCATCGTGGCCGCCGTGGCAGTGCTCGCCGTCGTCGGCTGGCTCGCCAATCGGGGGCCACAGCTCGGCGGTGAGACGGCCGGAGAACCGGCCGGCGACGAGCGCATGGCAAGTCCTCCGGAGCAGCCGTCGGCACCACCACGTCCCGCTTCGTCCCCGGCATCCCCCGAGATGTCCGTGGCAAATCAGCCACCGGCGGCACTGCCTCCCGTGCTGGTGGAACGCTCGGCCGCCGCGCAGCAGACGAAACTGGCGGACGCCCACGGAAACCCAACGGTGAGCCCGGAGGCTACCACCCCGATGCCCCGTGTCACGTCTCCTCCGGTGACCCTGGAACGGCCTGCGCCGGATGACGAGAACCATCAGACGGATGTCGCCACCCTTGCCGCCGGGACGTCGGCCACGCCAGCCGCAAAGGTCCCGGAAGAGCCGGTGTTACCCATCGTCGCATCGCCATTGGCCAACGATGTGGCCCCACCCGCCGAGACGCCAGCGGCGACCTGGCATGCGCCGATGCCACGACCGCCAGCCACGAGCACCCCGATCCGACGGGATGTGGCGCAGGCCGTCGCGCACCCTGCGAGAGCGACGACGCCGGTGGTCACGCCATCCCTCACCTCCCCCGTCACTCAGATAAAGCCGACCGAGACCACAACGCCTCCAGCGCCCATCCTCAACCGGCTTCGTGACACCGCGATCAAGCTACAGGCGATCGCCTGGTCGAACGATCCGGAGCGACGCATGGCGATGATCAACGAGCAGATCGTGCACGAAGGCCAGACAATCGAGGGGTACACCATCGCCGCCATCGGCGAGGAGAGCGTGACGATGCGCAAGGGCAACGAGGCGTGGGAGCTACGCTACGGCCACTGAGGCGTACCGTCCCGTCGTCAATTGCTCCCTTTGGCCCCCCGCGGGCAGCGCCCTGATATGGAGGGGAGCGCCACGCGCCCCCCTCGCCACCCGGCACAGGTCCGGGTGGCTTCACCCCCCTTGGATGGCGGGCTCGCACCCGCCATCAGACCGTAGGTCGCGTCCCGCTCCCTACGGTCTACGGTGGCCGGGTATTCAGTTCCAGCTTGGCCGGTCCTGGCCTTCACTCGCCGTCGTCTTTGCGGGCGAAGAAGTCCAGGGCGAGTCGCGGTAGTTATCACAGGCGATGCGGATTCCCGGCGGGTGTGGGGCGGGTGTCTGGCTTGGGCAGCAGTTGCGTAAAAATCCGGACACCACAGACCCTGCGCCGACACAGCACGGATCGCCTGCACATCCGCATTCACCATGGCTCGGCTAGCCCACATCTCCTGGCAATGTCCTCTGTGAATCCCAACGTGCTGAACGGTCTTGAGCTTGCGGGCCAGAGTGGGCGGTCGGGCGATGGTGTTTCCTGAGAGACGTGGGCTGGCGGGCCGACTGCAAACGGCTGGAGCACCGGCTCACCCATCGACTGAGCTGGCACGAAGTTTGCGTGCGTCCCCCTAGCGAGGGACGGCCTCCATGCAGCACTCAGCCTGCACCCGGGCCCCTGCGCCAAGCCCCACAGGGAGAACCGCATCAGGAGCAATGAGATGATCTGGACCAGCGGCACCACCATCCCTTTCGCGAAAACCTTCCGGTGAACCAGTCCCTCTCCGCAGTTGTGGTTGCCCTCGTCTTCCTCACTTCGGCCGCGTGCGGCCATTTTCAGCGTATGAATCTGCCAGAGCACATGACGCGGGTGGAACGGAAGACGGAAGGCGAGTCCACCATACCGAACGCCACTCCGGTCTCCGATTCCGCGCCGACGGAGGAGCGCCTGCCACCCACCAAGCGCTTGCTCTTGCCCCCCGTCTGACCCAGCCCGACGTCGCGTTTTCCCCCGACATCGTCGCCCCGGGGGGGGGGGGGGTCGGGGTCCGCAGCCCCTGTTGGCGTTCGCTCTGCGCAGCCGGTGTATCTGTCACGATGCGCCGGCTGCGCCGAGCAATTTTCCCATGGGTGGTGGCCGACCGTACGCGAACCTCATGGAGCTGCGGCCTCTACTGCGTGGGGTGGCCAGCGCTTCCAGGCACTCGCATGCGCTTGCAACGAGCCTTGACGAGAATAGCGGCTAGAATGTGTCTCGCTTCGGCCACGTTGTCCGTTGCCGGAGGCCGTGTTAGCTTAAAATCACATGAGATGGACTGTATCGACAAGCGCCGGATTCGTTCCCACGTTGCGATTGGAGACTGCCTATCCCATCGACGAAGCGGCTGAGGTTAGCCCTCGTCAAGGGCAGGATCTGCGGCCTCGCTGGGCGTGTTGGAGAAACCTTCGTTGAATGCCTTTTATAAGAATTTGTCGTTGTGGCTCGTGATCGGCGTGATCATGGTGCTGCTCTTTAACCTGTTTGAGGGACCGACCCAGCCTCCGGGTGAGATGGTCTTCAGTGAGTTCCTCTCCCGCGTCTCCGAGGGCGAGATCAGCGAGGTCGTCATCCAGGATCGCGAGATTTCCGGTCGGCTCAAGGACGGCACCCCATTCCATACCTACGCGGCGGATTACCCCGGTTTGGTGGAAGACCTGCAGCGCGAGGGTGTGAGCATCGCGGCGCGGCCGCCGAAGACCACGCCACTCTATCTCCAGGTGCTTCTGTCATGGGCACCGTTCATCCTGCTGTTCGGGGTGTGGATCTTCTTCATGCGCCAGATGCAAGGAGGCGGCAATCGCGCCCTTTCGTTTGGCAAGAGCCGCGCCAAGCTCCAGAGCGATTCGACCCAGAAGGTGACCTTCGACGACGTCGCGGGAATTCCCGAAGCCAAGGGGGAGCTCGAGGAAATCGTCGAGTTTCTCAAAGACCCGAAGAAGTTCCAAAACCTCGGTGGCCGAATCCCGCGTGGCGTTCTGCTGATGGGATCACCGGGCACCGGCAAGACTCTCCTGGCCAAGGCGATCGCCGGTGAGGCCGGCGTCCCGTTCTTTTCCATCTCGGGCTCGGACTTCGTCGAGATGTTCGTGGGTGTCGGCGCCTCGCGGGTGCGCGATCTCTTCGAGCAGGGCAAGAAGCACGCACCGTGCATCATTTTCATCGATGAGATCGATGCGGTTGGACGCCACCGGGGCGCCGGCCTCGGCGGCGGCCACGACGAGCGCGAGCAAACCCTCAACCAGCTCCTGGTAGAGATGGATGGCTTCGAGACCGACGAAGGCGTGATCTTGATTGCCGCGACGAACCGGCCCGACGTCCTCGATCCGGCGCTGCTGCGTCCGGGGCGCTTCGACCGCCAGGTGGTGGTGCCGAACCCCGACATCGTCGGCCGGCAGAAGATCCTGGAGATCCACAGCCGCAAGATCCCACTGGCGAGCGACGTCGACCTCAAGAAGATCGCGCGTGGTACACCGGGATTCACCGGGGCAGACCTGGCCAACCTCCTCAACGAAGCGGCTTTGCTTGCGGCCCGCCGCAACCGCAAGGAGGTCGGCAATGCCGATCTGGAGGAGGCCAAGGACAAGGTGATGATGGGGCCGGAGCGCAAGTCGGCGGTGATGACCGACGACGAACGCATCAACACCGCTTACCACGAGGCGGGCCACGCCCTGGTCGCCAAGCTGCTGCCCGGGACCGACCCGGTGCACAAGATGACCATCATCCCACGGGGTCGTGCCCTCGGCGTCACCCAACAGTTGCCCGACGAGGATCGCTACACCCGCACGGCGGAAGAGATGCGCTCCACCCTCGCCATCCTCATGGGGGGGCGGTCGGCGGAAGAGCTGCAGTTCGGCCACTTCACCACCGGCGCCAGCAACGACATCGAGCGCGCCACCGAGCTGGCGCGGCACATGGTGTGTGACTGGGGGATGAGCGAGACCCTGGGCCCGCTGGCCTTTGGCAAGAAGGAGGAGCAAATCTTCCTCGGGCGCGAGATCAGCCAACACCGTGACTATTCGGAGCGGACCGCAGAGCGGATCGACGCCGAGGTCAAACGCCTGGTGATGCACGGCTACGAGACGGCGAAGCGACTGCTGCAGGAGAACTTCGAGACCCTAAAACGCCTCTCGGAGAGCCTCCTGGAACGGGAGACCCTGACCGGCGCCGAGATCGACGCGATCGTCCAGGGACGGGAGCTGGCACCGCTGCCGGTTTAGCCCACTCACCATGAGTCTGCCGCAAGACTGCATCCACTCGCATCCGCCATCCGTTCTTCGTGCGCGTCTGCGACGGTCCGCATGGCCCCCTGCGGGCGCGGACTCGCAGGCCACCCGGCACTCGCAGGCCACCCGGCATCTTCACGCACCGGCGTGTCCTCACGACGAGCCGTAGTGAGCCATGCGGGCCGAGCCGCGGTGGACCTGGCAAGCGATCGTATGACCCGGTGGCTGAAGGCAGGCGATCACACCCTGGCCGTCGACGGTCTGCCACTGCTCATGGGGATCGTCAATATCACCCCAAACTCCTTCGCGGACGGCGGCCGCTATCTCGCACCTCAGGCGGCGATCGATCATGCCCTACGCCTGGCGGACGAGGGGGCAGATCTCCTCGACCTGGGGGCGGAGTCGACCAGACCCGGCGCCAAGCCGGTCCCGGCAGAGGATGAGCTGGCGCGCCTGTTGCCCGTCCTGCGCGAGCTCCGGCGCCGCGTGTCGATCCCGATCTCCATCGACACCTACAAGGCAGCGGTCGCGGGGCCGTGCCTCGCGGAGGGCGCTTCGATGATCAACGACATATCGGGCCTCTCTTTCGATCCAGTCATGGGCGATACCGTCGCGGCAAGCACCGCCGCCCTGTGTCTCATGCATACCCCGGCACCACCGCTCACCATGCAGCGGCGGGCAGTCTATGGTGACGTGGTACGAGAGGTGGCGTCGACCCTTACTCGGGCGGTGTCCACGGCAGAGGCGGCGGGGGTCGTACGCGACCGGTTGCTCATCGACCCGGGCCTCGGGTTTGGCAAGACGGCCGAGCACAACTGGGCGCTCCTGCGCGATCTCGACACCCTCCATGCCCTGGGCCTGCCCGTGCTGATCGGCGCATCGCGCAAGTCGTTCATCGGCGCCGCCCTGGTGCAGGGACGGAGCGGGCCAACGCCGGGGGAGCCGTGGCCTGTGGCGGAGCGGCTCGAGGGGAGCCTGGCCATCGCCGTTTGGTGTGCCCTGCAAAGGGTGGCGGTGCTGCGCGTGCATGATGTTGACGCCACCGCGCGGGTATTGAAAATAGTTCAACAACTTATCGGTTGAGGCACATTTCCCCAGGGCACCGGGTACCGCGCCTGGGACCATGGCGTGCTCGGCGCCGGGAAAATCGTTAGGAACAGGACAGGACGCCTCGTCTGGCGTTCCCCACAACCTTGCGGCGCTCTCTGCCGATCCGGGAGAGAGCGGGTTGGTTTTCTATTGTAGGTCATCGCGTGGGGTAGCCAGGTGCTCGTGGAACCGTTCGATCAAGCGCTCCGTCTCTTTTCCGGGCTGAGATTCCCTCAGGACCTGATCGACATCGGCATCGTCGCCTTCGTCATCTACCGCGTCCTGCTGCTCCTGAGCGGCACCCGCGCCATGAACATGGTGTTCGGGGTGCTGTTAATCGCCAGCGTCGCCTACCTCTCGTCGTGGAGTCAGCTCTACGCCATCAACTGGCTGCTTTCCCACGTGTGGACCTACTTATTGCTGGCGATCGTCATCATCTTCCAGCCCGAGATCCGCCGCGCCCTGGCCAACGTCGGGCAGGGACCCATCCTCTCCGGGTCGCGGGCCAAGGGATGGGAGCGCTCTCTCGACGCCCTGGTCACGGCTGCGGCGACCCTGGCGGATCAGCGCATCGGCGCGTTGATCGCCATCGAGCGTAGCACGCCGCTGGGTGACCTGATCGAAATCGGCACCCCCCTGAACGCCACCCTCAGCAAGGAGCTACTGAAGGCGATCTTCAGCCATGGCTCGCCGATTCACGACGGGGCAGTCCTGGTCCGTGAAGGCGAGGTCGTTGCGGCGGGATGCTTCCTGCCGATCAAGCTCAGCGCCGACATCGCTCAGGAGCTCGGCACCCGCCACCGCGCCGCGATCGGCCTCACTGCGGAGAGCGACGCCGTGGTCATCGTGGTCTCGGAGGAGACCGGTGCCCTGGGGTTGGCCGTCGAGGGACGCGTGCTCCGCAACCTCGACCCGGCGCGTCTCCACGCCCGCCTCACCGACCTCCTCACCCCGTCCGCGGCGCCCCGCCGCCGCTGGCTACCCTGGCGGTCGCGTGCCGAGGCCCCGTGAAGGCGCTCCTGCAAAACCTTCCCCTGAAGGTCGTATCGCTGTGCCTCGCCTGCCTGGTATGGCTGTTCGTCATGGGCGAGGAGCATTCGGAGCGCAGTTACACGGCGCCGGTAGTCATCAGCCGTGTGCCCGAGGGTCTGGTCGTGGTCAATGAGGGAGACCAATTCGTCGAGGTCCGGGTATCGGGACCGCGCGGTATCCTCAACCGCCTGGCGGACGACGCCTTCATCACCATCCTCGACCTGGCACCGTACGGCCGTGGCGAGGTGGACGTGCCCATCTTCCGCGAAGCGGTTCAGGCACCCGCGGGGGTAACGATCTCCCGCATCTTTCCCGCCACGATCAAGATGCAGCTCGATGCCCTGGTGGAAAAGGAGATCCCCCTGCACGCCGTCACCACGGGACGACCGGCCCACGGCTACGAGGTCAAAGAGGTCGTGCTTGCACCACGGTCCCTGCTCCTCACCGGACCGGAGACCCTGCTCAACAAGATCTCCGAGATCCCCACCACCCCAATTTCCGTGGCGGGTTTGACCGGTGACGCGACGGTGACGGCCGACGTCGACTTTCAGCGTCGTCTGGTCTCGTGGCCCAACCAGCCGATTCGCGCGCAGATCGTGGTAGTGCCGCGCATCGTCACCCAGACAATGCCCGTGCATCCGGTGCTAGAAGGCGAGGTGGACACACCGTTCAAGGTCACCGGCGTGGAAGTCGACCCGGCGACGGTGGCGATCACCGGTCCGGAACCGTCAGTGGAGCGGATCCAGGCGCTGACGGCGCCACCCATCAACGTCGCGGGTGAGGAAAAATCGTTCAGCCGCACCCTGCGGCTGGAAAGCCCGGCGGAAGGCGTCCGGCTCTCGGACACCGATCGGGTGGAGGTCAAGGTGACCCTCGAGGAAAAGGAGCTACAGCGGACCGTGCCGGTGACCGCGACACTCCAAGGCAAGCCGCACCGTGACTATCAAGTGGGCGAGGTGCAGGTCATTCCGTCCACGGTGCGGGTGACCGGCCCGTACCGGAAGGTGGTCGACCTGGAAGCGATCCCCACCGCGCCGGTGACGATCGCTGACCTCGAGCAGCTCTCCATGCAACAGACCACGCTGAACCTTCCCCGCGGCGTGGAGCGGACCGGTTCGGCGGGGAAGATCACGGTGATCGTCCCGATCGAGGACAAGATCGTGCAGCGCCGAATCCCGGTGCGACCCGCCTTCTCCGGTGCACCGAAGGGGGGCTTACGGGTAGCAGGGGTTGTCGTCGACCCGGAGGAGGTCGCCTTACAAGGGCCATCGCGACAACTCCGCGACCTGCAGGGAATTCCCACCGCCGTCTTGAGTTATCCAGAACGCGCCGGAGAGCACACGATCAGTGGCGCGCGGCTACTCTTGCCGGAGGGAGGAGTGACGGCCCAGCCGGATCGGGTAGCGGTGATCGTAACATTGATGTCTTCCCCCGCCATGCACCGCCGCCTGCCGGTCCGTGCGATCCTCGTCGACGAGCCACCGCCGGGATTCCGCCTGCGAGAAGTCGTCGTGCAACCCAAGGAAATCGAGGTCAAAGGCGTGGCAGAGCGCGTGAACGGGCTGTCCGAGCTGGTTACCGAGCCGATATCCTTACGCGGCCTGACGGAGGCCACCACGATCACCACACGGGTGATCACGCCGCAACAAGGGGTGGAGGTGACAGACTCCGCGGTGGAGGTCACTGTCCACGTGCAGCGGGAGAACTAGGATGGCGAACAAACTGTTCGGCACGGATGGGGTACGTGGCGTCGCCAACGTATATCCCATGGACGGGGAGACCGCGATGCGTCTAGGGCGCGCCGCCGCCCACATCTTCAAGAAGGGTGGCGAGCGACGCCACCGGATCGTCATCGGCAAGGATACACGCCTGTCAGGCTACTTGATCGAGTTCGCCCTCGCGTCGGGGATCTGCTCGATGGGTGTGGACGTCACCTTAGTCGGGCCACTGCCGACGCCCGGCATCGCATTCATCACCCGCGGCCTGCGGGCCGATGCCGGCATCGTCATCTCCGCCTCGCACAACCCATACATGGACAACGGCATCAAGTTCTTCGACTCGACCGGCCACAAGCTCCCGGATGAGATCGAAGCGGCGATCGAGGACTTGGTGGCGAGCGGCGAGATCGACAATATCCGCCCGACCGCCGAGGAGATCGGCTCGGCATTTCGCGTCAATGATGCGGTCGGCCGGTACGTCTCTTATCTGAAGACCGCCTTCTCTGCCCAGTACGACCTAGAACGGGTACGCATGGTGATCGATTGCGCCCATGGTGCCACCTACAAGGTCGCGCCGCTGGTGTTCGCCGAATTGGGCGCCGAGACCATCGTCATCAACGACTCGCCGGACGGCACCAATATCAACGATGCCTGTGGTTCCACCCACCCCGAGGGGATGCGTGAGGCGGTACGCGCCTACCGCGCCGATTTCGGGGTGGCCTTTGACGGCGACGGGGACCGGCTGATCATGGCGGACGAGAACGGCGAGATCGTGGACGGCGATCACATCATGGCCATTGCCGCTCTCGCCATGAAGCAGCGCGGTGAGTTGCGCCACGACACGGTGGTCGCGACGGTGATGAGCAACCTGGGGCTGGAGGTCTGCCTGCGCGACCACGGCATTGCCCTGCGCCGAGTCCAGGTCGGAGACCGGTACGTCATGGAGGAGATGCTGCGCGACGACCTCAACCTCGGCGGCGAGCAGTCGGGACACATCATCTTCCGCGACTGGAACACCACCGGCGATGGGGTCCTCACCGCCCTGCAGGTGCTCGACATCTCCCGCACCACCGGCAAGCCGCTCTCTGAGCTCTCCGCGGTGATGACCGATTACCCGCAGGTCCTGCGCAACCTGAGGGTACAGAGCAAGCCTCCCCTGAAGGAGCTACCGGAGGTGACCGCCGCCATCGCCGACGCCGAGGCGACGCTTGGAGACCACGGACGGGTGCTGGTCCGCTATTCAGGGACGGAACCCAAGGCGCGGGTGATGGTGGAGGGGGAGAGCGAGTCCACGGTGACCCGTCTCGCCGACCAGATCGCGGCGATCCTCACCGCCGCCATCGGGCAACAGTAGCGGCCCATCCCACCCCCGGGTCGGCAGCAAGTGCCACCAGCAAGCCTTGCGCGAAAGTGTGGGAAACGACGAGTGAAGCAGAGCAATGGACCGACTGCCCGTCGCTCATGGCACCACCTCAAACCACAGGGGTGAGCGGTCGTCGGTCGCCCCGTTGTAGTTGATGGTGATCTCATCACCCGGCGCGATGTCCCGCAGGGCAACGTAATCGATCACCAGCTCGTCCATGCGTCTGATGTACCTGGCGTTCGGTGTGTACGAATGGTTGTAGAGCGACCCCGCACCCAGGGCGAGCGCCCCCTCGTTCCCCCAGGCATAGCAATAATTCACCAGCAGGCTGCGTTCGATGTGCGGCCACTGCTCGTCCGGGATCACCAGGGCGTACGCGCGGTCGAACACCTCGCCCTGTCTGATCGATGCGATCGCAAAGACCCCCCGTCCCCGGCCAGGGGAGAGTCGGACCTCGAGGTTGGGGGTGGTAGACGGAACGACGGGGGGTGTGGTGAGCATAGACGTATCGACTCCTACCTGGTGGACATACACCTTGCTCGGCTCAGCAGCACATTTCGGCGATGCCTCGCGGTGGCCGGCGCCAGGCCGACGGCGCACCGCGGTAGGTGACGGTGCTAGGCCCGCACTGCTCACCAGGAATCGTCGCTAGCCCGTGCAAATGGTCGTAGATCCTGGGTGGTCCCCGGTAGGAGCCCGAATCCCTTCGGCGACTAGGCCCGCAGGGCCTGCCGCGCGGATGGCGCGGGTCGTCGGCGCTTCCGGCTCCTACCCTCGTTGAGAACACGGCCAGAAGGTGCGGGCTGTTGCGCGGGCGCAGCAGAGTCATGGTGAGAAATGCAGGCCAGAGGCCGGGGCCACGACCAACGCACAGCCGGCCGTCTGTCACAATTCCGCGCATGCAGACTCAACCCCTCGGGTCTCCTCCACCCTACGTACCGCCGCATCGTCACAAGCCAGGGCGACGCAGCCATCGGGCACGCTTCCCGCCCCCAATAGGGCGGAAACAACACCCGGCTGCGCCACTTTTCATACCCTTTCTCGCGCCGGTATTTTAGCGGCCCGCGGGGAAAAAAGCAGGGGGCCACAGGAGGACACGGTGACCCCTCGGCCGCCTACCCCCGGATGCTACCATCGACAGAAACTCCTCCTCGCCAGTAACCGAAGCCATATTGGAGACCGGAGATGACCGCCAGGGCCATCGACAGCCAGAGGAAGAACGTGCCCATCGCACGGAACGGGAGGAATGAGACGAACCAGATGTGGTCCACCAGGAGCATCAGGATCGCGGTGATCTGCGCCCCGACCTTCCATTTGCCGAGGGACTCGGCGGCGAGCACGACTCCCTCGCTGGCAGCCAGAGCACGCAGGCCTGTCACGGCGAACTCCCGGCCGAGGATGACGATCGCAATCCACGCCGGCACCCGGTCGACCTCTACCAACATCACCAGTGCCGCCGTCACCAACACCTTGTCGGCGATCGGATCGAGGAGCTTGCCCAGGCGCGTCACCTGGCCGTATCGGCGGGCGAGGTAGCCATCGAAGAAATCGGTGATGGCGGCGATGGCGAAGACCCATCCGGCTCCCCAGTAGGTCCGGTTGTCCACGGCGAGGGGGTAAAAGAACAGGATGAAGACCGGCACCAAGACCACGCGGAACAGAGTGAGGGCATTGGGGAGGTTCATACGGAGAAGTCGCTCACACCGGAGGGACGACGATCACACAGGAGAGGGGTAACGGCTCGCGACCAGACGCCCTGTGTCGGCTGTGTCTCTGTGGTAAAGAGGCCTAGCAGGGAGTCACTCACTCAGGTAGGCGCGCATGATGGCGTCCCACTTGCCCTGAGCCTTGAGGATAAGCTCAACCAGCTCGCATACCGCCCCGCGGCCACCCGCGAAACGGCTGACGAAGTGGGCGTGAGCGATCGCCTCGCGCGCGGCGTCGGCCACGGTGGCGGCGAGGCCGACACGCGTAAGCAGCGGTAGATCGACGATATCGTCGCCCATGTAGGCGACCTGTCCTGGCTCCAGGCCGGCAGCGGCGACGATCTTCTCGAAGACCGGCAGCTTCTCCTTCGCCCCCTGGTGAACGAGGGAGATGCCAATCTCGGCGGCGCGCTGATCGACGACCGGCGAGCTGCGCCCCGTGATGATGCCAAAGGTGAGGCCATGGCGGCCGGCAAGCTTGATACGGTGGCCGTCGCGGACGTGGAAGCTCTTCGACTCCCGTCCAAGGGAATCGTAGGTGATGCGCCCATCCGTGAGCACCCCATCCACGTCGAGGAGAATGAGACGGACGGCCACGGCACGCTGGCTGAAGTCGGCATGTTCCATGGGTGGTGGCTACTATTCCGGGACGCGGTGTGAGAATTCCGGGATAGCGGGAAGAATGAAGACAGAATTTTGCTTCATGACCCCGTAGCGGCCGTCCATCCCTAACCCCTGGCCCCTAATCCTTAGCCCGCATTTCTCACCAGGGATCGTGGCGAGCGCGCGTAAATGACCATAGATCCTGGCCGGCCCGCGGTAGGAGCCGAATCCCTTCGGCGACCTGCCACATTGGGTCGCCGATAGAATCGGCTCCTACCACGGCCGAGGACAGATGCGGGCAGTTGCGCGGGCGGAGCAGATTCATGGTGAGAAATCCGGGCTAGCCCCTGCTATTAAACGATCTTCGCCTTGAGGCAGTCGTGGAGGTGGATGACCCCCACCGGCGCCTGGGCCGGGTCCACGATCACCAGGCTGGTGATGTTCCGCTCTTCCATGCGTGCCACGGCGAGGGCGGCGAGGGCATCGGCCTCGATGGTCCTCGGGTTCTTGCCCATGAAGTTGGAGACCGGCTCAGCGAGGGGCGAGCCATGGCTCTCCAGGGCACGGCGCAAGTCACCATCGGTCAGGATCCCCGCAAGGCGCCCCTGTCCGTCCACCACCGTCGTCAGCCCGAGCTTCTTCGCGGTCATCTCCAGTAGTGCCTCTTTGAGGGTACGATCCTGCGCGACGACGGGGAGGGCGTCACCGCTGTGCATCAGGTCTGCCACCTTGACGAACAGGCGCCGGCCGAGGCTGCCGCCGGGGTGAAACTGGGCAAAGTCCTCGGGCCGGAAGTTCCGTCGCTCCAACAGCGCCACCGCCAGCGCGTCCCCCATGGCGAGGGTGGCGGTGGTGGAGGAGGTAGGGACGATGTTCAGGTTGCATGCCTCCTTTTCGACCCCAACGTCGAGGACGACCTGCGCACGCTGGGCGAGGAGCGAATCGAGGCCGCCAGTCATGGCGATCAGCGGACACGCCATGCGCTCGATCATCGGGATCAGCCGCACCACCTCCTCGGTGTTGCCGCTGTTGGAGATCGCGATCACCACGTCACCGCGGGTGACCATGCCGAAGTCGCCATGGATCCCTTCGGCGGGATGGAGAAAGGTCGCCGGGGTGCCGGTGCTCGCGAGGGTGGCGGTAATCTTCTTGCCTACCAGCCCGGATTTGCCCATGCCGGTCACCACTACCTTTCCCGGGCAGGCGAGGAGAAGGTCGATAGCCGCGTGGAAACTCTCCCCGAGGCGCGCCCCCATGTGGCGAATCGCCTCGGCCTCGATCTCCAGAACCCGGCGCCCAATGGCCAGGCTGTCGGTGGGGCAGGATTCCTTAGCCATGTCTGAGTCGTGCGCTGGCTGGTGCCTCACCACTACCCGGCCAACGCCTCCTCGATCGCCCGGACCTCCATCAGTAGCCCCTTCAGCTCCGCCAGCGGCACCATGTTCGGACCATCGGAAAGTGCGGTGTCTGGTTCCGGGTGCACCTCCATAAAGAGGGCGTCCACCCCGGCCGCCACCGCGGCGCGGGTGAGATAGGGCACGAAGCGGCGCTGGCCCCCTGACTTCCCGCCAAGCCCGCCGGGGAGCTGCACCGAGTGGGTACAGTCGAACACCACCGGATACCCCAGCTCTCGTAGGATCGGCAGGGAGCGCATATCCGATACCAGGTTGTTGTAGCCGAAGGAGACGCCCCGCTCCGTGAGGGTGACGCGGTGGTTGCCCGTGGAGGTCGCCTTGGCGAGGACATTCTGTGCATCCCACGGTGCCAGAAATTGCCCCTTCTTGATGTTCACCACGCGGCCGCTCTTCGCCACCGCCACCACGAAATCGGTCTGCCGGCACAGAAAGGCCGGCACCTGGAGGATATCCACGACCTCGGCCGCGGGCGCAATCTGGGCCTCCGTGTGGACGTCCGAGATTACCGGCACCCCCACTTCGTCCTTCACCTTCTGCAGAATACGCAATCCCTCCTCCAGTCCGGGACCACGGAAGCTGTCTACGGCGGTGCGGTTGGCCTTGTCGAAGGAGGACTTGAAGACGTACGGGATCCCCAGCTCACGGGCAATGGCGGCGATCGCTTCGGCGGTGCGCAGGGCCAAGCCCTCGCTCTCGATGGCACACGGGCCGGCGAGCAGGACCACGGGCCGGCCGCCACCCATGATCACCTGTTGGGTCACCTCGACGGTGCGAGTGGGGGGTGTGTGGAGGGACAACATGGGATGGCTCACGCTAGCAGCTCCACTTCCTGCGGCGCCCGGTGGTAGGCGAGCGCCGCCGCCACGAAGTCCCGGAACAACGGATGGGGCTTACGCGGCCGAGAGGTGAACTCCGGATGGAACTGGGTGGCGACAAACCACGGGTGGTCCGGCAGCTCGACAATCTCAACCAATTCCAAACCATCGCCCTGGTAGAGGCCGGTGAAGCGCAGTCCGGCTCGCTCGAGCTGCTCGCGGTAACGGTTGTTGAGCTCGTAGCGGTGGCGGTGCCGCTCATGGACGACCAGGGTGTCATATGCCATGGCTGCCAGGGAGCCTTCGACCAAGTTGCACCGGTAAGACCCCAGCCGCATGGTGCCACCCTTGTTGCTCTCCGCGGTACGGTGCTGCGCCTCACCGGTGCGCGGGTCGACCCAGTCGGTGACCAGGTCGATCACCGGGTCCGGAGTGTCCGGGGCGAACTCGGTAGAATTGGCCGCGGCGAGGCCGCAGACGTCGCGCGCAATCTCGATTACCGCGCATTGCATGCCGAGGCAGATGCCGAGGAATGGGACGCGGTGTTCACGGGCGTAGCGGACGGCGCGGATCTTCCCGTTCACGCCCCGCTCCCCAAAGCCCCCGGGCACCAAGATGCCGTCGCAACCCGCAAAGGCATCGGCGACACGCTCGCCGTCGAGCTGCTCTGCATCGATCCACTCGAAGTGAACTCGCGTGTCGTTCGCCAGGCCACCATGAGTGAGGGCCTCACAGAGGGACTTGTACGACTCCTTAAGCTCGACGTACTTGCCGACCAGACCGATGGTGGTGACATGGGTGGGATGGGTAATTCCAGCTACCACCGCCTCCCAGTCGGCAAGGCTGGCGGGCCCCGCCTTCAACCGCAGGCGATCGATGAGCAGGCGCCCCAGCCCCTCCTCGTGAAAGAACAGGGGGAGCTGGTAGATCGACTGCACGTCCAGTGCCGAGATGACGCAGCGCTCCTCCATGTTGCAGTACAGGGCGATCTTGCGCCGCATGTCGAGCGGCAGGCGCTGCCGGGTGCGGCATAGCAAGACATCTGGCTGGATACCGATGGCGCGCAGCTCCTTCACCGAATGCTGGGTCGGCTTGGACTTCATCTCCCCCGCGGCCTCGATGTATGGCACCAGGGTGAGGTGTACGTAGGCGACGTTGTCCTGGCCGACGTCAAACTGGAACTGGCGGATCGCCTCCAGGAAGGGGAGGGATTCGATGTCGCCGATGGTGCCGCCGATCTCGACGATGACGATATCGAAGCCGTCCGCCACCCCACGGATACATCCCTTGATCTCGTCGGTGATGTGGGGAATGACCTGGATGGTGCCCCCGAGGTAGACACCACGTCGCTCCTTCTCGATGACCGAGTAGTAGATCTTGCCCGTGGTGTAATTGTTGCGGCGGGTCATGGCGGTGCTGATGAACCGCTCGTAGTGACCCAGATCGAGATCGGTCTCCGCCCCGTCCTCCGTCACGTAGACCTCGCCGTGCTGGTACGGGCTCATGGTACCCGGATCGACGTTGATGTACGGGTCGAGCTTCTGGATGGTGACCGAGTAGCCGTACGCTTCCAGCAAGGTGCCGATGGAGGCGGATGCCAGCCCCTTGCCCAGGGAGGAAACGACGCCGCCGGTCACGAAGATGTACTTAGTCATACCCTCGACTCCCCGAGCCACTAATAATTAACGGTACTTCCACAGCTCCCACTGGGCAGCCCGACCCGAGCCGTCGCAGGGGGACTCCAGCCGCCGTCGGCGCTATGTCTTGCCATCGGCCGATCCAACCACGAGGGCGCGGACCCGATCAAGGTCCGATTGGGTATCCACGCCGATGGAATCGTCGGCGGTCTCCACCATGCGGATACGGTACCCCGCCTCCAGCACTCGGAGCTGCTCCAACCGTTCGACTTGTTCGAGCGGGCTGGGTGAGAGCCGGGACAGGTGCTGCAGGAAGTCATTCCGGTAGACGTACAGCCCGAGATGCTTGAACAGCGGCAGTATAGCCGGCTCTCCACCCTCCCGTGGGTGGGGGATGGGGGCGCGCGAGAAGTACAGGGCATCCCCATTTTGGGCACATACCACCTTGACCACGTTCGGGTCGCGCCAGTCCCGCGCGTCGTGGATCCGCGTGTAGAGGGAGGCCATGTCCAGCGATGGGTCGGCGAGCAGTGGCTCGATGGCGGCTCCTACCACCCGTGGATCGATGAGCGGCTCGTCGCCCTGCAGATTGACGACGATCCCGGCCCCGATGAGGCGTGCAGCCTCCGCCACCCGATCCGTTCCTGACGGGTGATGTGGGTCGGTCATCACTGCCTCGCCACCAAACCGCTCCACTGCCCCTACGATCCGCTCGTCGTCGGTGGCAACCACCACCCGGTCCACCACCGCCACGCGCCGCGCGGCGTCATATACCCACTGCACCATAGGCCGTCCGCCGATCTCCAGCAGGGCCTTGCCAGGCAGACGGCTGGAGGCGTAACGCGCGGGGATCACCACCAGGATATCGGTGACCATCGTCTCACCTCGGATGGGGTCTAGCCCGCATTTCTCACCAGGGATCGTCGCGAGCACGCGCAAATGGCCGTAGATTCTGGCTGGCCCGCGGTAGGAGCCGAATCCCTTCGACGACCTGCCACCTTGCGTCGCCGATAGAATCGGCTCCTACCACGGACGAGGTGGGCCAGGAGATGCGGCCTGCCTGCCGGCAGGCAGGGCAGTTGCGCGGGCGTAGCAGAGGCATGGTGAGAAATGCGGGCTAGGATCGGTTTGCACCAGCGCGAAAAAAGGGTGGGTCGCATTCCCCGACCCACCCTACTCACAGCGGCCATCGCCCCTCAAGGGGCGTCACGCGACGCTCTCAGGCACCGGTCTCCGCACCGGTCACCACCTCTTCTTGGGCATTGCTCCTGGCAGCGGAGGTCTCGGCGGCGGGGCGGGGCTCGGCGGCGAAGGTGAGCGCGTTGGTCTCCGGGTTGAGATCGATGCGTACTAGGGTGTCGGGCCCCACGTCGCCCCGCAGGATCATCTCCGAAAGCTGATCTTCCAAGTACTTCTGGATCGTGCGGCGCAGGGGCCGGGCTCCGAACTTGGGGTCGTAGCCGCGATCGATGAGCCAGTCCAGCGCGGTATCGCTGGCCGCGACGGTGAGATCCCGCTCCGCGAGCTCCTTGTTGAGGTCGCCGATCAACAGGCTGACGATGTCGCGCAGGTGGAGCTTGTCCAACGGGTGGAAGACCACCGTCTCGTCCAGGCGATTCAGGAACTCGGGATTGAAGCGCTCCTTCACCGCCTCCAAGACGTTGCCGGTGATCTTGTCCATCGACAAGAAGCCGTCCTCCCTGCCAAAGCCGACCGTGGCGTCCCGCTCGATCGAACGCGTGCCGAGGTTGGAGGTCATAATCAGGACGGTATTGGAAAAGTCGACCATGCGTCCGTAGTTGTCGGTGAGGTGACCGTCATCGAGCACCTGCAGGAGGATGTTGAAGATATCCGGATGGGCCTTCTCGATCTCATCCAGCAGGACCACCGAGTACGGCCGGCGACGCACCTTCTCGGTAAGCTGTCCACCCTCCTCATAGCCCACGTAGCCCGGAGGTGCCCCGGTCAGGGCGGAGACGGTGAACTTCTCCATGAACTCGGACATGTCGACGCGGATCATCGCGTTCTCGTCGTCGAACAGGACCTTGGCCAGGGAACGAGCCAGCTCGGTCTTGCCGACGCCGGTCGGACCGAGGAACAGGAACGAGCCGATCGGCCGCCGCCGGTGCTTGAGGCCGGCGCGCGAGCGGCGAATGGCGCGGGCGACGGCCGAGATCGCTGGATCCTGGCCGATGACCCGCTTGTGCAGCTCCGCCTCCATGCGCAGCAGCTTCTCGGTCTCCGACTCCTCCAGCCGGACGAGCGGGATGCCGGTCATCTTAGCCACGATGTACTCGACGTTCTCCACCGTGATGGAGACCTTCGCCTTGTTCTGCTGTTCGCGCCACTCGTCCTTGGCGCGCTCGTACTCCTCGATCAGGCGCTCTTCGCGATCGCGCAGCTTGGCGGCCTTCTCGAACTCTTGGAGCTTGATGTAGACCTCTTTCTCCTTGACCACCTCCTCGATCTCCCGCTCCTTCTCCTTCAGGGAGTCGGGGATGATGTATTTCTGTAGCTTGGCACGCGAACCGGCCTCGTCGATCACGTCGATCGCCTTGTCCGGCAGGTACTTGTTGGTGATGTAGCGATCGGAGAGCTTCACCGCCGCCACGATCGCCTCGGAGGTGATGTTGGCGAAGTGGTGCTCCTCGTAGCGCGGCTTCAGACCCTCGATGATGTGGATCGACTCCTCGATCGAGGCGGGCGGCACCTCGATGGGCTGGAAGCGGCGATCCAAGGCGCCGTCCTTCTCGATGGTCTTGCGGTATTCCGCCGGGGTGGTGGCACCGATGCACTGCAACTCACCGCGCGACAGCGCCGGCTTGAGCATATTGGAGGCGTCCAGGGAACCCTCGGCGGCACCGGCGCCGATCAGCGTGTGCAGCTCGTCGATGAAGGTGATGATGCGTCCCTGCGAGGAGGTGATCTCCTTGACGATCGTCTTGAGCCGTTCCTCGAACTGGCCGCGGTACTTGGTACCGGCCACGATCGAGCCGAGATCGAGGGAGACCACGCGCCGGTTGTTCAGGCCCTCGGGCACCTCGTTGTCGGCGATGCGCTGGGAGAGTCCCTCGACGATCGCGGTCTTGCCTACCCCCGGCTCGCCGATCAACACCGGATTGTTCTTGGTGCGGCGGCTGAGGATCTGCAGCAGGCGTTCGATCTCCGTGTCGCGCCCGATCACCGGATCGAGCTTGCCCTCACGGGCGAGCTCGGTGAGGTCGCGCCCGAACTCGTCGAGGGTCGGGGTCTCGCTCTTGGTCTTCTGCGGCGTATTCTTCACCAGGTTGCGTTGCAGGATGTTGATGGTGAGCTGCCGCGCGCCGAAGATGTTGGCCCCCAGCGACCGCAGGATGTTGCCCGCGATCCCTTCCTCTTCACGGATCAGGCCGAGGAGGATGTGTTCGGAGCCGATGTAGTTGTGCTTGAGGAGGCGCGCCTCGTCGACCGCGAGCTCCAGGGCGCGACGCGCCTTGGAGGTGAATGGGATCTCGTCGTAGGTCAGCGTATTAGTGCCCTTGGGGATCGCCGCCTCGATGTCCTGGCGGACGCGTTCCGGATCGATCCCGAGCTTGCGCAGGATCAGGATCGGGAACTCGTCGTTCTGCGCCAGGATCCCCAGCAGGATGTGCTCCGTGCCGAGGAAGTCGTGGTTGAATTTCTCCGCCTCCTTGCGGGCCAAGATGATGATGTTGCGGGCTTTATCCGTAAAACGCTCAAACATGCGTTTCTCCTTCATCCCCCAGTAGCGTAGAGGCGGTACGTGCAGCGCGAGGCTCAGCTTTCTTCATACTAGGGACCGGCGAAAAAAGTGTCAACCCGGAGGAATTGTTATCCGATTGAAAACAAAGGTTTTTCTACGAAATGTCGGGCGCGAATCCAGGTTTCGTATAAAACCTAACACCGGCCCAATGTCTAGCCACGTCGCGCCTCACGTCACCTGCCGTGCTGGCTGCTTGGGGATATCGAGGTCACGCAGTTTATTGAACAACGTCTTGTAGCTGATTCCCAGGCGGTGGGCGGCCTCTCGCTTGTTCCACCCTACCTCCTCGAGGGTCGCCAGGAGGAGGGCGCGTTCGGTCTGGCGAGCCGCTCTCTGCCCCGCCGCCACGAGGGATGAGCCACTGGATGCCACTGGCTCGGCGGTCGCAGGGTGAACCCCCAGTTCCAAGGCATCGGCCTCGACCACCGGGCCGTCGTTGAACAATACCGCCCGCTCCACGCAGTTGCGCAACTCGCGGATGTTCCCCGGCCAGGGGTGGCGCACCAGACACTGCCGCGCCTCTTGCGAAAACCGCAGCGCCGAGCCGCCCGCCGTCGCCGCACCGAGGAAGTGGTCGGCCAGGGGCAGGATGTCGTCGGGACGCTCGCGCAGGGGCGGTAAGCGAAACACGGCGACCGCCAGGCGATAAAATAAATCCTCTCGCAAGGCTCCGGCCGCGACCGCTCCTTCGAGGTCGCGGTTCGTGGCCGCGATGTAGCGCACGTCGACCGGTTCCGGACGGCTGCCTCCCACGGGCGTGACCCGCGAGTCCTGCAACACCCGCAGCAGCTTGCCTTGCAGCCCGGGCTGCATCTCGGTCAGCTCGTCGAGAAACAAGGTACCCCCGTGCGCCTCCCGGATCAGCCCCAGGCGATCGCCGTCGGCGCCGGTGAACGCCCCTTTCACGTGGCCAAACAGCTCGCTCTCCACCAACTGTGCGGGCAGCGCCGCACAGTTGACCGCCACGAAGGGCTGGTTCTCTCGCGGGCCAGAGGCGTGGATGAATCGCGCCACGACCTCCTTACCCGTGCCGCTCTCCCCGGTCAGCAACACCGGCACGGCCGCACGGGCGGCGCGCCGCGCCTTCGCCAGGAGCGCAGCCATCGTCGAGCTCACCGCCACCACCGGGAAGACTTCTCGACCTCCGGCGGCCGCCCCATTCACGGCGGCATCGTCCGCCAGTAGCTGGTCGATGCGGGCGAGGAGCTCGTTCGTGTCAAACGGTTTGCAGATAAAGTCCGTGGCACCCCGGCGCATCGCCTCGACGGCGACGTCCACCGAGCCATAGGCGGTCATCAAGATCACCGGCGACCCTGGACAGCAGCGCCGGCTCTCTTGCAACACCTCTAGACCACTCCCGTCCGGGAGGCGGAGGTCGGTCAACACCAGGTCGGCACCCTGCTCCCGGAGATGCCGTCGGGCCGCGGCCGCGGTCGCAGCGGTGGCCACCTCATAACCCTCCAATGCCAAGGTCTGGGCCAGCATCTCCCGCATCGATCGGCGATCTTCGACCACCAGCACGCGGCGCGCCGGAGCCCTCACACCGCCTCCCCTGCCGGGACCTTGGCCGCCGGCACGAAGGCGCGGGCGGTGGTGCCCCACCCCACCCGACTGGCGATCTCCAGGCGTCCTTCGTGGGCGACGATGACCCGTTGCGCGATGCTCATTCCCAGGCCCGTCCCCTCCGCCCGGGTAGTGAAGAAAGGATCGAAGATGTGCTCCAAGTCCTCTTCGGAAATCCCGCAACCACGATCAGCGATCGCCACCTCGAAGCACCCCTGCTCCGGGTGTGCCGTGACGCACAGGTCGACGGTGGCGCCCGGGGAAGAGGCTTGCACGGCGTTGCGCAGGAG
>DASWHD010000023.1:0-1753 GCA_036393335.1 bacterium
AAAGGTTCGGTGCACCCGGGGTGTCCGGCGCACGACGGCTAGGCGATCGCCTGGTAGTACAGGTTCTGCGGGTGGCGGGCGTCGGCGAAGAACGACCAGCGTTCGGCGAGCAGACCGAGGTACTGGACGGCGAAGGCCGCCACCGCCGGCCCTGCGGCGTCGCTGGCTTCCCCAGCGATCAGCAGGGCGATGGGCAGGGGGAAGACCAGGAGCAAGAAGGCCCAGCGCGTGGCTACGACCCGCGTCGGGGTCTGGTGGTGGAAGAACTCCCGGGTGTTGAACGAGCCACCCATGGATCCCTGGGCGATCTGGCGGATCTGGGGGTGGCGCACGCCGATCGCCGACTCCAGCGTCGACCTGCGTCGCCGGCGGCCATTGAGGATCAGGGAGCTGCCGCGGGTGATGAAGGCGGCGGCCGTCAGGATCACCGCCCAGTGGGTGTAGAAGGCGTCGCCGCCGTTCGCTAGGCCGGAGGCGAAGGCGGTCGCCAGGGTGAAGCCCGAGGCACAGCCGAGGAAGACGAAGTTGCAGACGGTGAGGGGGCTGTGCCACTCCTGCAAGAAGGCCTGCGAGGCGTAGATCATCGCGGTGGAGAGAAACAATCCGAAGACCGCGATGGCCGCGAGCAGCCCGACCACCAAGGTGAGGTCCACGGCAATGAATCCAGCCACCGTGAACAGGGTGTAGTCCCAGCCGAGGGCATGGAGGGCGCCGTACACCACCATCAGGCCAGTGGTCGCCGGCAGCAGGATCACCTCCCGTGACAGCCACGAAGTGCGCCACATGGCCGCCGAGCGCCACGACCGCTCGGGCCGGCCGAGGTGGAGGAAGGAGGCACCCGTCCCGGCCAGGAGAAAGGCCACGGCGAGGAACGCGCCGAGGGCGCAGAAGGCGGGGCTCGCTTGCCACGACAGAATGCGCATCGCGGCGTAGAGCTGGGCCGTGTACAGGGCGAGGAACAACCCCTGGCCCACGCCCATGAGGGTGGTGAACAGGATGACGGAGGGCGCCGGATGCATGGCCTACCAGGTGGTGATCTCGTCCAGGGTCGCCTTGTCCGGCGGTGGCGGGGGCAGGACCCCCTCTTTCTTCAGCGGGTTGTCGGCGCGCACCAGCTCGTCCTCGTGGAGGCGGATCTCGGTGCGGCGCCGCGGCAGGTAGTGGTTGGCGGGCTTGGTGGACCACTCGGGCATCAACGGGTAGCCGCCCTGCTCGCGGATGGCGATCGAGACCGCGGAGCTCGGGTCGTGCACGTCGCCGAACAGGCGCGCCGCGGTCGGGCAGGCCAGGACGCACGCCGGCTTGCGTTGCCACTCCGGCAGGCGGGTGTCGTAGAGGCGATCGACGCACAGGGTGCACTTCTTCATCACCCCGTCCTGGACGTCGAACTCGCGGCAGCCGTAGGGGCACGCCCAGGAGCAGTACAGGCAGCCGATGCACCTGTCGTAGTCCACGAGGACGATGCCGTCCTCCTGGCGCTTGTAGCTCGCGCCGGTGGGGCAGACCGGGACGCACGGCGGATCCTCGCAGTGCAGGCAGCTCTTCGGGAAGTGGACGGTCTCGGTGTCCGGGAACTCGCCCACCTCGTAGGTCTGGACCCGGTTGAAGAACACGCCGGTGGGGTCGGCGTCGTACGGGTTCTCATCCGTCAGGGGACCGGCCCAGCCGGAGGTGTTCCACTCCTTGCAGCTCGTGACGCATGCGTGGCAGCCGACGCACACGTTCAGGTCGATGATCAGAGCGAGCTGGCTCA
>DASWHD010000024.1:0-7034 GCA_036393335.1 bacterium
CGCCTTGGATTTCGCGCTCTCTGCGTGGGCCATGCACATGGAGAAGCTCGCCTTCCACTCTGCTTTGCAGGCCGTGTGGGGCGTGATCGGCCGCCTCAACCACTACGTGGTGGAGAACGAGCCGTGGGCCCTGGCCAAGGACGGAGGCCGCCGCGGCGAGCTGGAGGGCGTGCTCTACAACCTCCTGGAGGGGCTGCGCCTGGTCGCCCTCATGGTGTCGCCGGTGATGCCCGCCAAGGCCCGGGAGCTCCTCGATCAGCTCGGCGGCACCCCTCTGACGAAGCCCGCGTGGGGCGGCATGGTTGCCGGCACCCGCCTGCGGCCGGGTCCCGCCCTCTTTCCCCGCATCGAGCCGCCCGAGACGGCGCAGGCCGCCAAGATGCCGGCCGCCCCGCCCAGCCGGCCGCGGCAATCCGCGCCGGAGACGGGGACCGGGCAGATCGCCGTCGATGACTTCACCCGCGTCGACCTGCGGGTGGGCGTGGTGCGGGAGGCGGTCGCGGTCCCCGAGTCGGACAAGCTGCTGGCGCTCACCGTCGACCTCGGCGAGGCCCGGCCGCGCACCATCGTCGCGGGGATCGCCCAGTCCTACGCCGCCGCCGATCTGGTGGGACGCCGGGTGGTGGTGGTCGCCAACCTCAAGCCGGCCAAGCTGCGCGGCGTGCGCTCCGAGGGCATGGTCCTCGCCGCCGGCGACGCCCCCAACGCCCTGCGCCTGGTCACCGTCCCCGACGGCCTCCCGCCGGGGAGCCGGATCCGCTAGAGCGGCCGGCGCGGCGATCCGGGTAGTGTAACCATCTCGCCGACATCAGGGACGTATGACTAAGCCTCGGGTCTACCTGGAAACCACGGTCATGAGCTATGCGGCTGCTTTGCCGAGCCGCGATCTGGTGGTGGCGGCTCATCAGCAGATCACCCGCGAGTGGATGCGGGAGCATCGTGGCTCGTACGACGTGTTCGTCTCCTAGTTGGTGGTCAGGGAGGGATTGGCGGGGGGACAAGGAGGCGGTCGAACGCAGGGTCGCGATCCTGCGCGGCATCGAGTCGCTGGCCCTGACCGATGAAGCGGCAGATTTGGCCCGTGCGCTGGTCGATCGCGGGGCGATACCGAAACGATCCGTGGAAGACGCGGTCCACATCGCGGTGGCGGCCGTGCACGGCATGGATTACCTGCTCACCTGGAACTGCCGGCACATTGCGAATGCTACAATGCGAAGCAGGATTGATGCCGTATGTCGGTCCGGTGGTTACGAGCCGCCCGTCATTTGCACCCCAGAGGAATTGATCGATGCAATTGAACGATGACGAAATCGTTGCGGAGGTCCGCCGGGTTCGGGAGGAGCACGCGGCAGCTCATGGCTACGATCTGGCTCGGATCCTTGCCGATCTCCGCGAGCAGGAGCGGGCCTCCGACGTGCCTCTCGTCTCACTCCCGCCCAAGAAACCGGTACCGTTGCCGCGTGCATCCGGCGTCTAAACGAGGCTGGAGAAAGAACCTCCCGATGAAGCGGGAGGGGTGAAATCGAGGTCCTCCGAGAACCGGTAGGTCTCGAAGAAACACTTCTTGAGACAGGTGCCCCCCTTGAACCACCACGAATCGCGGCTCGCCGGGTGCTGCCCGAAACCGGCGAGTAGCCAGCCCAGGGCATAGTCCTTCTCCACAACGTTCGGCGCGAGACCGAAGTCGGTGGCGAGGTCGAGCAGTTCCTGGCGGGAGATCATCGCGCCGGCCAGCCTTCAGGGAGCCAAAGGCGCCAGGCCGTGACAAGCCTCTGGGACGGAAGCGATGGATCGAGCCGAGCGTTGCCTTGCGTGAGGGCGCGCGCGCACTGCGCGATCGCCGCGCCTTCCTCGGGTGCGAACCGCTCCAGTAGGTAGCCGAGGCGCTTGAACACAGCACCCACGCCAAGGGCCTGCGCATAGGAGACAAGTTGACCGATGTTTCGGTATTCCTTCGAGGCCAGGTAGCTCTGGAGCATATCCACGGACGAACGCAGCCCTCCTCCGAATGACGGGTCGCACAGCAGATCGACCACCGTCCGGGATGGATCCGTCACCTGCACCCGTGCGCGGTCGCGCCAAATTCCTTTCAACCCGAAGAACGCCCGGTCGCCAACGGTGCGGAGGCGGAAAGTGATGCTGCCGATCGTCTCCTCCCGATGGCGAGGTCGGCGGGTAGTCGAGACGAGCACGGTGCGGAAGACCTGCTCGGTGAGCCCCCAGTGCTCCGCGGCGCTCCAGCCGCTGATGAAACAGGGGGCGAACGCGGCGTCGGCGATGACCCAGGCGTCCTCTGGCACCGAGTCGGCCCGTTCGCTTTCCAGGGGGACGGGCACGTAGATCCCGCGCCGCACCCGCTGCAACCATCCCTGCGCCGCCCAACGCGCCAACCGCCGCGCCGCATCCTGGCGGGTGAGTCCCAGGACCTCGGCCGCCATCGCCGGGGTCACCGTTCCGGTGGCCTCTCTCAACAGCGCCGCGAGCTGGGCACGGGCGGCCTTTCCCAGGCCAGACAGGGCAGAACTACTATACGCCGAGCGCTTTTCTTCCATCGCGGTGGTAAGTACCGCGCTCACGGTGTACTTTAGCAAGGCATCTACACTCCGCCCCCATGGAGATCGATGGAGTTGACGATGGCCCGAAACTTCGCGTGGCGAGGGTGAAGAAAAATCCGGGATGTGGGAGGCGATGAGATGGGGCCAATGCCGTCACCTCGGCAGCCGGCCCCGCCATCGCTTCTTCATTGCAACCCGTGACCCGCGCGAAGCAACCGGAGGCCGACACCGAAACCGGGCAGATCGCCGTCGATGACTTCACCCGCGTCGACCTGCGGGTGGGCGTGGTGCAGGCGGCGACGGCGCTCCCCGACTCGGACAAGCTGCTGGCGCTCACCGTCGACCTCGGCGAGGCCCAGCCGCGCACCATCGTCGCGGGCATCGCCCAGTCCTACGCCGCCGCCGATCTGGTGGGCCGCCGGGTGGTGGTGGTCGCCAACCTCAAGCCGGCCAAGCTGCGCGGTGTGCGCTCCGAGGGCATGGTCCTGGCCGCCGGCGACGCCCCCGACGCCCTGCGCCTGGTCACCGTCCCCGACGGCCTCCCGCCGGGGAGCCGGATCCGCTAGAGCGGCCGGCTCGCGATGGTCAGGGTAGCGTCGGGGGATTCCTCCCTCATCCCCGGCGAGCTTGTCGTACACTGCCGCCGAGCGTCGCCTCGGTAGCGCAACCCGCGACATCACCGCGCGGCATCACGCTAGTCACCAGCCCTTGCCAACATGTCCCTCAACGAGGCCAATACCCGCCGCAGGCTCATCGACCCGAAGCTCGCAGCGGCGGGGTGGCGGGTTGTCCCCTTCGCTCCGGGCCAGTCGCTCGACACCTACGACTGTTGTGCCATCGAGGAGTACCCGACCGCCGCCGGCCCCGCCGACTACGCCCTCTGCGTCAGTGGCCGGATCCTCGGCGTCGTTGAGGCCAAGCGGCTCTCCCTCGACCCCCAGGGGGTGCTGACCCAGGCGGAGCGCTACGCCAAAGGCACGACCGACAACCCACTCAACTTCCACGGCTACCGGGTCCCCTTCCTGTACTCGACCAACGGCGAGGTGATCTGGCACCACGACATCCGCCATTCCCCGAGTCGGTCCTACCCCATCGCCCGGTTCCACACCCCCGCGGCCCTGATGGAACGGCTGGGGCAGGACTTCGACGCCGCCTGCACCCAACTCGTCCGAACCCCGAACGACCACCCGCGCCTGCGCCCGTATCAGGTCGAGGCCAACACCGCCATCGAGGCGGCCATCGCCGGCCACAAGCGGCAGATGTTGGTGGCCATGGCCACGGGGACCGGCAAGACCTTCACCCTGGTCAACGAGATCTACCGCTTGATGAAGGCCGGAGTGGCCAAGCGCGTCCTCTTCCTCGTGGATCGCCGCGCCCTCGCCGCGCAGGCGGTGCGCACCTTCGCCTCGTTTGAGCCGAAGCCCGGCCTCAAGTTCGACCAGATCTACGAGGTCTACAGCCAGCGCTTCCACCGCGAGGATCTCGACGACGATCCGTCGTTCGACCCTACGGTCCTCCCGACCGCCTACCTGACCGACCCGCAGCCGGGACACGCCTTCGTCTACGTCTCCACCATCCAGCGGATGACCATCAATTTGCTCGGGCGCGGCAGCGTCTTCGCGGGTGCCGAGGAGCCACCCGACGCAGATGCCGAACAGCTCGACATTCCCATCCACGCCTTCGACCTGATCGTCGCCGACGAGTGTCATCGCGGCTACACCGCCTCGGAAATCGCCGTCTGGCGCCAGACCCTCGACCACTTCGACGCCCTGAAGATCGGCCTCACCGCGACCCCGGCCGCCCACACCACCAGCTACTTCAAGGAGGTGGTCTATCGCTACGAGTACGAGCGGGCGGTCCGCGAGGGGTATCTGGTGGACTACGACCTGGTGACCATCGCCTCCGAGGTGCGCATGCACGGCGTCTTCCTGGAGGAGAGCGAGCAGGTCGGCAGGATCGATCCCGACACCGGCACCCAGCAGCTCGACCTCCTAGAGGATGAGCGCCAGTTCGCCACCACGGACATCGAGGAGCGCGTCACCGCCCCGGACTCCAACCGCAAGATCCTCTCCGAGGTCCGGCGCTACGCCGCGGAGCACGAGCGGCGCTACGGCCGCTTCCCGAAGATGTTGATCTTCGCCGCCAACGACCTCCCCCACACCTCCCACTCCGACCAGTTGGTGGACCTCGCCCGGGACGCCTTCGGCCAGGGCGATGCCTTCGTGCAGAAGATCACCGGCCGCGTCGATCGCCCGCTACAGCGCATCCGCGAGTTTCGCAACCGCAAGCACCCGGCGGTGGTGGTCACCGTCGACATGCTCTCCACCGGTGTCGACATCCCCGACCTGGAGTTCATCGTCCTCCTGCGGCCGGTGAAGTCCCGCATCCTCTTCGAGCAGATGCTGGGCCGCGGCACCCGCCGCGGGGAGCACTTCACCGACAAGTCCCACTTCACCCTCTTCGACTGCTTCGACGGCACCCTGATCGAGCGCTTTCGCCAGGCCACCGCCATCACCGCCGAGCCGCCCCGGCGCGAGGCGCGCACCCTCGTGGAGATCATCGAGGAGATCTGGCAGAACCGCGATCGTGACTACCACACCCGCTGCCTGGTGAAGCGGCTGCAACGCATCGCCAAGGAGATGTCCGCGGAGGCCCGGGAGCGGTTCGCCGCCCACATCCCCGACGGAGACGTCGCGCGCTTTGCGGCCAGCCTTTCCGACCGGCTCCGCGACGATTTCACCGCCACCATGGCGATGCTGCGCGATGTCGACTTCCAGGACCTCCTCCAGAACTACCCGCGGGCCAAACGCACCTTCCTGGTGGCCTACGAGACCGAGGACACCGTCTCCAGCGCCGTCTTCGTCCGCGACGGCGACGGCAACGAGTGGCAGCCCGCCGACTACCTGGACGCCTTCGCCACCTTCGTGCGCGACCACGCCGACCAGATCGAGGCGATCCGCATTCTGCTTGACCGGCCCCAGGGGTGGAGCACCGACGCCCTCAAGGAGCTGCGCAACCAACTCGCCGCCGCTCGGCCGCGGTTCACCGTCGACAACCTCCAGCTCGCCCACGAGCGCCATTACCACAAGGCCCTCGCCGACATCATCTCCATGGTCAAGCACGCCGCCCGGGAGGACGAGCCGCTCTACACCGCAGAGGAACGGATCGACCGCACCCTCGCAAGGGTCACCGGCGGCCACGACTTCACCCCCGAGCAACAGCAATGGTTGGAGCGCATCCGCGCCCACCTGATTGAGAACCTCTCGGTCGATCGGGAAGACTTCGACCTGTTACCCGTCTTCTCCCGCAGCGGCGGCTGGCGTCGCGCGGACCAGGACTTCGGCGGACGGCTCGGCGACCTCCTTCGCCACCTCAACGAGGCCATCGCGGCATGAGCGACATCGTCCAGAAGCTCTGGGGGTTCTGCCACACCCTGCGTCACGACGGGATCGACTACGGCGACTACATCGAGCAGATCACCTACCTGCTCTTCCTCAAGATGGCGGATGAGCGGGGCATCGACCTCCCCGCCGCCTGCGACTGGCCGGCGCTCGCCGCCCGCTCCGGCACCGACCTGACGGACCACTACCAGGAGGTCCTCCGCACCCTCGGCCAGCAGCGCGGACTCCTGGGCGACATCTTCGCCGGTGCCCTCTCCCGCTTCACCAATCCGGTGAGCCTGCGCCGCCTCATCAGCCTCATCGACGAGACCGAGTGGACCGCCCTGGACGTGGACGTGAAGGCCGCCGCCTTCGAGGGGCTCCTGCAAAAGGCCGCCAGCGAGGGCAAGAAGGGCGCCGGCCAGTACTTCACGCCGCGGCTCCTCATCCAGTCCATCGTCCGTTGCGTCCGCCCCGACCCCCGCGCCCACAAGGAGTTCACCATCTGCGACCCGGCGTGCGGCACCGGCGGCTTCCTGGTCGCCGCCTACGAGTGGCTCATGGAGGAGACGGTTGGCGGCGCCCTGGACCGGAACCTCGCCCACCGCATCACCCACGCCACCTACTTCGGCCAGGAGCTGGTCCCCCGCCCCCGGCGTCTCGCCCTCATGAACCTCTACCTCCACGGCCTGGAGCCGGAGATCACCCTGGGCGACTCGCTCTACCAGGCCCCAGACGCGCGGCGCTTCTCGATCATCCTCACCAATCCCCCCTTCGGCACCAAGGGTGCCAATCAGGTGCCGGACCGCGACGACTTCACCATCGCCACCAGCAACAAGCAGCTCAACTTCCTCCAGCACTGCATCACCATCCTGGAGCCGGGCGGCCGTGCCGCCGTGGTGGTGCCGGACAATTGCCTGTTTGCCGACCAGGCCGGCGAGGTCTTCAAGATCCTCACCGAGGACTGCGACCTCCACACCGTCCTGCGCCTGCCCAACGGCACCTTCACCCCCTACAGCGCCGGCACCAAGACCAACGTGGTCTTCTTCACCAAGGGCTATCCCACGGAGACGGTGTGGATCTACGACGCCCGCACCAA
>DASWHD010000025.1:0-4733 GCA_036393335.1 bacterium
CCTGTCGGGCCTGGGTCGCCGAAGGGATTCGGCTCCTACCTCTTGGCCACGCAGGGTAGGAGCCGGTTGCACCGGCGACCCGCGCCCTCGGCGCGGCCGGCCCTCTCGGGCCGGAATCGCCGAAGGGATTCGGCGCCTACCGGTGGGGCCGCCAGCCAACCCGTACGGCAGGCTCTGCTCGCCATGTCGAGCGCAGCCCGGCCTACACCAGACCACCGCTCGTTCGTCGGGAACCACGGAGGAACACCGATGGACATGGATCGCCTGCGCTCATCTGTGTCTATCTGTGTCCATCAGTGGTTCCCCCTCTCGCGGGGAGTCGCGTAGGCGCACGTTGGCGAAGTCGGCGAAGTCGATGTTCGGGGTGAGACGGAACCCCTCGATCCGCTGGTTGACCACCGCGTAGTGCGACGGGTGCCAGAGGGGGATGTACGGCAGGTCGCGGGCGGCCAGGTCTTGGACCGTGGCGTAGTATCCACGGCGTCGCTCGGGATCGTCCGTCGCGCGTGCCGCCTCGAGAGCGGCGTCCATCTCCGGGTCGGCGTAGCGATTGCGGTTGGCGCCCTCCGGCGGTGTGCTGTGGCTGTGGAAGAGGTAGTGGTAGAGGTCGGGCTCCACCACGCCGGTCCAGGTGAGGCAGTAGAGCTGGAACCGCCCCGCCTTGATGTCGCCGTAGAAGGTGCCCCACTCGTAGCTGCGCAACGACACGTCGATGCCCACCTGCGCGAGCTGGTGCGCGATCACTTGCGCCACCAGGCGGGCGGTCTCGTCGGTGGAGGTCTTGTACTCGAGCTTGAGCGGTGGTGCCCCAACACCGCGGACCTCGGCCAGCAGTCGCCGCGCGTGGTCCGGATCGAACGATGGCAGCGCCGCCGGTCGATGGTACGCCCAGTGATCCGGGGGCAGGAGACCGGTGGCGGGAACCGCCTGACCTCGCAGGAGGTATTCGATGATCGGTCCGGGATCGATCGCGCAGGCGATCGCGCGGCGCACGCGCACGTCGTGCAGCAACGGATCCTGGACGTTTAGCCCCAGGTAAAAGAAGTTGGTCGACGGCGAGGTCACGAGCCGCAGGTGCGGCAGGGCGGCGAGGCGCGGCAGGGTGTCGACCGGGAGATCGTTGATCACGAGGTCGACGCCGCCGCGCTCCAGCTCCAGGGCTCGCACCGTGGCGTCGGGCAGGACGCGGACAGTGAGACCAGGCAACGCCACCGGTCCCTCGGCGTAGTCGGCGAACCGTGCCAAGCGCAGCCACTGGTCCGGCCGCCAATCGATCAGTCGAAACGGGCCGGTACCGGGCGGCGGCCGGGTCGTGTCCCAGCCCCGGGGAACGATCCCGAGGGTGAGGGAGGCGACAAACGGCGCGTGCGGCCGTTCGAGAAGAAAGTCGCAGGTGGCGGCGTCGATCGCCGCGACGGAGGCGACGGGTTCCATGAGGCCGCGGTGGGGAGAAGCCAGGGCCGGATCGAGCAGCGACTCGTAGGTGGCGACGACGTCGTGCGCGGTGAGGGGCCGGCCGTCGTGGAAGGTGACCCCGGGGCGGAGATGGAAGCGGTAGTGGCGGGGAGTGATCTCCTCCCACACGGCGAGATCCGGTGTCGGACGAAGGCGCTCGTCGAGGCGCACCAAGCCGCGGTGGGTGAGGCGCAGCAGACGACCTGAAACGGTGTCTGTGGCGAGACGCGGATCGAGGCTGGTGGGCGAAGTGGCGATGGCCAGGGTCAGGTCGTTGGCCGCGTCGTGCTTCCCGGACGTGCAGCCGGTGGCGGCGAGGAGGATCAACGCCCAGATGCTCAGGCGCCCAGGCGCGCAGTACAGCTTTGACAAGACCCTGCGATCCCCTTTGCGTAGTTCCGACTGCGCGCCCTTGCGTGGGTTCCGCTCACGGATTGTTTTCCAACCAGGTGCTAGCCCGCATTTCTCACCATGGATCTGCTCCACCCGCGCAACTGCCCGCATTTTCTGGCCCACCTCGTCCGAGTCCGCGCCAGGGGTAGGAGCCGGTTGTACCGGCGATCCGCGCACCAGGCCCTGCGGGCCTGGGTCGCCGACCTGCCTTGCCGGTAGGCAGGAGGGATTCGGCTCCTCCCGCGGGCCGGCCAGGATCCACGGTCATTTGCGCTCGCTCGCCACGATCCCTGGTGAGAAATGCGGCTAGTACCCCGAAGAGGGTTCCTGGCACTGAAGGTCGAGCGGTTGGCTGCCTTGGCAGCGGATGTCGTCCGCCATGTTGAGGCCGAGGGAGGCGCAGGCGCTCTCGATGGCCGTGCGGATTGCTTCGCTCTTCTCATGGCCCGCACCGGTGCGGGTGATGGTGGCGCCGGCGAAGTTGATGGTGACGCGGCACTCGTATGGCGTACCGCTCAACGAGAGGTAGGTAAACAGCGCGACCACCGCCGCGATGCCGACGATCCACCACACGATCTTCTGGTTCACGATCTCGACCTCCGTACTGCCTATTGCTCGGGCACCGGCGCGCCGCTGGTCGAGCTCTCGCCGCCGCCGCGCCGTCCGCGTCGCCGCCGCCGTTTCTTGGGTGCGGCCCTGCCTTCTGCGGCAGCGGCGCCGGTCGCGGCGGATTGCTCATGACCGACCCTCGCGCGCTCTGTACCGCCCGTCTTGCCGCGCCGCCGGGCGCGCGGCCTCTTCGGCGTAGGCTCACCACCTTTCTCGCCCTGCTCCACCGGCTCAGCATCCGGCGCGGCGGCGTGGGCCGTCCGGCGCACCACCTGCTCCTCCGCGAACAGCTCCG
This sequence comes from bacterium, assembly GCA_036393335.1. Classification (GTDB taxonomy): domain Bacteria; phylum CG2-30-53-67; class CG2-30-53-67; order CG2-30-70-394; family CG2-30-70-394; genus DASWHD01. Next base: position 2,753 of record DASWHD010000025.1, read on the forward strand.
CTGCTGGGATCGCCGACGGTACCGAGTGGCCCAGGAACTCTTCGATGGCCACCAGGTTCAGGGCGTAACGATCGCAGCAGAAGCTGATCGCGTCCCCATCCGCACCCGCCCGGGCGGTACGGCCGACGCGGTGCACGTAGTCTTCCCGGTCATCCGGTAGGTCATAGTTGATGACGTGGGAGACGTCGGGGATATGGAGGCCGCGCGACGCGACGTCGGTGGCGATCAACAGGGCCAGGTCGCCCGTCATGAACTGGCGCAGGTAGCTCATACGCTTGCGCTGGGGGACCTCGCCGGTGAGGGCGCGTGCCGCGTAGCCACAGCGCCGCAGCCGCTCCTCCAGCCGTGTCGCCTCGCGGCGGGTGTTGACGAACACCAGGGTGCGGCTTGGGCCCTCGTGGGCGAGCACCCCTAACAGCAGGCTGAATTTCTCGTCGCTCGCCACGTGGTAGAGCTGCTGGCGCACCTTCTCCGCGGTCAGCCGCTCCGCCGGCACCGCGAGCATCTCGCGGATGTCCATGTGCTCGTAGGCGAGCTCCATCACCCGCGGGTCGAGGGTCGCCGAGAATAGCATCGACTGCCGCTCGGCGAAGCTCGGCATGCGATGCAAGAGATAGCGGATGTCCTTGATGAAGCCGAGGTCGAACATCCGGTCGGCCTCGTCGAGCACCGCGATCTGGATGCCCAGCAACGTGTAGATGCCCTGCTTGAAGTAGTCGATCAGTCGGCCCGGCGTGCCCACCAGGATGTCGCAGCCGTCGGCGATTGCCCGGCGCTGCTTATCGTAGTCGACGCCACCGTAGACGACCGTCAGGCGCAGTCCGCTGTGGGCACCGAGGATCGCCGCGTCCGAGTGGATCTGGGCCACCAGCTCACGGGTCGGGGCGACGATCAGCGCCCGCGGCGCCGCCCGGTTTGCGTCACGGCCCGAGAGCTTCACCGGCGGGCTGCGCAGGAGCTTGTTGTAGATCGTGATCAGGTACGCGGCGGTCTTGCCCGTGCCGGTCTGGGCCTGCCCTGCCACCCCCTCGCCGGCCAGGGCCGGCGGCAAGGTGAGGGCCTGAATCGGGGTGCAGAGGGTAAATCCGGCGTCGCGGATACCGCGCTGGATCTCGTCCGGCAGGTCGAGGGAGGCGAAGCGGACGTCGCTCAGATGGGCGGTGTCGGCGTGCGGGGGGGAGGGGGTCATGGTCTAGGGGTCGCGTTCGGGGCCGGGCGGAGTCGCGCGCGGGGGTTCGGGGCGGAAGTCGCGCGGACCGCACGCCTCACGCCAGGGCATCGCTCAGCGCCTCCGCCTCCTCCACCATCCGGGAGAGCACCGCGAGCCCGCCCTGCCAGAAGTCATCGGCGGTGATGTCCACGCCCATACGGGCCAGCAGCTCGCTGGGTGGCGCGGAGCCGCCGCCGGCCAGGAGGTCGAGATATGCCGGGACGAAGGCATCGCCCTCGCTGTTGTACTTTTCAAACAGCGCCAGGACGAGCAGCTCGCCGAAGCTGTAGGCATAGGTATAGAACGGCGAGTGGATGAAGTGGGGGATGTACATCCACCAGTGGCGATAGTCCTCGGTGAGGTGCAGGGCGTCGCCGAACATGGGCCGGTTAGCCGCCATCCACAGCGCATCGATGCGCTCCGGCGCAAGCTCGCCCTCCTCCCGTCGCGCCTGGTGCAGGGACTGTTCGAAGCGGCTCATGATCGCCTGGCGAAAGACCGTGGCAAAGCTGTCTTCGATCTTCGCGCACACCAGGGGGAGGCGGCGCCGCGGGTCGTCGAGCATCTCTTTGAGGGACTGGAAGACCAGCATCTCACCAAAGACGCTGGCGGTCTCGGCGGTGGTCAAGGGCGTATCGGCGGCGAACAGCCCGCGGTCGCGGGCCAGGTATTGGTGGACGCCGTGGCCCAGCTCGTGGGCGAGGGTCTGGACGTCGCGCGGCCGGCCCTGGTAGTTGAGCAGCACGTAGGGGTGGACCGCGGGCACGGTCG
>DASWHD010000026.1:0-7221 GCA_036393335.1 bacterium
GGCCCCGTACATCAGTGCGGCCATGACCCGCTTGTCGCCGGAGAGGTTGGCGAGCACGGCCTGGACCTCGTCCCGGGTCAGGACCACGGGGAGGCGCCGGGGTCGCTTCGCCCGGATGACCTGCCCCAGGTCGCCGACCTCCCGTTTCAGGACGTGGCGATACAGGAACAGCAGCGCCGCGAGGGCCTGGTTCTGGGTGGAGGCGCTGACCTTCTCCTGGACGGCCAGGTGGGAGAGGAAGGCGTTGATCTCCCCCTCGCCCATCTCCTGGGGATGGCGCAGGTGGTGAAAGAAGAGGTAGCGCTTGATCCAGTGGCGGTACGCCTCCTCGGTACGGGGGCTCAGGTGGCGGAAGCGGATCGCCGCGTGGAGCTGGGCGAGGAGCCTCGGCGGCGTGTCGGGGCCCGGCGGCGGTTCGGCGACGAACCACGGTCTCCCGCGGCGGTCCCCGGTCCGTCCCAACGGGTATGTGACACCCATCCCATTTCCCACCCTGGTTCAATTTTGAGCCAAAGTAATTGGCGGAAGTGCGTTTGTCAAAAGCCGACCGCCTGCATGGAACGAATCGTTTCGCGGCCCTGCTCCGCACCCTCGGGCAGCCGCCGGCACGAGGCCGGGATGTGATGTAGGCAGGGCCTGGCTTGCGTTATTGCGTTATGGACTCGCTGAAGTCATCCCGTGCTGCTGCTGACCACGATCGGGACCGGGCACTTACAGATGTTGCCACTCTCTCGGGAAAGAGCGGCCTGCCGGAGGATGCGGGTGAGGAGGTCGTTCCCGATATCGCCTTGGCGAGGGTTGGGATTCAAAGGGTGATCTCACCGCTCACCCTGAACCGGTGGCGGCCGCCTGAGTAAGGCCCCCTCGAATCCGACCTCGCGCAGATAGCGGACCAGGTCCGCGCGCTTGACCGGTCCAAAGCGGGGCATTAGGCAACGCCCCGGATGGCCGACTCAACTCCGTCGAGGATGGGCATGGGCAGGTTCCGGGAGACCCGGAAGAGGACCCACTCCCCCAGAACCTCCCGCAACTCCGTGCGACACGCCTCGAGGGTCTTCGCGTGGGCGTAAACCCCATGGCATTCCGGGATCTCGCCGTAGAAGGTCTGGTCCTCGGGGAGGATTTCGTATTGCGCGTGGTTGAGGGCAACGTGGAGGTATTCCATCAACACGGTGTGAGCACCCATGGAGGCCGTTGACGGGTGGCGGGAGTGTACAACCATCCTCCAGCGGAGATGTACCGGCCCGGATCGTCGATCCTGATTCCCCCGAAGGGGAAGAACGGCGAATGTGCCGGGGCGTGCGCTGATGCGTTATTGGCTACCCTGGCTTTCCGGCGAGCAACCCTCGGCGTCCCCCCGCGTTCACCCGCACGCCCCCAGCGAAGAGGCCACAAGAAGCCCCTTCGTGTCCTTCCTGCCTTCGTGGTGCAAAACCTTGGGGTCTTGAAACATCGACTCGATGATGCCGGAACCATTTGCGCGAATCTGTGAAATCTGCGGCCAAATGAACTCCTCGCAGGCGCCGCAGGGTGGCGCAATCATCTTGGCCCTCGCATGGCTTGCCGCGGCACCGTTGGCATCGGCCGCCGAGACCGGCGACACGCCTGCCGGCCGCGCCGACGCCGAGAGGCCGGCGCCGGTGGCCTATGCGATCCGCATCGAGGGCAACGCGATGCTCGGCGACCGCGCCCTGCGCGGCGTCGCCGCGGACGAGCTGCGCGAGCTGCATCGTCACGGCTTGCGGCGCGCCGACGCCGATGATGCGGCGTTCGAGATGACGCTCGCCTACCGCGCCGCGGGGTACGCCTTCGCCACGGTGGACTACCGTATCGACGCCGGTCCAGGGAAGCCGGTGGTCACCTTCACCGTCACCGAGGGACCTCGGGTCCACGTCGAGCGGATCGACCTGGTGGGCAACGCGGCGTTTCCTACCGGAGAGCTGCTGCGCCACTTCACCGCGCCGCGAGCCGGCATTCTCGGGATGGGTGAGGCGCTGTTCGTGGAGACGGAGATCCAAGCCGGGGTCGCCGACCTGCGCGGCAGGTACTTCGCCGAGGGTTACCTCGACGCCCAGGTGGACAAGCCGGCGATCGCCTTCTCACCCGACCGGACGCGGGCGAACGTCACGCTGCGTATCCATGAAGGGATGCGCTACCGCATTCGCGAGATCACCTTCGCCGGCGATCTCTTGCCGGAGGTGGAGCCACTCCTCGCCGAGGTGCGCAAGCAGCTCCGCGATGCCCCGTACTACCCGCGGCGCAAGCTGGCGTTGCGGAGCCGCGTCCTGGAGGCGTACGGCAACCTCGGCTACCCCGAGGCGACCGTGGACATCGACGAGCGGCGCGCCGCCGCAGACGGCGGCGTGGTGCTGGCGGCCACCATCGCCAGCGGCCCGCTGGCGACCGTCGGGGTGATCGCGGTCGAGGGTAATCGACGGACGCGCACGGGGGTCATCCGCCGGCGCGTGCCATTCCAGCCCGGAGATCGCTATCGGCTCTACAAGCAACGGGAGGCGTTCCAGTCCCTCTACCGCACGGGCCTGTTCTCTAAGGTGGACCTCGCCTTCGAGCCGTTGTCCGAGGGCGACGTGGGGCGGCTCACGGTGCGCGTGGAGGAGGCCCCTTCCAAGGAGCTCTACCTGGAACCAGGCTGGGGCTCCTACGAGCTGCTGCGCCTGCGCGGCGGGTTCCGGGAGCGCAACCTGTTCGGCACCGGCAGGATCTTCGGGGTCGAGGCGAGCGCGTCGGCGAAGGCCTTGGGCCTGACCGTGAACCTCACCGATCCCTGGTTCCTCGACAGCGACATCACCGCGGACCTGCCCATCACCTACCGGCGGCGCAAGGAGCCGTCCTTCACCCGGCGCGAGGTGGGTGCGGCGTTGCTGCTGTCGAAGCGCCTCACCGACCACTGGACGGTGACCGCCGGCTACGGCTACCAGGCGACCGAGCTCACCGAGGTGGCGGTGGACACGGCGGCGGAGGCCCTGGACACGGGCTACGACCTGGCGAGCGTCAAGGTCCAGGCCACCTACGACACCCGCGACGATCTCTTCTTCCCGTCCCACGGGCAGAGGAGCTTCGTCGCCGCGGAGCGCGCGGATCGACTCCTCGGCGGCAGCGTCACCCTCACCCGCCTCACCGCCGGCACGCGGGTGTTCACGCCCCTGGGAGAGGCGACCATCCTCGGGTTGCGCTACGCCACCGGCCTGATCCTTCCCGGTGGCGCCGAGGTGACGGTGCCCCTCGGCGAGCGCTTCTTCAACGGCGGTGAGAACACGGTGCGTAGCTTCGCGGAGTCGCAGCTCGGGCCCCTCGACGTCTCCGGTGACCCGGCGGGCGGACTGGCCTACAACGTGATCACCGTGGAGCTACGCCGCCGGCTGCGCGGCAACCTCGCCGGCAGTCTGTTCTTCGACTATGGCAACGTGGCGCCCAACCGCACCCGATCCGAGCAGGGTGAGGAGCCCTACGACAGCCGCGCGGAGATCGTTTCCGATACCCTGAGCGACTACTGGCAGGACTTCCGGCCGGCGGTCGGCGCCGGTGTCCAGTACCTGCTCCCGGTCGGGCCGGCGCGCCTCGACTTCGCCTTCAATCCGGACGCGCGGACGGAGCGCGGGGAGGACGGCTTTGTTTGGCACTTCAGCGTGGGGATGGCATTTTAGGTGATCGACACCGGTTGACTGTGGACTGGGGTGCCAGCCCCTGCGGAAGGGACGAGATGACGGAGACCAGCGGTGGGGTGTTTGCATACCGGCTCGACGGCAAGGGGGGTGGTCGGGAGGTCGGTGGCGACCGGCGGGAGAACACGGCGGCGAGCGAGCCGATCGCGCCGACGGTGGGTCTCTTGTGGCTCCATCTGGACCACGAGGACCCCGCCACCCGGCGTTGGTTCGAGGAGGAGAGCGGTGTCGATCCGGTGGTGTACGACGCGTTGCTCGCCGACGAGACCCGCCCGCGCAGCGTCGCGCGACGCGATGGGCTGCTGGTGATCCTGCGCGGGGTCAACCTGAACCCGGGCTCGGATCCGGAGGACATGGTGTCGGTACGGATGTGGATCGAGGCCCACCGGGTGATGACCCTGCGCCACCGCAGGGTCATCGCAATCCAGGACATCCGTGAGGCGCTCGACGCCGGAGATGGGCCGACGGATGCCGGGGAGTTCGTGGTGGAGATCGCCGACCGTCTGTCGTCCCTGATGGCACCCGTGCTCTCCGACGTCGACGATCAGGTGGATGCCCTGGAGGACCAGGTCTTGGAGGCGGAGAGCTTCGAGCTGCGCGCGAAGATCGGTGGGCTGCGCCGCCAGGTGATCTCCCTGCGGCGCTACCTGGCACCGCAGCGCGACGCGATGGCCCGGTTGCAGGGTGAACGGGTGAGTTGGCTCGGAGAGCTCCACCGGGAGCACCTGCGGGAGCTCGGCGACCGGATCACCCGCTACGTGGAGGACCTCGACGCGGCGCGCGACCGCGCGGCCGTGGCGCAGGACGAGCTCAATAGCCGCCTGGCGGAGCAGATGAACAAGACGATGTACATGCTGTCCATCATCGCCGGGATCTTCCTTCCCCTCGGCCTGCTCACCGGCCTCCTGGGGATCAACGTGGGCGGCATCCCTGGCACCGAAAACCCGGTGGCCTTTACCATCGTCTGCGCCCTGCTGTTCGCCGTCGCCCTGATCCAGGTGTGGATCTTCCGCCGTTTCAAGTGGATCTAGGAAAGAATTGATGAATGACTCCCGGTGGCTGAGCCGACACGCCGCGGCGTCCCTGGCGCGGCTGCTGCCGCGCCTGGAGGAGCGGTTCGCCGGCCGCGTGGCGGAGGGCGAGTGGCAGGGGTACGTGCAGCGGGTCCAGGCCCAGTTCCCGCGGCTGTTCGCCGCCCTGCACGAGATCTACGGGCACCACTACGACTTCTTCTATTACCTCGAAGACATCCTGGCCACCGCGACGCGCCGGTGGCTGGAGCGCTCCGCCGAGCTCAAGGCCCGCGACGCGACGCGCGAGGTCGACCCGCAGTGGTTTCAGGCCCGGCGCCTGGTGGGGGCCACCGGTTACGTGGACCTCTTTGCCGGTAATCTCGACGGGGTGCGCCGGCGCATCCCGTACCTGATGGAGCTGGGCATCACCTACCTGCACCTGATGCCGCTGTTCAAGACGCCGGCGGGCGACAACGACGGCGGCTACGCGGTGAGCAGCTATCGCGAGGTCGATCCTGCCCTCGGCACCATGGAGGAGCTGGGCGCCCTAGCGGCAGAGCTGCGCCACCACGGCATCAGCCTGTGTCTCGACTTCATCTTCAACCACACCTCCGACGAGCACGAGTGGGCGAAGCGGGCCCTGGCCGGCGATATCGAGTACCAGGAGTACTACCGGATGTTTGCCGACCGGCATGAGCCCGATGCCTATGAGGCGTCGATCGAGGCCACCTTTCCGGAGGAACATCCGGGCTGTTTCACCTACCGCAGCCGGATCCGCCGCTGGGTGTGGACCACATTTCACCATTACCAGTGGGACCTCAACTACGAGAACCCGGTGGTCTTCAACCGCATGGCGGACGAGATGTTGTTCCTCGCCAACCAGGGGGTGGAGGTCCTGCGCCTCGACGCCATCGCCTTCATCTGGAAGCGCCTGGGCACCGGGTGCCAGAACCTGCCGCAGGCCCACGTCATCGTCCAGGCGTTCAACGCCCTGATCCGCATCGCGGCGCCGGCGATGGTCTTCAAGTCCGAGGCGATCGTCCATCCGGAGCGGGTGGCCGAGTACATCGGCGAGGAGGAGTGCCCGCTCTCCTACAACCCGAATCTGATGGCGCTCCTCTGGGACGGCCTCGCCACCCGCGACGTGCGCCTGCTGCGCCACGCGATGGGCAAGCGCTTCGCCCTGCCGCGCAACTGCGTCTGGGTGAACTACCTCCGTTGCCACGACGACATCGGCTGGGTGTTCGCGGACGACGATGCGCGCGAGCTGCACATCGACCCCCGCCCTCACCGGCGCTTCCTGAACGACTTCTACACCGGCCGCTTTCCCGGCAGCTTCGCGCGCGGTCTGCCCTTCCAGGAGCAGACGGCGACCGGCGACGCCCGGGTCTCCGGTACCACGGCCTCGCTGTGTGGCCTGGAAAAGGCGCTGGCCGACGGCGACGCGGGCGAGGAGGCGCTGGCGATCCGGCGCATCCTCCTGCTGCATGGGGTGATCTTCACCATCGGGGGAATCCCCCTGCTGTACCTCGGCGACGAGCTGGGCACCCTCAACGACTACGGCTACACGGCCGACCCCGAGAAGGATGGCGACAGCCGCTGGGTGCATCGCGCACCGTTCGATGGGCCACGCGCCGAGCTGCGCCGGGATCCCGAGAGCGTGCCGGGGCGGATCTACTTGGGCCTGCTCAAGCTCGTCCAGGTGCGCCAGCAGACCCTGGCCTTCACCCGCGCGGATACGGAGATCGTCGATCCCGGCAACGATCACGTGTTCGCCTATTTTCGCCACCACGACGACCAAAGCGTCCTGGTGTTGGCGAACTTCACCGAGGCCGAACAGGCGATCGCCGGCAGCCGCCTGCGCCAGCTCGGCTGGGACAAGACCTGCACCGATATCGTCGGCGGGCGGACCATCACCGCCACCCAGCGGCTGTTCCTGGAGCCTTACCAGTTCATGGTCCTCGTCGGCCTGGGGTGAGGTGCTCGCACCACCGCTCGCTAGCCCGCATTTCTCACCACGGATTGTCGCGAGACCGTGCACACGCGCGTAGATCCTGGCCGGCCTGAGGCAGGAGCCGAATCCTTCGGCGACCGTTCCGAGGTAGGGGCACGGCATGCCGTGCCCCTACAGATCCAGGCCCGTAGGGCCTGCCGCGCGGATGGCGCGGGTCGCCGGTGCAACCGGCTCCTACTCCTCGTGGAGGTGGGCCGGGAGATATGGGCGGTTGTGCGGTCGCAGCAGATTCGCGGTGAGAAATGCGGGCTAGCACGCGCACCGGGCGGTGCCCACTTCCGGCGCCGTTCAGCGGTGACCGTCGTCTTCTCCCCCTTTCAAGGAGAGGGATGGCGCGGCCGCCTCGGGGAGGTTGTGCAGTCCCCGCAGCCGGCCGAGCCAGCCGCGGCGGTGGAAGAACAGGAGCAGGCCGGCGGCGATCGCCGCCATCAGGGTGAGAGCGAAGGGGTAGCCGGCGTACCAGTTGAGCTCCGGCATGTTGAACGGCGAGGCCTGAGGGTTGAAGTTCATG
>DASWHD010000027.1:0-8902 GCA_036393335.1 bacterium
GGGATCCAATTCGGGATGGACGTCCATCTGATGACCCGTGGGGTGGTCTTGCAGACCACCGTCGGGGTCGTGGGCCTGTTCGATGAGATCGTCGATCTCACCATCCTCCTCGACCCCCTCGATGAGCAGCAGGCCTCCCTCGTGGACCTGGTTCGTGAACAGGAGAGGCTAGGGGTCTACATCTATGCGGCGGAGAACGGCCATTTCATCGTGGGCAAGGCGGTGCCGGTGGACGACGCCATGCGTGGCACGATAAAGAAGATGCTCGACGAGGCGCACAACCACTCCGCATCGATCCTCATGCCGGACTTCCAGTCCGCCGTGGAAGAGCTGGCGGCACGCCAGGGGGACGATCCGGGCGCGCCGTAGGCGGTCCGTGCAGCACAGCGGGCTGCGCACGCAGCGCGTTTGCCCCGCTACAGCTCGCGCTGCAGGCGGGCGAAGGCGAAGGCGGCGAAGGCGCGGGTCTCCGCCTCGGTGGGGAAGCGGGGGGTGAAGACGTGGGTCTCCTCGTCCGGCCACCACTCGACGAAGCAGTCGCCGCGCTGGGTCGGGTTGTCCGGATCGCGCTGACAGTGGATCTGGTGCGGCGCGAACTCCTCGAGGGTCTCCCACGCCTGATCCATGGCCTGGGCCGCCACATTGAGGTTGGTGGTATAGGGCGGCAATGGCTCTCTTTTCGGGCGGCCTCGGCGGTGCCACTGGACATGGGGATCGCCGTCGCCGGTCACCTCGCCGCCGAGGGCCGCGGCGAGGAGGCGGTCACGCGCCCGCGGTGAGCCGGCCTCCTGCCACTCGCTGTACAGGGCGTCGATCTTCTGTTTCACGGGGATCTCCTTGCCACGTGCCGGAGGTTCTAGCTCGCATTTCTCACCAGGAATCGTCGCGAGCCCGTGCCAATGGCCGTAGGTCCTGGCTGGCCCGCGGTAGGAGCCGATTCTATCGGCGACCCAGGCCCGCAGGGCCTGCTGCGCGGATCGCCGGTGAAACCGGCTCCTACCCCTGGCGAGGACTCGGACGAGGACCCGGCCAGGAGATGCGGGCAGTTGCGCGGGCGCAGCAGAGTCATGGTGAGAAATGCGGGCTGGGGAGGGTCGCGGACCATCGCAGGGACGCTGCGCCGCACGGGTATTTTCTAGGCTCTGTCTGCGTTAGGTGTTGGCGCGTCCTATGCTTCAAGTAGCCGGAAGAACATCTGGAGCGGCGGCGATGCGTACCGAGGATTTCCACCACTGGCTATCCCAAGCAAGCGACCTTACTCCCTCTCAGCGGGAACAAGCACGGGCGTGGCTTCGCGAGAAACCTCCGTTGGACGAGGTGCTGGCAGCGATCACCGATCGTGCGCCCCGTTGCCCGTACTGCCATCATCCGCACGGGGTTCACTGGGGCAATGCCCATGGGCTTCCACGCTACCGGTGTGGGGGATGTCACCGGACCTTCAATGCCCTCACGGGGACGCCCCTGGCCCGCCTGCGGCATCGAGAATGCTGGGCGGCGTACGCGCAGGCGCTCATCGACGGCGCGACGGTTCGCGAGGCGGCGCGTCGCTGTGGCGTTCACAAGGACACGGCGTTTCGCTGGCGGCATCGCTTCTTGGCCCTGCCGGCCCGCTCCAAGCCGTCGCATCTGCACGGGATTGTGGAGGCGGACGAGACCTACTTCCTGGACTCGCACAAGGGCGAGCGCCATCTCCCCCGTCCGCCCCGCCAACGCGGAGGCGTGGCGGCGAAACGCGGCCTCTCGTCGGAACAGATCCCGGTGCTGATCGCCCGCGATCGGGACCACACCACCACCGATGCGGTCCTGCCGAAAGCCGATGTCCGCTCCGTAAGCGCGGTTCTCACCCCGGTGATCGATCCGGACGCGGTGTTGTGCTCCGACGGCAATGCCATCTACCGCGTCTTTGCCCAGCAGGCCCACCTTGCGCATCGACCGGTGAATCTCCGTGCGGGCATCCGCGTCGTCGACCACGCCTTCCATATCCAGAACGTCAATGCCTACGACAGCCGTCTCAAAGGATGGATAGCCCGCTTTCACGGTGTCGCCACCAAGTACCTCCCCACGTATCTGGGATGGCGCCGATGCTTGGAACGCTTCGCTGATCGCCTGACTCCCGCCGTCTTTCTCAACCAGGCTGTGGGAATCTGACCCACAGCTAATGCAGACAGAGCCATTTTCTAACTATACCGTCCGGCGGCGGTGTTCCGAAGATGACGGAATTTCTTGGTGGTGGCACACTGCCGCCACCGCACTGCAACCCGTCTCGGAAGGAGCACGGCGTGAGCCAGCTCAGGTTGGGGCTGCCCAAGGGCAGCCTCCAGGACGCCACCATCGAATTGTTTCGCAAGGCCGGCTGGAAGATCCGCGTCCACTCGCGCAACTACTACCCGTCGATCGACGACCCGGAGATCTCCTGCGCCCTGGTACGCGCCCAGGAGATGGCGCGCTACGTGGAAGATGGCACCCTCGACATGGGGCTCACCGGCCTCGACTGGATCCTGGAGAACCAGTCCCAGGTGGTCGAGGTGGCCGACCTGGTCTACTCCAAGACCAGCTCCAAGCCGGCGCGCTGGGTGGTGGCGGTGGCCGGCGATTCCCCTTACGAGACCTTGGAGGACCTGCGGGGAAAACGCATCTCCACCGAGCTGCTCAACTACACCCGCCGCTACTTCGCGGAGCAGGGCATCGCCGTGGAGGTGGAGTTCTCTTGGGGGGCGACCGAGGCGAAGGTGGTGGAGGGGCTGGTGGACGCGATCGTCGAGATCACCGAGACCGGCTCGACCATCAAGGCCCACGGCCTGCGCATCCTCCACGAGATGCTGGTGACCAACACCAAGCTGATCGCCCATCCCCGGGCGTGGGACGATCCGTGGCGGCGTACCAAGATCGAGCAGATCGCCATGCTGCTCAAGGCCGCCCTCGCCGCGGAGGGGATGGTCGGGTTGAAGCTGAACGTCGCCCAGGCAAATCTGGAGGGGGTGGTGGCGTTGCTTCCCAGCCTCCACGCCCCCACGGTCTCCGCCCTGTACGACGGCGACTGGTACTCGGTGGAGACGGTGGCCGCAGAGATCGCGGTGCGCGACCTGATCCCCAAGCTCCTCGCCGTCGGGGCCGAGGGGATCATCGAGTACCCGCTGACCAAGTTGATCTAACCCGGATTTCTCACCATGACTCTGCTACGCACGCGCAACCGCCCGTATCTCCTGGCCGTGTCCTCGCCGAGGGTAGGAGCCGGTTGCACCGGCGATCCGCGCGGCAGGCCCTGCGGGCCTGGTCGCCGAAGGGATTCGGCTCCTACCGGGGGTCGGCCAAGACCTCCGAATAGTTGCGCGCTCTCGCAACGATCCCGGGTGAAAAACGCGGGCTAAGTCGTGCAGGCCTTGGTGCCGACACCTCCCCACAACCGCACCGCTACCGGATCATGGCCGCCGCCGGCTCCGCCGGCGGACGGGGACGACGGCGCGCTCGGTGTGGGCCACTGGCGCTGGCTGGTGCCGGCGCTGCTGATCGTCGTGGTGAGCATCGCCCACTACACCGTGAGCGCCACCACCCAGTTGCCGCATGACATCTTCCGTCGCCTCTACTACCTGCCGATTATCCTCGCGGCCTTCAACTACGGCCTGCGCGGCGGTGTCGGTGCCGCCCTGATCACCACCGTCGCCTACCTCCCCCACGCCTTGGGTCACATCTCCCACGATCCGGCCGCACCCATCGACAAGGGGCTGGAGGTGCTGCTCTACAACATCGTCGGGGTGGTGACCGGTTTACTGGTGGAGAGCGAGCGGCGCGAGAAGCGCGACCACCAGCGCACGGCGGCCAGCCTGCGCCGCACGCTGGAGGAGCGCGAGGCGCTGGAGGGAGAGCTGCGTCGCCGCGAACGGCTCGCCGCCGTCGGCCAGCTCTCCGCGGGGCTCGCCCATGAGATCCGCAACCCCCTCGGCTCGATCAAAGGGGCGGCACAGATCCTCGGCGCAGGCGATCTCCCCGCCGCCGACCGCGACCGGCTGCTGGCGATCCTCACGGAGGAGAGCGGCCGCCTCGACCGGGTGCTCACCGACTTTCTTACCTTCGCCCGGCCACGCCCTCCGGAGCTTCGTCCCCTGGCACTAGCGGGGTGCGTGCGGGACACCGTGGCGCTCCTCGCCCGGTCGGCGGCGGAGCGCGAGGTGACCGTCGGTGTGGCGGTGCCCGGCGATCTCCCGGCGGTGGCCGGGGACGAGGACCTGCTGCGCCAGGTGGTCTGGAACCTGGTACGCAACGGCTTGCAAGCGGTGGGCAGGGGCGGGCGGCTGGAGATTCGGCTCGAGCGCGACGCCGGCGGCCATGGTTCACATTCGTCCCCCGAGCGGGTCCGGATGAGCGTCTGCGATAACGGGTCAGGGATCTCGGCGGAAAACATCGACCGCGTCTTCAACCCGTTCTTCACCACCCGGGAGGAGGGCACCGGCCTCGGCCTGGCGATCTGCCACCGCATCATCGCCGACCATGGCGGTACCATCGAGGTGGGCAACCGGCCCGAGGGTGGCGCTCGGTTCGATGTCTACCTGCCGGTCTCGGGTCCGGCGGCTTCGTGAATGCCCCGGCGAACAGGAGATGAGGGCGTCGCGCCATGATCCCCCCCGCGCGCATCTTGCTGGTGGACGACGACCGTAACCTGCGCGAAGTCACCGCCGTCGGCCTGCGCCGCCACGGCTTCGAGGTGGTGATCGTCGCCGCCGCCGAGGCGGCGGTGGAGGCGGTACGGGAGGAGGATTTCGAGGCGGTGGTGACGGACCTGAAGATGCCGGGGATGGGAGGCATGGAGCTCCTGCGGCGATTACACGCCCTGCAGCCGGCCCTGCCGGTGGTGGTGCTCACCGCCTACGGCTCCATCGAGACTGCGGTCCTGGCGATGAAGGACGGTGCCTTCGACTTCGCCACCAAGCCGGTCGACCTCGACGCCCTGGCCATGACCCTGTGGCGGGCCGTCGAGCATCGCCGCCTCACCGTGGAGAACGCGCGCCTGCGTGCCGTCGTGCGGGCGCAGGGTGGCAGCCCGCGCTTGATCACCGCCTCGCCGGCGATGCTCGCGGTGATCGACACCATCCACCAGGTGGCGGACAGCGATGCGACCGTGCTCATCACCGGCGAGTCGGGCACCGGCAAGGAGCTGGTGGCACGCGACCTCCACGATGCCAGCGGCCGCGCCGGCGGTCCGTTCGTGGCGGTGAACTGCGTGGCCCTACCAGAGGAGCTGCTGGAGAGCGAGTTGTTCGGCCACGTGCAGGGCGCCTTCACCGGCGCCCTGCACGACCACCCTGGTCGTTTCCGCCAGGCGGACGGCGGGACCCTGCTGCTCGACGAGATCGGCGACATGCCCGCGGCGCTCCAGGCCAAGCTCCTGCGTTGTCTCGAGAGCGGCGAGGTCGACCCGGTGGGGAGCGTGGCACCGGTGGCGGCCGACGTGCGCGTCATCGCCGCGACCAACGTAAACCTCGAGGCAAGGGTGGCGGCAGGAGATTTCCGTGAGGACCTCTATTACCGCCTGAACGTGATCCCGATCCACCTGCCACCCTTGCGGGAGCGCTCGGAGGACATCGCCCTGCTCGCCGACCACTTCCTGCAAGAGATGGCCGGCAGTGGAGTGACGGTGGACGGCGCGGTGCGCCGAGCAATGCTGGCCTACCCGTGGCCGGGCAACGTCCGCGAGCTCAAGAACCTCTGTCGCCGCCTCGCCCTACTGACCCGCGGTGAAACCATCGGCCTCGCCGACCTGCCAGAGGTGATCCGCCGCCGGGCGGGAGGCGAGGCGCCATCCGTAGGCGGTCCTACGGCGCCGGCCGGCGCCACTCTGCCGGAGATGGAGCGGGCCATGGTCCTCCAGGCCCTCGCGGACCACCATTGGAACAAGTCCGCCGCCGCCCGCGCCCTCGGCATCCCCCGCCATGTCCTCCTCTACCGCCTCCAGAAGTACGGCATCACCCCGCCCTGAACAGCGGTGCGGAACGCACGGCACGCCGCGGGGGCGACCCCGCGGGCTGGGGTCGCTGTAGGGGCACGGCATGCCGTGCCCCTACCTCGGAACGGTCGCCGAAGGGATTCGGCTCCTACCTCTTGGCCACGCAGGGTAGGAGCCGGTTGCACCGGCGACCCACACCGGCGACGCGGCAGGCCCTGCGGGCCGGGTCGCCGACCTGCCTGCCGGCAGGCAGGAGGGATTCGGCTCCTGCCGAGTCCCAACCGGGATCTATGGGCGTTTGCACGCTCTCGCGACGATCCGTGGTGAGAAGTACGGGCTAGGGATATCCGCGGCCAGGGTGAGGGGGCGACTGATGTTCGGCCCTATGCGCACCGCTGGAGCCTGTGGATAGTTTTCCACAGCGCCGGTGGGGATGTGTCATTCCGTACCTCCGTTCGGGTCAAACGGCCATCGCGCGGCCTCTTGCCATCGTGCGGACCATCGCCGGGCCGTGCTTCATCGCCCCTGGCGGATCGGGCGTAACTCATTAGCAAGGCTACATTTACAACAAAGTGGGAGCGATTGTGTGGAACGTGTAACTCATCTGTAACTCGTCGCGCCGTAGGATGTGCGCCGTGTATGAGGACACCATGAGCTGTCTATCTTGTCAGCCGGCGCAATTGCGACCGAGCTGGAAGGGAGGATCCCATGACGACAGAGGGCATTTCGGCGCGTGAGCGAGACATCGAGCAACGACTCCGGGAGGATGAGAGGCAATGGGTGCAGCGTTGCCGCCCCCGGCTGGTAGGGAAGAGCCCGGAGTTTCTGGACGCCCTCCAGATCGCCCGTCTGGCAGCGGAGGATGGCGACTGCACGGTCCTGCTCACCGGGGAGACCGGGACGGGTAAGGAGCTGGTTGCTCGTGCCATTCATGAACAAGGCACCCGCAGCGAGGGACCATTCGTCGCCGTCAACGCCGCTTCCCTGCCCGCGGCGTTGGCGGATAGTCTCCTGTTTGGTCACGAGAAGGGCGCCTACACCGATGCCACGGAGGTCACCCAGGGGCTCTTGCTCGCCTCCCACGGCGGTACCGTTTTTCTCGATGAGATTCAGGGGCTCGATTTGTCCGTCCAGGCCAAGCTCCTGCGTTTCCTTCAAGATCGGGAGGTGATGCCCCTCGGTGGGGAAAGGACCCGCCGGGTCGATGTGCGTGTCATCGCCGGCACGAACGAGGATCTGGGCCGCGCGGTGCACGCCGGCGCATTCCGCGCCGACCTCTATTTCCGTCTCAACGTCTTGCCGATCCACTTGCCGCCGTTGCGGGAGCGCCGGCGAGACATCCCGCTCCTGACCGATCACTTCCTCGTCGAGTTCAATGCCAAGAAAGGGAGCGGGACCACCCTCGCCCCGGATGCGATTGCGGCGCTGATCACCTACGACTGGCCCGGGAACGTTCGCGAGCTGCGCAACCTGATCGAGCGGCTCGTCATCCTGAATCGCGACCGCACCGTCGGCCGTGCCCAGCTCCCCTTCGTCGATCAGCCGAAGTCGGTCTCAGAGGCAAGCCGTCCCCCTATGCCGGACATCGACCTGAAGAGCATGAAGCAAAACCTCGTGGCGGAATTCGAGCGCAACGTCATCTATCAGCGATGGCAAGCACACGAATGGAACATCACCCGGACGGCGACCTCTCTCGGAGAGTCACGCCAGTGGCTCACCAGGCAGATCCGCAAGTACGGCCTCACGCGAGCCTAGCCCGCATGTCTCCGCCGGGATCGTCGCGAGCCCGGGCAAATCCATCGACCCTGGCCAGCCCCGGGTAGGAGCCGAATCCCTTCGGCGACCCCGGCCCGAACGGGCCGGCCGCGCCAGCGGTGCCTGTTTGCCGCGCCAGGGGCGCGGGATCGCCGGTGCAACCGGCTCCTACCCGCGGTGGGACAATCGCGGCGTGCCCTCAACCCGGTAGGAGCCGAATCCCTTCGGCGACCCAGGCCCGAACGGGCCGGCCGCGCCAGCGGTGCCTGTTTGCCGCGCCAGGGGCACAAGTCGCCGCTGGCCGTCTTCTCGCCGGGGATAGCGCCTCGGCCACGACGGTCCACGCGGGGTAGCGGCGGGGGTCAACCCTCTCATCCGCTGGCCACCCATCTCCTCACTGCTCCGGTGGCGGGGCTCGCGGTGTCAACACCAGTTGACACCGCTTGTTCAGGAAATCGGAAAGAAAAGTTTCCAGTGGGTCGTATGGCTATGCAAAGGAGGCATCGCTAAGTCTTTCGTAACAAAGCGAGATGTCTTTGCCTTTCCGGCGTGGCCAGGAGGGTTATTCGCTGGCACGGGTATTGCTCATCCAGACGCAGATCTCATCGTACGTGAAGGCCTGTCCTTGGTGGACAACAGGAGTTCTCTGTCCAGGGAGAGAGGGGGGTTGCGTGTCCACCACGGATATTGTCGATCGGCATCGGCGGCAACGAACCGACCACGATCCCAGCAGTGCCTGGGCCGGGGCGTCCTCAGTCGCAGTGGTCGGGTCCCTGTCAGAGGCGCCGTTGCGTCGCGGTGCCAGAGAGACCGCGGGTATCGACGTCCGGCAGACGCTGCTCGCGGAGCATGTCGCGGACCTGAAGAAGCGGATCGCACGCTTGAGCGCCACACCCGGGCGGGAGAATGCGGCCGCCGTGCTGCTGTCGAGCGACGTGCCGGACAAAGTCGTCGCCGGCCTGGTGATTGCGGCGAGCGCCGCCGCCATGGGTATGGATGTGGCTCTGTTCTGCACCGCCCAGGGAGTGAATGCCGTCAAACGCGGGCGGCGCCACCGGGCGCGAGGGGCGATCGAGACCGTGGTCGACCTCCTGGCCCCGCGGGGGCCGGACCACCTGGCGATCTCCAGGATGTACCTCCTCGGCGTCACCGCCACCCAGATCCGGGCGATGGCGCGGGCGAACGATTCCATCCGCGGGGACGAGCTGC
>DASWHD010000028.1:0-6286 GCA_036393335.1 bacterium
AGCTGGCCGAGGCGCTGCTTGTCGAGCGCGGGGCGGGCGTAGTCCTTGGGGAGCACGCCCTTGAGCGCCGGGTTGTCGCGCTCGATGCCGGCCATGGCGTCGTCCACGAGCCGGCCGATGGTGGCCTGCTTCGCCTGGGCCGAGAGAAACGCCCAGCGCGCCTCGGGCGGCACCCAGAAGATGCTCTGCGCGCGGTACTCGTCGGGATCCTCGGGGTCGGCGCCCTTGGCCTGCTCGCCGACGAGCTTGGCGTGGTGTTCCTCGAAGGCATCGGAGATGTACTTGAGGAACAAGAGGCCCAGGCAGACGTGCTTGTACTCGGCGGCGTCCATGGAGCCGCGCAGGGCGTCGGCCATCTGCCAGAGCCGGGCTTCGTAGCCGACGTTGGCGGTGGTGCTGTTTGGGTTCTTTCCAGACCGAGCTTTTCCGTGGACGGCAGGAGCACGTTTCGTACGGCCCGTCGGTCGGCCCTCGCCCGTGTCATTGTCGGCCGGCGCCCCCTCGCCAGGATCGCCAAGCACCTGCTGCAACGCCTGCAACGCCGCGGCCCCGGGCGATACCTTGCCGGTCTCCCACTGAGAGATCTGTGCCTGGCTGGCGCCGACCCGCTCGGCAAGCGCCGCCTGGCTCAGGCCCCGGCCCTGCCGGGCCGTCCGGATCCACTCTGCTGTGCTTCGCACGCCACCTCCTCCGGGGTCGTCGCATGTCGACACCAAGCGACGATTGTGGACCATGGCGGAAAGGATTGCGACGACGCCCTAGGCTGATGGCGGCGCGCAGCGCGGGATCCTCCGGGCGCCCTCACCCCGGCCCTCTCCCTGGGGAGAGGGGGCTCGTCCCACGAGCTGCTCCATTGCGACGAGCCTTGTCTCAACCCATGACGCGATTGGTCTTTTCTCCCCTGCTGGGCGACAATCCGGCGATGTTCACGGGCATCGTGGAAGAGAGCGGGCGGGTGGGGCGGGTCGAGCGGCGCGGGGACCACGCGCGGATGGTGGTCGCAGCCAGGGTGGTGCTGGAGGACGCCCACCTCGGCGACTCGATCTGCGTCAACGGCTGCTGTCTGACGGTGACGTCGTGCGACGGCGGGCAGTTCGCCGTGGACGTGGCGCCGGAGACCCTGCGGGTCACCAACCTGGGGGACCTCAGGCCCGGGGACGGGGTGAACCTGGAGCGGTCGGTGCGCCTCAACGATCGTCTCGGCGGCCACCTGGTGAGTGGTCACGTGGACGGCACGGCCACGGTTACGGGGGTCCGCGACGAGGGCAACGCGCGCATCTTTACCTTCACGGCGGACCCGGTCCTCACCCGGCAGATGATCCAGCGCGGCTCGGTGGCGATCGACGGTATCAGCCTCACCCTGATTGCCGTAGACGCGGGGAGCTTCTCGGTCTCGATCATCCCCCACACCCTGGAGGTCACCACCCTGGGTCACCGCAGGCTGGGGGATACGGTGAACATTGAGACGGATCTTATTGGAAAATATGTGCTCTCATTCCTGGAGCCCCTGGGGCTCAAGGGCGGCGGCGTGGACCGCGCCTTCCTCGCGGAGCATGGGTTTCTGTGATGGGTCGAGAGCGATGGAACGGAAACGTAGGGGCGGGGTTTACCCCCGTCCGTGTACCGGAAGCAGTGGCCTCCTCCGAATTCGCCCGCGGGCGGGAGTAAACCCCGGGTTGTCGATGAATGAACGGAGTCGCTCATGGAACGTCGAATAGAGAGCGTCCGGGCGGCAATCGAGGAGATCCGCCAGGGCAAGATGGTGATCCTGGTCGACGACGAGGATCGCGAGAACGAGGGCGACCTGTGCATGGCCGCCGATGCGGTCACCCCGGAGGCGATCAACTTCATGGCGCGTTTCGGCCGCGGCCTGATCTGCCTCACCCTTACCCAGGAGAAGTGCGACGCCCTCGACCTGCCGCCGATGGTCCAGGACAACACCTCCCAGTTCGGCACCGCCTTCACGGTCTCCATCGAGGCACGCCACGGGGTGACCACCGGCATCTCCGCCGCCGACCGCGCCACCACCATCAAGGTGGCGGTGGCGCCCGACGCCAGGCCGGCCGATCTGGCGCGGCCGGGTCACGTCCACCCGCTGCGCGCGCGGGCCGGGGGGGTGCTCCAGCGCGCCGGCCAGACCGAGGGCTCGGTCGACCTCGCACGCCTCGCCGGATTCTCGCCGGCCGGGGTGATCTGCGAGATCATGAACGACGACGGGTCCATGGCGCGGATGCCGCAGCTCGAGGCCTTCGCCAAGACCCACGACCTGCACATCGTGACCATCAAGGATCTGATCTCGTACCGGATGGTGAAGGAGTCGTTCGTGCATCGCGCCGCCACGGCGGAGCTCCCCACCGAGCTTGGCACCTTCAAGACCATCGTCTACGCCAATGACATCGACCAGAAGGAGCACGTCGCCCTGGTGATGGGGGAGATCCCGCGCGACCAGCCGGTGATGGTGCGGGTCCACTCCGAGTGTCTCACCGGTGACGTGTTCGGCTCGCGGCGCTGCGACTGCGGGCCGCAACTGCACGCCGCCATGCGCCAGATCGCCGCGGAGGGGTGCGGCGTGATCCTCTACCTGCGCCAGGAGGGGCGGGGGATCGGCCTGTCCAACAAGATCAAGGCGTACGCCCTGCAGGACGAGGGGCTCGACACGGTAGAGGCGAACCAGCAGCTCGGTTTCAAGGAGGACCTGCGCGACTATGGCATCGGCGCGCAGATCCTGGTCGACCTCGGACTGCGTGAGCTGCGCCTGATGACTAACAACCCGCGCAAGATCGTCGGCATCTCCGGCTACGGCCTGGAGGTGGTGGACCGGGTGCCGCTGCAGATCCAGCCACACGAAGACAACGAGCGTTACCTCAAGACCAAGGCCGAGAAGCTGGGCCACCTGCTAGGAGATTGACCGCATGCCGAACATCCTCGCAGGCCAGGTTATCGCGGCCGGCATCCGCGTGGCCATCGTCGCCGCGCGCTTCAACGAGTTCATCACCAGCAAGCTGGTGGCCGGCGCGGTCGACACCCTGGTGCGCCACGGCGCCGACGACCAGGCGATCGACATCGCCTGGGTGCCGGGCGCCTTCGAGATCCCACTCCTCGCCCAGCGCCTGGCGGCGAGCGGCAAATACGACGCGGTGATCTGCCTCGGCGCGGTGATCCGCGGCGCGACGCCGCACTTCGACTACGTGGCGGGCGAGGTGGCCAAGGGGGTCGGGCAGGTGGGCCTGGCGGCGGGACTGCCGGTGATCTTTGGGGTCCTCACCACCGACACCATCGAGCAGGCCATCGAGCGCGCCGGCTCCAAGGCCGGCAACAAGGGCTGCGACGCGGCCATGGCGGCGATGGAGATGGTCAGCCTGCTGAAGGCCCTGCCGGCGAAGAAGAAGTGACGGAGTGCGGCGTGGTGCGGAAGACCGGTTTTCTCACCACAGAGACACGGAGATCAGAGAGGTCATTTGAGAATTGGAGATGCCCATCCCCTTTGCTCGGCTAGCCCGCATTTCTCACCACGGGTCGTCGCGAGAGCGTGCACATGGCCGTAGATCCTGGCCGGCCCGCGGTAGGAGCCGAATCCCTTCGGCGATTCCGGCCCGCGAGGGCCGGCCGCGCTGGCGGCGCGGGTCGCCGGTGCAACCGGCTCCTACCCCGGACGAGGTGGGCCAGGAGATGCGGGCAGTTGTGCGGGCGCAGCAGATTCGGGGTGAGAAATGCGGGCTAGGGAAGGCAGGAAGACCAGGAAGGCAGGAAGCCGTGCAAATTGTCGTTGGTCAGGTTCCCTCCCATTCCTGCTTTCCTCCCCTTCCTGCCTTCCTTAGAGGGAGGTCTACCTCGGCATTGGGTGTGGCACCGTCGCTCGTGGTCCGCGTCGTGCATTGGGGTCCCTAGCATGGGCGCACGCCACAAGGGCCGCGAGCTGGCGGTCCAGTTCCTCTACGGCCGCGACTTCGTGACTCCCGACTGGGAGGACGCGCAGCGCGAGTTCCTCACTCAGGCTGGGCGCGGGGCTGTGGCGAGCGACTTCGCCGCCCAACTCTTGGCGGGCCTGCGCCGGCACGAGAGCGAGGTGGGGGCGGCCTTGGTGCGGCTTGCTACCGATCGCTGGCCAGTGGAGCGCATGGGGCAGATCGACCGGGCGATCCTCAAGCTCGGTCTCTACGAGCTGCTGTTCGAGCGCACCACGCCCCCCAAGGTGGTGATCGACGAGGCGATCGACCTCGCCAAGGCGTTCTGCGACGCAGACGGCTACCGCTTCGTCAACGGCATCCTCGACGCGGCGATGAAGGAGGTCCTCGCCGAGAGCCCGCGCGACTGACCCGCATCTCCTGCCTGTGCCGCGCCGGCCGGCCTACTTCTTCTTGGGCTTGAGGAAGTCCGCGGCGTAGCCGTAGGCGGCCAGGGCCGCCGGGAAGCCGGCGAGGCCGGTGGCGACCAGGATCGCCTGGTAGATCTCGTCGTCGCTCGCCCCGGCCTTCTGGGCTTGGGAGACGTGGGCCACCAGGCCGCCCTCGTGCTCCAGGGCGGCGGAGATGCCGACCTTGATCAGCTCCACGGTCTTGCCGTCGAGGGGACCGCTGTGGTCGCAGTGGTCGCGGAGCTGCTGGTACGCCGCCCAGGTCTCCGGGAATTTTGTCTTGAACGCCTTGAGCTGCTTGGCCATGGGATCCTCCTCTTGCGGGGAACACCGCTGCTTCGCGGCCATTCCCCCGGTTATCATGACAATCTCTCCCCCCACCGGGGCAGGCAGCATAGCAGACGGGCCGTCGCCCGGCGCCAGGGCCGCGGCGGGGCTGGCATTTGCGCGGGAGAGGCGCGACCCTTGCGAGGCGCCAGGAAACGTAGTGACCGGCAAACCCACCACGGAGAGTGGGACGAAGGAGTGAGCGATGGGCAAGCTCGTCGTGGCGGCACACGGGATCGGCAACCATCCCCGGGACTTCGCTACGGCGTGGGAGGCGGTCCTGCGCCGCAACCATCCGCAGGGGGAGTTCACGGTCGTTGGCCTATGGTGGCAGGACGTGCTGGAAAAGGTCGCGGAGAAGTACCCGCTGGTGGAGCAGCAGTTCGCCGCGGCCATGGCCCAATTCGGCTTCCCAGAGCTCCAGAAGATCCTCGACTCCGCCGGCTACGCCATGGCGCGGGAGTACTTCATGGACGTCCTGGTGTACATCGCCATGGGCGACATGACCCACTACATCCAGACTGAGGTCGCCCTGCGCCTGAAGCAGTTGATCGCCGCGGCCGGCGTACGGCCGGCCGACACGATCCTCGTCGGCCACTCCCTCGGCGCCGCGGCCCTGCCCCACGTGGCGTGGGAGGAGCGCGATCACATCGGCTACATCCCCTACGGCGGCATGCTCCTCCTCGCCTCGCCCCTGGGCATCGTCTCGCCCCTGCCGGGGGTGATCAGAGACCTCCTCGGGTGGATGGCGGGCGACACCGGCATGAGTCGCAACGAGATGCTCGCCGCCTTTGCCCGGGAGTGGGAGCCAGGGACCCTGCGGTTCCTGATCAATACTAATGACATCGTCTGCGCCGATGTGAAACTGCTGGGGACAGGGGTGGCGCAGGACCCGATCCCGCTGCGCCAGGGCTTCAACCAGGCGGAGCGGACCACCCTCGCCGTCGAGAACCCGGGGAGCGTCGCCCTGTTCAGCGCCGGTTTCCCCGACCCTCTGACGCTCGTGAGCAATCATGACGTCTCCCTCTATCTCGAGCGGCCCGAGTTCCGCTCGGCGTTCGACCACCTCCTCGGGGTGGCGCCATGAGCGGATGGAGCGGCCGTAGGACCACGTCCCTGTTGCCGGTGGTGGTGCTGATCGCCGTGCTCCTGCCGTGCGCCGCCACGGCGGCCCTGCCCAGCAGCGCGGAGATCCGCGTCTACCTGGACGGCGTGCGCGCCCTCGCCCAGGAAATCCCGGAGCCCGCGGGAGACGACGAGTCGATCAAGGCGTACCTTGAGGGCTGTGCGCAGCGGGCCGCATCCCTGCTGCGTCTGGCGGACGCCCAGCCCCCGGACACCCTGGCGATCCGCGCCGCCCTGCGTAGCCTCAAGGACTACCGCAACCGGCAGAAGGACAGCCTCGGACCGTTGACCGACCTCGGCCGGGGGCTATTGCAGGCGGAGAACCGCGGCCACTGGCCGCCCTTGGCGACCTACCTCGATGGGGAATACCTCCAATACCTGGTGGTCAAGCGCGAGCTGCTGGAGCGCAAGTACTTCGAGGAGGACGACCCGGCCCAGGCCAACCTCCTGGAGGGGTGGATCAACGGCCGCTTCGACCTC